>NZ_VWPE01000042.1:0-1919 GCF_009829635.1 Actinomyces sp. zg328
TCGCCGTCCAGCAGTGGGGCCGCCCCCCGTGCCCGAGCCTGGGCCCCCGGGTCAGCCACGGCCGCCGGGTCGGGGTCGAGGTGCTCCCCATCGCGCAGGTCGAGCCCCCAGCGCTCGTTAACCTCGGCCTCGCAGCGGCGGGCCGCCATGGCCGCGTCGGGGTCCATGTCGGCGAAGCGCGTGGCGATGCCGTAGACGTAGGCGGCCTCGGCGGCGGTGGCGGCCTTCCAGAAGCGGGCGTCCATGGCCCGGCCCCATACGGGGGCGGCCAGGCGCCTTTGGGCCTCGATCTGGCTGGCGATGGCGGCGCGGCGGGCCTGGGAGGCCCGCTGGGCCGCCATCAGGCGCTGCTGGCGCGCCTCGGCCAGGCGCCGGGCCATCTGCGCGACCACGCGCATAAGCATGGTTACTTGAGCCGTGGTCTGGTTCAAAGGCTCATCCATAATCTTCTTACCTCCTGGTGGGCTGGTGGCGGTTGAGCGCCTGGGCGCTCAGGTCGTCGGGCTGTTCCCAGTAGGGGACCATGCGGGCCAGCACGGGCGTGCACCCGGAGGCCAATACCCAGGCGCGCCCGGCGGGAAGGGAGGCCAGGTCGGTCTCGGAGGCGATGGGCCGGGCCTGGGACGCGGTGGACACCGAGCGCGAGCGCCCCTGGCCGCGGGAGTGCGAGACCTGCACCGAGTCGCGCCACTCGGTGCCGATGACCTGGCTCAACGACTTCAGGAACGCCTCGTCGCGCGAGCCCCCACCGTAGGCGGCCACGTTGGCTGCTGACCACAGGGCCTTGGCGCCGTGCTCGCCCCAGGCCGTGATCATCTGCGACCAGGACTGCACGATGGTGTCCACCAGGATCCCGCGCGACCCGAAATGGCTGTACAGGGCGGGCAGGTCGGCCCAGCGGCACACGTTGGCGGCCTCGTCGAGCTCGATAAGCATCGGGGCCGCCAAGCGCCCGCCGGGCTGGGCCTTGGCGTGGTCGAGAGCGGCGCGCACCACCGCGACCGTCAGAGCGGTCACGATCGGCGCGGTAGAACCCTCGCCCTCCTGGGACAGGCAGTAAAGGGTGCCACGTCCGCGCACGAAGTCGGCGGGGTGGAACTGGGGCAGGAGGGCATGGGGGGTGATCCAAGCCATGGCGCGTTCGTTGGTGATGAACTTGACCATCACGGCCGCCCCGCCATAGACGCCCGAGCGGGTCTCGTGGACCAGCGTCATCAGCCCGTCCAGAGTGGTAGCCATGGTGGTCTCGCCAGCAGCGCGCAACAGGTTCAGGGGCTCGTCGTTGTCCGGGGCGCTGATCCACTTGTGGATCTCGGCCAGGGGGCGGCCCCCCTTGGCCGCGGCCAGCAGCAGGGCGGCCAGGAGGTTCTGGGAGGCGGAGTCGAAGAACTCGTTGCGCTGGGCGGTGGCATCGCGGGTGGCGTCGACCAGGACACGGGTGAGCATCTCAGCGCTGGTGGCGTCCACCACGGTCTCCAAGGGATCCCACCAGAACGCCTGGGGCTCATCGGCGATGCCCTGGGGGTCGAAGACGAACACCTGCCCGACCCGGGCACGCAGGTCCCTGGTGATGTCGACGATATCGCGCTTGTTGGACGTGGCCACCACGGCGCCGGCGGCCCGCTGGATGCGCGGCACCACCCAGCAGGTCGTCTTGCCGGTGCGGGGCCCAGCGATCAGGAGGCACACGTCCTCCATTCCGGACACCAGCCATCGGCCCCAGCCCGCCACGGCGCGCCCGATCGGCAGGCTCGTCCAGCCCTCGGCCACGCCCAGCCGGGCGGCCTTGGCGGCCGCCGCCTTGGGTGACAGGGCCTGCGTGTCAGCGGCCCGACCCGTCAGACGCGCCGCCCGGTCGCCGCGCGCGCCCCGCCCGGGGCGGCCCCCGGCGCGCCGGCCCATCACCGCGCCCACCAGCG
>NZ_VWPE01000043.1:0-1525 GCF_009829635.1 Actinomyces sp. zg328
TGGCCGGCCGCACCTGGGACCTGGGCGAGCTCCACGACAAACTCAACACCCCCCTGCTGCGCGCCGCCGCCACCCAGCCCGACCCCACCCCCGACCACGGCCCCCAGAACACCCAGGAGGAGCCCACGGAAGCCGAGAGCCGCCAGGACACGACGACGCTACGAGAAGGCGCCCCGCGGGCCTCCCAGGAGGGCGCGATCGAGGACGCGCGCTTGGACAGCGTGCGCCGCTTCATCGACCTGCTCGGGGCGCGCCCACTGGTGCCCGGAGCCGGTCGGCGCCCGCCGTCCTGGCGCGGGGCCCAACGCAGCCAGGAGGCCGGCCGGGCCCCCGCTGAGGACCCCCAGGACGCCCAGGGTGCGGCGATGAGCCCGCAGCAGGCCGACCGGATCCGCGCTATCTACGAGCTCGCCCAGCCCGGCGGGCCCGCCCGAGCCGGGCGGGCCATCACGCAGCAGCCCGGCCAGCCAGCACCACCGGTGCCGCCTCAGGTGCGCCCCCAGCGGCCCGGGCGCGCGCTGTGATCGCACGCGGCACGATGGGGGTATGAGTGAAGACACCGGTGAGAAGAAGGGGCGCGCCAGCGCCCAGGCAGGGCGGGACGAGGCCCCCGGCGGGCTTGAGCCCGTGTTCCCCACGCTTGAGGCGTTCGTCGAGCACGTGGCGAGCAGCCTCTGGGACCGCGTCATCACCGATTCGCACCGGTGGTGCGACCAGTGGTGGAACCACCCCGAGGCCGTTTACGCCCTGACATGCCTGTGGCACGCCTGGGAGCAGACCCACGTCTCGGACGCCGAGGCCCGGATGAGGTGGCTGCTGCAGTACTCCTACCCCCTGATGGACCGGCTGTGCTCGGCCAACGGGCCCTTCTGTCGCTGCAAGCCCCATTGCGTGCTCAACGGGCGCGGGCACAACTCGCACCCGTTCAACGATGACGAGGTCCGGGGGCTGCCGACCGCCGCCATGCCCGAGGGCGTGTTCGGTGCCCGCCAGTAGCCCCCCCCGCGCTGTCAAGAAGCCGTCAAGAAGACGCGCCCCCAACTCTATGGTCGGGGGCGCGTTGCCTCTTCTCCGAGGTGGGCTCACATGGTGAGGGCCTGGGAGCGCTTCTGGGCCAGCTGTGGGGCGGGCATGGCCCCGGCCACGGGGGCATGGGCGGAGGGGCGCACCTCGCCTGAGGGCTGGCTGACGGCCAGGTCGCCGGTCATGGCGGCCCTGATCGTCTCCTCTCCTAGGCCCCGCTCGCGCAGGCCCTGGGCCCACTGTCCCCGGGCTTCCAGGGAGTCCCAGGGCACTGCTCGGGCGGGGTCCGGATCAGCCATCGCCGCGGGGCCCTCGACGGGCTCCGTCGTGCCCTCCTGGTGGGGCGCGGTGGCCTCATCGGCTGACTCAGGCTTCTGGGCGGTCTCCTGGGTGTTCTGGGGGCCGTGGTCGGGGGTGGGGTCGGGCTGGGTGGCGGCGGCGCGCAGCAGGGGGGTGTTGAGTTTGTCGTGGAGCTCGCCCAGGTCCCAGGTGCGGCCGGCCA
>NZ_VWPE01000044.1:0-549 GCF_009829635.1 Actinomyces sp. zg328
GCGTCGGCGGGTGGAGGTGTTGGCTGGTGATGGTCTCATGCCTGGGCCTCGTCAGCCGTTCGGGCGTGGTGTGGAGCTCGAGCCCAACGCGGTCTACCATGTGGAGGGCAGGGGTGATTACTACACTGACGCGTCTGGTCAGATCAGGCATGCGGAGTTGTTCTCGGCGGTGGAGCGGTTCCACGTGTGGGGCGAGCGGGCCAATCCGATGAACAAGGACTTGAATGATCCTTTGCCGAATGTGACGTACACGGTGGATGGGACGTTCCATTACACGACTGATGGGGCGGGGCGCACGGTGCTGGTGGAGGCTGATGGGTTTGAGGTGGCTAGGTGGCGCAGGCGCTCGAAGAGGCTGCAGGCCCAGATCGGGCACCTGGGTGGTGAGGGCTTCAATGGCGGGCATCTGGCCGCTCATGGCTTCGGGGGGCCGCCGGAGGCGATCAACGTGGTGCCCATGCACAGGGATGTCAACCTGTCGGTCAAGGGCGTCGACACGTTCTATAAGTTCGAGAAGAAGGTCCGCGATGATCCGGGCAATTACAGGGA
>NZ_VWPE01000045.1:0-506 GCF_009829635.1 Actinomyces sp. zg328
CTCCTGGGTGTTCTGGGGGCCGTGGTCGGGGGTGGGGTCGGGCTGGGTGGCGGCGGCGCGCAGCAGGGGGGTGTTGAGTTTGTCGTGGAGCTCGCCCAGGTCCCAGGTGCGGCCGGCCAGGTGGTCGGCGAGCAGGTCCGGGCTCAGGGCCCGGCCGGCCAGGCCCGTCAACTCGGCGCTGGCGGCCGGGATGGGGGCGCCGTTGGCGTCGCGGACGTCGAGTTCGAGGGCGCCGTCGGCGCCACGCGTGGCCACGACGGACGCCGCGCCGTCGTGGCGGGCCAGGGCGGTGGTGATCACCGAGGCCACGGCCCGCTCCCTACCGGCCCGAGCGGTGGACGCGTCCTGCGTGGGAGCTTGATCGAGGGCTGAGACGTCCTCGCCGTCCAGCAGTGGGGCCGCCCCCCGTGCCCGAGCCTGGGCCCCCGGGTCAGCCACGGCCGCCGGGTCGGGGTCGAGGTGCTCCCCATCGCGCAGGTCGAGCCCCCAGCGCTCGTTAACCTCGG
>NZ_VWPE01000004.1:0-106358 GCF_009829635.1 Actinomyces sp. zg328
CCCCCGCGCCCGGGCTCGGGCCGTCGCAGCGCCGCCCGGGCGGCGGGCCGCCGCGCCGCCGTCACCCCGCCGGTCGGGATGCCCGCGGCCCACAGGCCCGCGCCCGTCGTCATCTGCGACGTCATTGAGGCTGCCCTGGCCACCCTGGGCTGACCCGCGGGCTCAGCGGATGGGGCGGCCGCGGGCGGCCACCGCCATCAGTCCCGGGCGAAGTGCTCGAAGAAGCGGGCGATGATCCGGCCCGCCACGTGCTCCCCGCCGCGCACGACGCGCAGGAGCTCGTCGGCATGCCCGGGATGCCCGTAGCCGGCGTCGCTGTAGACGCTCATGCGCTGGGCGAAGCGGTCGGCGTCGAGCTCGGGATTGAACTGGGTGCCGTAGACCGAGGAGCCCACCCGGAGCATCTGCACGGGGCAATCGGGGGAGGAGGCGAGCAGCGTGGCGCGCTCGGGCACGCCCACGGCGCCCTCATGGTGGCCCACGAGCACGGTGAAGGAGGGCGGCATGCCTTCCAGGAGCGGGTCGTGGCGCCCCTCCTCGGTGACGAACACCTCCGCTGCGCCCAGGGGCTCGCCGAACTCGGCCGACGTGGTCGTGCCCAGGTAGGAGGCCAGCACCTCCAGGCCGAAACCGGTGGCCAGGACGGGGACCCCCTTGGCCAGGGCGACGGCGAGCAACTCGCTGACCTGCTCCTCGATGTGCAACTGGGAGCGGGTCTTGGAGGCCTCGGGGGTCGAGACGTTGTAGGGGCTTCCGCCGATGACGACGCCGGAGATGTCCTCGGCGTTGAAGGAGCCGAGGAAGTCGACCTCCTCGAGGAGCACATGGGTCAGGTCCGCGCGGTCGATCCGGCCCAGGGACAGGAAGGACTCGTACTCGTCCTCGGCAGCGCTGATCTCGGGACGCGTCGACACCATGATGAAGGGCTTCATGCGGCCCACCCTAGGGCAGGCCTCGCTACGGGCAGATGTCATGGCCGCGACCCGAACGGGCCGGCGCGAGCCCGGTGCTCCGGGCCCCGCCCGCGCCGCCTCCAGTCATCCCCTGACCGCTATGAGGCCCACGAGGAACCACAGCTGCAGGGCGGACGCCGTCGCGCCCACGACGATGGCCAGGCGCGCGAGGGTCCTGCCCGTGCCGTAGGAGCGCCCTAGCCGCCGGAGCGCCCAGGCTCCGAGACCCGCGGCGACCAGCCCCAGCAGGGGGATGAAGGAGAGGATTGCGCACAGGAGCGCCGCCGTGGCGACGCCGTCGGTGCGCACCGGGGGCGCCTGGTAGCCGGGGCCGGAGAAGATCCGCGCCGGATCAAGGGACTCGGTTCCCGGGAATGGGGGGCGCTGCGGGGTCATGGCAGCATCCTCGCCCCGGCGGGCCGCCTCCCGCATCCTCTCGGCGGAGGAAGCTGCGAGCGCCGGCACGGCCCGACCGGCCGCGGCCCCATTGCGACCGATGCCACCATCGGCGGGTCCCGGCCGCGGTCGGGACCATGCCCCCGGTGCGCCTATGCTGGAGGCCTGGCAGGGTCCTGCCAGGTCCTGTCGCAAGCGAGCGCCCCCGATCCCACGGGAGGCGACGCCGCTGGCCCTTCCTCAACCCGCGACAGGAGAAGCGCAGTGCCCTCAACGCCCCCAACATCCTCATCCCCGCTCTTCCGGGGCTGGTCCCTCCACGGAGACGGACGCTCCATCACCCCCGGCGCCGTCGTCACCGCGTCGCAGCGCCTCTCATGGCCACGCACCATCGGCATCGGCATGCAGCACATCGTCGCGATGTTCGGCGCGACCTTCCTCGTGCCGCTCCTGACCGGATTCGACCCGGCGACGACACTGTTCTTCACCGGGCTGGGGACCCTGCTCTTCCTCGCCGTGACCGCCGGGCGCCTGCCCTCCTACCTGGGCTCATCCTTCGCCCTCATTGCCCCGATCGCCGCCGTCACCGGCTTCGACGCCCAGAGCGGGACTCCTCTTGACCAGGCCAAGGCCTCGCTCGCCCAGGGCGGCATCATCATGGCGGGCGCCTCCCTGATGATCATCGGCGTCATCGTCCACTTCGCGGGCGTGACCTGGATCGACCGCCTCATGCCGCCGATCGTCACCGGTGCCATCGTCTCCCTCATCGGCTTCAACCTGGCCCCCGCCGCCTGGAACAACGTCAAGACCGCCCCGGTGACCGCCGTCGTCACCATCGTGGCGATCCTGCTCATCACCGTCCTGTTCAAGGGGATCATGGGGCGGCTGGCGATCCTGCTGGGCGTGCTCGTGGGCTACGCCACCGCGATGATTCGCGGCGAGGTCGACTACTCCGCCATCGACGCCGCCGGCTGGGTGGGCGCCCCGCACTTCCGGGCGCCGACCTTCGACCTCAGCCTCATGGGACTGTTCGTCCCCGTGGTGCTCGTCCTCATCGCCGAGAACATCGGCCATGTCAAGTCCGTCTCCGCGATGACCGGGGAGAACCTGGACGACCTCACCGGCCGCGCCCTCATCTCCGACGGCCTGTCCACGATCCTGGCCGGTTCCGGCGGCGGCTCGGGAACCACCACCTACGCGGAGAACATCGGCGTCATGGCCGCCACCCGCGTCTACTCCACGGCGGCCTACGTCGTCGCCGCCATTGGCGCTCTGGGCCTGTCGATGCTGCCGAAGTTCGGCGCCCTCATCAACACGATCCCCGCGGGCGTCCTCGGCGGCGCGGCCACGATCCTCTACGGCATGATCGGCATGCTGGGGGTGCGCATCTGGGTGCAGAACCGCGTGGACTTCTCCGACCCGGTCAACCTCAACACCGCCGCCGTCGCGATGGTCGTGGCGATCGCCGACTACACCTGGGTCATCGGCGACATGACCTTCTCCGGGATCGCGCTGGGCTCCGGCGCGGCGATCATCGTCTACCACTGCATGCGAGCCATCTCGAAGGCGCGGGGAACGAACCTTGAGGAGGTCTCGCCCGCCTCCGCGCCCGCGGGCACCGAGCTGGAGGGCCCCGCCTACTCCCGGCGCAGCGTCAAGAAGTAGGGGCGGCCCGCGCCGCCGGTCCGGGCCTCGATGAGAGCGCCCCGGGCCCGTGGCATCGCCGACCTCGCGCCGTCGCCCCGCAGCAGTCCTGCGGGGCGACGGCGCGAGGTCGTTGGGGAGTTTCGCGTGCGGAGCGGCTCAGCGGGCGGTGGCCAAGGGCCTGTCGGGGACGGCTGACGCGCACGCGGACGGCGCCTGGATCTTCTCCCCGGCGGTGAGCTCGCCGATGGCGTCTGGGGACATGAGGCCGGAGTTGTAGTCGGTGCCGATGATCACGGAGACCGAGGTGTCGGTGGGGTCCCGGTTGGTGTCGAGCAGGACGATGACGACGCCTTTGAAGGCGCGCGCCAGGGAGTAGGCATTGGCGAGCCCCGCCTTGGAGGCGGAGATGGCGACGTCGCCGTTGTAGTCGCCGTCGGGCCAGTCGGAGCGCTCCAGGATCGTCATGCCCGACCGCTCCAGGGAGTCGCCGACGATGCTGGCCAGCCCCGCGTTCTGGGTGCCGTTGTAGACCCTGACCTGGATGGTGGTGAGGTCCACCGTGGTCGCCCCGGCGGGCGGGCAGGGCTGGGCGACGGCGGTCGCGGCGGCCTTGGGATCGGCTGAGAAGCCCGGGTTGTAGGAGGGGAGCAGCCCCGTGTACACGCCGATGCTGGTGACCAGGACGATGGCGAGGGCGACCAGCACGCTGCCGATGACGACCTTCTGCCGGTGCTGAAGGTGCCGGCGGTACTCAGATCGGGGGTCCGAAGCGCTCATGCTCCCCAGACTAATGGACCGTTGCGAGGCACGCGGGCCGTTACCCAAGGTGGTGGGCGGTCCGCCACGGCAGCGGGCCCGAGCCGATCAGGACGGCGGGAGCGGGGCCAGGAGCGGGCGCCCCGAATCGTCAAGCTCCAGGATCCTGCCGTGGATGATGGTGCGCCCGTGGAGGGCCGCGCGCAGGGCTCGGTGCAGGCCCGTCTCCAGGTAGAGACTGCCACGCCAGGACACGATATGCGCGAACAGATCCCCGTAGAAGGTGGAGTGCTCATCGAGCAGGTCGCGTAGGTCGAGGGTGGCGCGAGTGGTGATGAGCTGGTCGAGCCGCACTTGGCGGGGAGCGATCGTCGCCCACACGCGCTGCTCCCTCGCCCCGTGATCGGGGTAGGGGGCGGACTCTCCCACGGCCTTGAAGATCACGGCCTCATGCTAACGGTTGATCCGGGGGTGCGCCCCGGCATGATAGGGGCCCGCGTCCCCGAGTGGCGATTCTCGGGGCCGCGGGCCCTTCGTTCGTGAGGCTGCTCGACTTCCCTGGTTCCCATGACAGGAAAGGAGGCAGCCTCCTTCGCCGAAACGACCCGCGCAGGCTCCCTAGGACCCTTGCCGGTCTCGATGCTCTCGGGTCATCGGGTTCCCCAACCCTCGCGTCGCGCATCGTCCGACGGTGGATTCATTGAACCTATGTCACCTGAAAGAAACCTGAAGGCGCGCTTAGGCTCGGCTGGGTCATCCGCGGCGCAACCCAGTCCCGGGTTCATCGAGTGGCGGGCGTCACTGAGGGCGAGAGGGAATAGCTCGCGAACCTCCAGGGTTGAGTCAGTCAGGCTCAAGGTGGCCGGTTGGGAAGTTGACAACGACTGACTCAATCACAATCCTTGAGCGCATACGACTCAACCAGGGGCTCACGGCCCGCGACCCCACGAGCATCAAGGAGCGCCACATGGCACGCGCCGTCGGAATCGACCTCGGAACCACCAACTCCGCCATCGCCGTCCTGGAGGGCGGCGAGCCCACCATCATCCCCAACGCCGAGGGCGGCCGCACCACGCCCTCCGTCGTCGCCTTCTCCAAGTCCGGCGAGGTCCTCGTCGGCGAGGTGGCCAAGCGCCAGGCGGTCACCAACGTCGACCGCACCATCTCCTCGGTCAAGCGCCACATGGGCACTGACTGGACCGTCGACATCGACGACAAGAAGTACACCGCCCAGGAGATCAGCGCCCGCATCCTGGCCAAGCTCAAGGCCGACGCCGAGGCCTACCTCGGCGAGAGCGTCACCAACGCTGTCATCACCGTCCCGGCCTACTTCAACGACGCCGAGCGCCAGGCCACCAAGGAGGCCGGCACCATCGCGGGCCTGACCGTCGACCGCATCGTCAACGAGCCCACCGCCGCGGCTCTCGCCTACGGCCTGGACAAGGGCAAGGAGGACGAGCTCATCCTCGTCTTCGACCTGGGCGGCGGCACCTTCGACGTCTCCCTGCTGGAGGTCGGCAAGGACGATGACGGCTTCTCCACCATCCAGGTGCGCGCCACCAACGGCGACAACCGCCTGGGCGGCGACGACTGGGACGCCCGCATCGTCGAGTGGCTCGTCAAGCGCGTCAAGGACTCCTCCGGCGTCGACCTGTCCAAGGACAAGATCGCCATGCAGCGCCTCAAGGACGCCGCCGAGCAGGCCAAGAAGGAGCTCTCCAGTGCGATGAGCACCAACATCAACCTGCAGTACCTGTCCATGAGCGAGGCCGGCCCGATCCACCTCGATGAGAAGCTCAGCCGCGCCCAGTTCGAGTCCATGACCGCGGACCTGCTTGAGCGCACCAAGCTGCCCTTCCACAACGTCATCAAGGACGCGGGCGTCGCCCTGTCCGAGATCGACCACGTCGTCCTCGTCGGTGGCTCCACCCGCATGCCCGCCGTCACCGACGTCGTGCGCGAGCTCACCGGCGGCAAGGAGCCCAACAAGGGCGTCAACCCGGATGAGGTCGTGGCCGTGGGCGCCTCCCTGCAGGCCGGCGTCATCCAGGGCGACCGCAAGGACGTCCTTCTTATCGACGTCACCCCGCTCAGCCTCGGCATCGAGACCAAGGGCGGCGTCATGACCAAGCTCATCGAGCGCAACACGGCCATCCCGACCAAGCGCAGCGAGGTCTTCTCCACCGCTGAGGACAACCAGCCTTCCGTGCTCATCCAGGTCTACCAGGGCGAGCGCGAGTTCGCGCGGGACAACAAGCCGCTGGGCACCTTCGAGCTCACCGGCATCGCCCCGGCCCCCCGCGGCATCCCGCAGATCGAGGTCTCCTTCGACATCGACGCCAACGGCATCGTCCACGTCTCCGCCAAGGACCGCGGCACCGGCAAGGAGCAGTCCATGACCATCTCCGGCGGCTCCGCGCTGCCCAAGGAGGACATCGACCGCATGGTCAAGGACGCCGAGGCCCACGCCGCCGAGGACAAGAAGCGCCGCGAGGAGGCCGAGACCCGCAACCTCGCCGAGCAGCAGGCCTACTCCATCGAGAAGCTCTTGAACGACAACAAGGACAAGCTGCCCGCCGAGGTCCACGACGAGGTCAAGACCGCCGTTGACGACCTCAAGAAGGCCCTGGAGGGCACCGACGCCGAGGCGATCAAGACCGCCCAGGAGAAGCTGTCCAGCGTCTCTCAGAAGATCGGCGAGGCCCTCTACGCCTCCGAGCAGGCGGCCCAGGCCGCCGGCTCCGCGGCGGGTGGGGAGTCCGCCGCCGGGGACGCCGGTGCCGCGGCCGGTGACGAGGACATCGTCGACGCCGAGATCGTCGACGACGAGGAGTCCAAGTGAGCGCCGGCCCTAGCGCTCCCCAGGGCGACGGCGCGGACCGCGAGCCCATCGACCCGAGCCTCGCCGAGGCGGTCGAGTCCGTCTTCGACGGCGTCGACCTCGACGCCGCGCCGGACGGCGCCCCGGGCGGCGCCGCCCAGGCGGCGGGCGATGACGACCGGGCCGGGCTCCACGAGCGGGAGGAGGGGCAGCCCGATCCCCTGGCCGAGGCGCGGGCCGAGTCCGCCCGCCTGACCGACGAGCTCGCCCGCGCCCGCGCGGACCTGTACAACCTCCAGCAGGAGTACCAGGGCTTCGTGCGCCGCTCCCGCGAATCGGTGGCGGGTCATCAGGAGGCCGGCGCCGCCGGCGTCGTCGAGGCCATCATCCCGGTCCTCGACGAGGCCGAGCTCGCCCGCCAGCACGGCGACCTCACCGGTCCCTTCGAGACCACGGTCACCAAGCTCGAGACGATCCTGGCGGACAAGTTCGCCCTGGAGCGCTTCGGCGCCGCGGGAGAGGCCTTCGACCCCACCATCCACGAGGCGCTCATGGCTACCGAGTCTGACGAGGTCAGCGAGCCGACGATCGCCCTCGTCCTCCAGCCCGGCTACCGCCTCGGCGAACGGGTCGTGCGGCCCGCCCGCGTGCAGGTGTCCAACCCGGCCTGACCCAGCGGCGCTGGTCAGGAGTGGTGGCGCGGGCCCGTCCCGGATGGGCCCGCGCCACCGGCCCCCGCTCGCCCCACCGGGCGGCGCGCGGCCACAAGGAATGAACCAACGATCACCCCAGTGAGGAGGAGGTGACCCATGGCCAGCCAGGACTGGATGACCAAGGACTTCTACGCGGTCCTCGGCGTCGCCAAGGACGCCGACTCCGCGACCATCAAGAAGGCGTACCGCAAGCTCGCCAAGCAGTACCACCCCGATCGCAACCCCGACGACGCCGTCGCCGCCGAGCGCTTCAAGGAGGTCGGTGAGGCCTACGCGGTCCTGTCCGACGCCAAGGAGCGCGAGCAGTACGACGCCATTCGCAACATGACCGGCGGCGGTGCCCGGTTCACCGCCGGGGGCGCCGGCGGCGGGGGAGGCTTCGAGGACATCCTGTCCTCCATGTTCGGCGGGGGCGGCAACGTCCGCTTCTCCACCGGCGGCGCGGGCAGCGGCGCCGAGCCCGACCTCGATGAGCTCTTGCGCATGTTCGGCGGCACGCCCAGCCCCACCCGGAGGAACGGCCGCCCCGGCGCCTTCAACTTCGGGGGATTCGGGGGCTTCGGCGGCGCGCCGGAGGCCACCAAGGGCCCCGACGTCATCACCAGCGCGACGCTGTCCCTGCGCGACGCCGTGGCCGGCACCACCGTCGAGCTCACCGCGGACAAGCGCACCATGACCGTGCGCATCCCCGCCGGCGTCCACGACGGGCAGAGGATCCGCCTGGCCGGCAAGGGCCGCCCCGGCAACCACGGAGGCCCCAATGGGGACATGATCGTCACGATCTCCGTGGCCAAGCACCCCGTCTACTCCATCGACGGCGCCAACCTGCGCATGAGCCTGCCCGTCTCGCTGGCCGAGGCCGCGCTCGGCGCCGACGTCGAGGTCCCGCTCCTGGACGGGGGCGCCAAGAAGGTCCGCATCAAGCCGGGGACCCCCTCGGGGACGGTCATGCGGATCCCCGGCGCGGGCATCGCCACCGCCAAGCGCACGGGCGACCTGCTCGTCACCGTCGAGGTGGCCGTGCCCAAGAAGCTCTCGAAGGCCGCCAAGAAGGCCCTCGAGGACTTCGACGCGGCCATGGGCGGCACTGACCCGCGCGCCACGCTGAGGGAGGAGGCCGCGCGATGAGCGCTCGGCGAGCCTCGCGCGTCACCGGGCAGGGCCTCGGCTTCCTCGCCGACGACGCGGCCGACCGCGCCGTCTACGTCATCTCCGTGGCCGCCGAGCTCGCCGGCATGCACCCCCAGACCCTGCGCCAGTACGACCGCCTCGGCCTCGTGCGCCCCGCCCGGACGCCCGGGCGGGGGAGGCGCTACTCCCACCGCGACGTCGAGCAGCTGCGCCGCATCCAGGCGCTGAGCCAGGAGGGCGTCAACCTGGAGGGCATCGCCCGCATCCTCGCCCTTGAGGCCCGCCTGGAGGACCTGGAGGACGAGAACCGCCTGCTGCGGCTGCGCCATGCGGCGGTCCAGCGGATCTTCGCCGCCGCCGCCGACGGCGAGGTCCAGGTCCTCGCCGCCGGCCGCCGGTTCCCGGGGGCCACGGGCCGCCCCGGCACGCAGGCCTGAGCCGCTCAGCGCTGCGGCTCGGTCCGCGCCTCCTCGCCGGGAATCTCCAGAATGGCCGTCATCCCACCCGTGGGGTTCGCACTCAGGCTCAACTGGCCGCCGTGGGCGGTGGCCAGCGCGGTGACGATGGCCAGCCCCAGGCCATGCCCCGAGCCCCGGGTGCGGCCCCGGCCCTCGCCGCGCACGAAGGGCTCGCGCAGGGACTCGACGCTCTCGGGCGGTACCTGGGCCCCGTCGTTGCGGATCGTCAGCCGCACGCCGTCGGCCAGGTGCGCCATCCCCACCGTGATGCGCCCGCCGTCGTTGTTATAACGCACGGCGTTGCGCAGCAGGTTGGTCACCCCCTGGCGCAGCAGCACCGGGTCGCCGGGGACCCGGGCGGGCAGCAGGTGGGTGGACAGCCTCAGCCCGCGCTCGGCGATCTGCGGGGCGAGGAGCCCCAGGGCGTCGCGGACCGTCGCCTCCATGTCCACGTCCTCGCGGGCGAGCCTGCCCGACTGGGCGTCCGCCAGGTCCAGCAGGGCGTCGATCGTCTCCCGGTGAGAGCAGTTAGCCTCCAGCACGCGGCCCAGGACCCGGCGCAGGTCCTCGGCTGAGGCGCTCGGGTCGGACAACGCCACCTCGATCATGGTCTGAGTCGTCGCCAGGGGCGTGCGCAGCTCGTGCGAGGCGTTGGCGGCGAAGCGCCGCTGCGCGGAGAAGGACCGTTCCAGGGAGGTCAGCATGTGGTCGAAGGTGTCTGCCAGGTCGTGAATCTCGTCATGCGGCCCGACCAGGGCCAGGCGCTGGCTGAGGTCTCCCGAGGCGGCGAGATTGGCGGCCGTGTTCATCGACGACAGCGGCCGCAGCATCCGCCCCGCCAGGACCCAGCCCACGGTTCCCGAGAGCACCACGAGCAGCGCCAGCACGCCGACGGCCGAATGCATGATGCTGCTGAGCAGCTCGAAGAGGTTCGTGTCGACCTGGGGGGTCGCGGTGGTCTGCGCGGCCGGGGGGCCGGTGACGTCCTTCGTGGGCGCGTTGATATTGATCTGGAGCGCGACGTATCGGGTGTAGATGTAGACGACGGCGATAAGCGCCGCGCCGGCCGCCATCACCAGGCCGGAGTAGGTCAGCGTCAGGCGGGTGCGGATGCTCAGCCGCTTGGGGCGACGCGAGCGCTTCCTCCCGCCCGGGGCCGCGGTGGCCCGCTCGGCCGCGCGCCGTCCGTCGCCGGCCACCACCTCCCGTCTAATCATGCGCTGAACCTGTAGCCCGCGCCGGGCACCGTCTGGATGACCCACGGCTTACCGAGCTTGCGGCGCAGGTGGGAGATCGTCACCCGGGTGGAGTTGGTGAAGGGGTCGGCGTTGGCGTCCCACGCCTTCTCCAGAAGCGTCTCGGCGCTGAGGACCCCGCCGTCGGCCTCCATGAGGACCTGGAGGACTGCGAACTCCTTGGGGCTCAGGCGGATGAAGTGCCCCTCCCGGGTGACCTCCCGGCGGAAGGGATCCAGGCGCACCCCGTGCGCCTCGATGATCGGGGTGCGCGCGGGGTGGATGCGCCGCCCCAGGGCCCGCAGCCGCGCCACCAGCTCGGGGAACTCGAAGGGCTTGGTGAGGTAGTCGTCCGCGCCCAACTCGAAGCCGCCCACGCGCGCGTCCAGGGTCCGGGACGCGGTGAGCAGGAGGATGCGGACCTCGGGGTGCTCATTGACCACCCGTCGGCAGACCTCGTCGCCGTGGATGATAGGAAGATCACGATCCAGGACGATGATGTCGTAGTCGTTGGTCGCCACCCGCTCCAGGGCGCTGGCCCCGTCGCCGACGACGTCCACCGCCATCGCCTCACGCCGCAGCCCGGTGGCAATGGCCTCGGCGAGGTACTCCTCATCCTCCACGACGAGCACACGCATTGTCCTGTCTCCTTCGCTGTGGGCTCGGTCGATCTCCCGTCGCAGGGCCTGGCCCGGGGCCCCGGCTGAGGTTATGCCCCTTTGTCTACCCGCTCGCGGCCCGCATTGTCGCCCTGCCCCTGGGGTGACATCGCGTGTTGCGGCAGCGTAAGCGAATCCTTGAACGCCCCGACAACGCCGTCACCGGTTGGCTGCGTCTTGATCGAAGGGGCATCCCCCTGACGCGGCCGAAAGGACCCTTTCCCATGAAGATGAGCCTCAACGCCCGGGGCATCACCTTGGGCCGCGTGATCGTCATCGGCGCTTCGGCCGGGGCGCGCCCGGCCGTTCGAGCCTCCCGCACTCCTCCGACCGCTGCGCTCAACGCGCGGTAGGGGAGGAGCCGGGAAACCCGAGGGGAGGCGATAGAGACGTCCCGGCGAAACCACTGTGAGCCTTCGCGCTGACGACGCCGGACTGCGGTGATGGGCGTCGTGGGCGCACGGGAGAGGGGCTCAGGTGGGCCGGGACCCCGCGAGGGCCCCGCACAACTCAGTGCGGGGCCCTCGTCCCCGGGGCCTTGGCGCTGTGCGGAGCATCATGTCATGACCGCTTGAGGACCTTGTAGTCTGATGCGGTCACCCCAATCAAGGAGATCCCACAATGTCTCAGCCGATGACACCCGGCCAGCCCTACCAGCCGCAGTCCGCGCCTTCCGCGCCCGGCGTCCCCGGTGGGTACCAGGCCCAGTACCAGCAGCCCCAGCCGGCGCAGTACGTCCCTGGCCAGCAGATGCCCGGCCAGCCCGTCCCGGCCAAGCCCGCGGGCAGCTCGATGCTCAGCGCCCTTCTCGACGGCACCACCGACTTCAGCGCCAGGCACAGCAAGCAGATCATGCAGTTCGCAGTGATCGGCGTGATCGTGGCCTGGGCCCTGTGGTTCCTCACCGGCATCATCGACGCCGCCACCGGCGTCGAGTTCGGCTCCGCCTACTCCAAGGCCAAGCTGATCACCGTGTCCTGGTGGGACGCCATCCTCGTGCGCGGCATCGGCGGGGCGGGCCTGTCCCTGGTCTCCCTGCTGACCCTGCGCCTCCTGCTCGACATCGCTCGCAACGGCGCCCGGCGCTGAGCCGCCGCGCCGTGACTGCCCGCTCCGAGGACGGAGGTGCTCCTCCTGCCTCGTCGTGCGCGGCGCGCTGATCGTGAGGGCTGTCGCCTCCCGCATCGCGCGGGGGGCGACAGCCTTCGGTCATCCTCGCGGCGGACCGTCCCCCAGCAGCGTCATTCATCGCGATGACGCCCGATCCCCCGTCCTGGGAGAGAATCCCGTCATGTTCCCTGCCCCCAACACCGCTACCCGAGGAGGACGGTCGTGACCAACCGCGCCCCCAGCGCCGCCCGCCTTCTGTCCCGATACCTGTTCGCCGCGGGACTCGTTTGCCTCCTCTACACCTTCCTCGGCACGGCGCCCGGGATCGGCAGAGCCCTCGGCGGCCTCATCAACTGGCTCATCCCCGTTCCCAACGTCGACTGGCTCTCAGGCGTCATCCTCCTGCTCCTGGCCTCCGGCATCGCCAGGCGCAAGCGCGCGGCGTGGATCATCATGGTCATCGGCGTGGTATTCAGCCTGCTCGTCTTCACCAGCCTGCTCGCCTCCTTCCACCTGGCCCCGCCCAATGTCGTCTTCACCGAGGAGACCCGATGGGCCCTGGCCATCAACCTGCTCATCCTCATCGCGTTGCTCATCGTCCTGGTGAGCCACCGACGGGATTTCACGGTGCGCTCACCGCGCGGCAACGCTGGGCGGGTCCTCCTCGTGCTCATCGTGAGCATCGCGATCGTCCTCCAGGTGGGGATTCTGGGCGCCTTCTTCTACACGGGGATCGGCATCAACCAGGTCAAGGGATTCCTCCTCGAGCTCGTCAGCGATCCCGATACCCCCTCACCGGTGCCCGAGTTGCTCTTCGCGCTCGTCGGCCTGGGCCTCGCCCTCAGCTTCCTGATGGCCTTCGCTGTCATGCTGCGATCCCAGCGCAGCGAGGCGCGCCTGAGCGTCGACGAGGAGACCCGCGTGCGCGAGCTCCTGGCCGCCAGCCCGAACGACTCCCTCGGCTACTTCGCCACCCGGCGGGACAAGTCCGCGTTCCTCACCGAGCACGGCGGCGTCGTCTACCGGGTGGGCCTGGGCGTTGCCCTCGCCTCCGGCGACCCACTGGGCGATCCCGCCGGCTGGCCGGCCTCCGCCCTGGCCTTCAAGCGCCATGCCGAGTCCTACGGCTGGGTGCCCGCCGTCATCGGGGCCTCCGAGGCCGGCGCCCGGGCCTACGCCGAGGCCGGCCTGCGCGCCCTGCGCCTGGGCGACGAGGCCATCCTGTCCACCGCCTCCTTCGGCATCAACAACCTTCCCGAGGTGCGCCGCGCCGTCCTGAAGCTCACCGAACTCGGCTACACCACCCGCATCCGGCGCCACGCCTCGATCCCCACCGCGGAGTTGGAGCAGTTGTCCCGCCTGGCCGGTCGCTGGCTCGACGGCGAGCCCGAGCGCGGCTTCTCCATGGCGCTGGGCCGCTTCGCCGATCCCTCCGACGGCGAGTGCATCATGGTGGAGGCCCTCTTCCCCGAGGGCGATGAGCGCGGGAAGATCGCCGGACTGCTCTCCTTCGCCCCCTGGGGCGCCGACGGCGTCAGCCTCGACGTCATGCGGCGCCATCCCCAGGTGGACAACGGCGTCACCGAGTTCATGGTCGCCGCGCTTATGAACGACGGCCGCGAGCTCGGCATCCACCGCGTCTCCCTCAACTTCGCCGTCTTCCGCTCGGCCTTCACCGAGGGCTCCCGGATCGGCGCCGGACCCATCCAGCGGCTGTGGCGGCGCGTCCTCCTGCTCGCCTCGCACTGGTGGCAGCTTGAGGCTCTCTACCGCTCCAATGCCAAGTACGACCCGGAATGGGTGCCGCGCCTCATCTGCTACCCCGACCCGAGCGACTTCACCCGGGTCGCCGCGGCCATGGGTGTCGCGGAGGGCTTCGTCAACGCGCCCCGATGGCTCTGCCCCATCCCGGACCAGGACCAGCGCAGCGCTCAGGAGTCCGCCGCGCTCCTGGCCGTCACCGCCGGATCGACGATCGCCCGCCCGGAGCCTAAGCGCTCCGACCAGCTCATCGCCCGCGCCGCTACCCGCGAGGCCATGATCGCCGATGGCATCGATCCCTACCCCGCGTCGGTGATGGTTGACGCCACCTGTGCCACCGCTGAGGGCGCCTGCTCCGTGGCCGGGCGCGTGCTGACGATCCGCGATCACGGCGGCGTCATCTTCGCCACGCTGCGCGACGCCAGCGGTGATCTCCAGATCATCCTCGAGGCCGGGCGCGCCGGGGCCGAGTCCCTTGCCTCCTTCCGGCGCCTGGTGAGCAGCGGGGACCAGATCGCCGTCGTCGGCGAGATCGGAGACTCCCGCACGGGCACGCGCAGCCAGCTCGCCGACTCCTGGATGATGACCTCCAAGGCGCTGCGCCCCCTGCCGGACAAGCGCCACGGCATCCAGAACCCCGAGGCGCGAGTGCGCCTGCGCCACGTGGACCTCATCGTCAACCAGCGCCAGCGGGAGATGGTGCGCTCCCGCTCGGCCGCCATCCAGGCCGTGCGCTCCACCCTTCTGGGGCGCGACTACCTGGAGGTCGAGACCCCGATCCTCCAGCCCGTCCACGGCGGCGCCAACGCCCGGCCCTTCCGCACCCACATCAACGCCTACGACCTCAACCTCTACCTGCGCATCGCCCCCGAGCTCTACCTCAAGAGGCTCATGGTGGGCGGCCTGGAGCGGGTCTTCGAGATCGGGCGCAACTTCCGCAATGAGGGCGCCGACGCCACCCACAACCCCGAGTTCACGATGCTCGAGGCCTATCAGGCGCACGCCGACTACAACGTCATGAAGGATGTCATGCGGGACATGGTCATCGCGGCCTCCCGGGCCGCGACCGGCTCGACGATCGTGCGGGGGAGCGTGGGCGGCGTCGAGCACGAGATCGACCTCGCCGCGCCCTGGCGCACCGTGACGATCGCCGAGGCCGTCTCCGCGGCGCTCGGCGAGGAGATCGGCACCGACACCCCGGTGGCCGCGCTGCGCCGCCACGCGGAGAGCATCGACATGCCCTACGACCCCAAGTGGGGGTGGGGGACGATGATGCAGGAGCTCTACGAGCACCTGGCTGAGGGCACGACGGTGGAGCCGACCTTCTTCGCCGACTTCCCGGCCGACACTTCACCGCTGACCCGCCAGCATCGGCGCGACGCCCGCCTGGCCGAGCGCTGGGACCTCATCATCTTCGGCTCGGAGGTCGGCACCGCCTACTCCGAGCTCGTCGACCCCGTCATCCAGCGGGAGCGGCTCACCGCCCAGTCCCTGGCTGCCGCAGGAGGGGACCTGGAGGCCATGGAGCTCGATGAGGCCTTCCTCGCCGCGCTGGAGCAGGGCATGCCGCCCTCGGGAGGCCTGGGCATGGGCCTGGACCGCCTCGTCATGATGCTCACCGGCGCCTCCATCCGCGAGACCATCGCCTTCCCGCTGGTGAGGCCGGGCCGGTGAGGCGCTGGTTCCTGGCGGTCGGATCCGTCGTCCTCTACAACAGTTGGCTGGCATGGCCCCTCAACGGCCGCCCCGACGCCCTCCTGGGGTACGTCTCCGAGCTCGCCGCCGATGACCAGCCCTTCGCCTGGTTCTTCCGCGCCGCCGACATCGCCGCCGCCGTCGTCTTTGCGATCACCGGCCTCCTGGGCCGGCGGGGCTGGCAGGCCTGGCTCGGCGCCCGCTGGAGCCGTCGTCTCGGCTTCTCCCTGCTGGTGGTGGCCGTGGGCACGGCCCTTGACATCATCTTCAACCTGCCCTGCGCTGAGAGCTGGGACGACGCCTGCGCCGCCATGCCGAGCATTGAGCGGCACCTGCATGAGGCGGCCTCCGCCATCACCTCGACGGCGGAGGTCGCCATGATCGCCATCGTCGCCCTGGCGCTCGCGGCCCGCGATGGGTGGACCCTGCGGGCACGACAGGCGGCTTGGCTGGCCGGGCTGGTGACAGTGCTGCTGCTCATCAGCGCGGCGGCGCCTTACGCCCTCCCCGGCGCGCAGGGACCCATCCAGGTCGTGCAGATCCTCTTATGCTCGCTTTGGATCGCCTACTTGGCGTGGCGGCTACCTCAGGAGCAGCATGACTGACGCGCAGGATCGGTGGGAGAGCCGGTTCGCCGAGCACACCGTCCACCGCCGCCCGGGCGAGGGGCCCACCGTGGTCCTGCTCAACGGGTGCGGGCTGGCCTCGGTGGCCTGGGACGCCGTCGTCGAGGCCCTGCCCGGGCGCGCCATCATCGCCGTCGACCGGCCTGGCCGCTGCGGCACCGTCAATGACGGCCTCCCCGATCTGCGCCAGGAGGCCGGGATCCTCGCCCGCATCATCGGCGACGACGCCCCGGCGATCGTGGTCGCCCACTCCATGGCGGCCTTCCAGGCCGAGGCGCTGGTCCGTCTCCACCCCCGCTCGGCGCGGGGGATCGTGCTCGCCGACCCGGCGGTCGAGGTGAGCGCCCGCTCCGGTCATCTGCGCCGCGCGGGGGCGGCGGGGATAGCCCGCGCGCTGGGCTCGGCGGTCCGGGTCGAGCCGGTGCGGCGCCTCGCGGCGGCCGCGGTCCGCTACGGGATGCGTCATGAGACCTCCCATCCCGAGGTTCTCGACGACGAGTTGTGGCGCGCCTGCCATGACTCCTCTGAGGCGCTGGCGGCCTCGGCTGCCGAGTTCGTCTCCTACGGCGGCCAGGCCGCGGACTTGGCCGCGCTGCGAGCCGAGCAGGCGGCGCCCGCGGCGGTGCCCGCGATCCTCCTGGACGGCAAGCCCTTCCACTCCGCCAGTCAGGAGGAGGCCCTCGCCTCCGCCTTCTCCCATCTGGAGATCCGGCGGTTACCGGGCTCGTGCCACCTCATGATGCTCGACGCTCCCGGGGAGATCGCCCGCGCCGTCGACGACCTCAGCCAGGCCACCGCGTCGTGACGCGGCGGCGCGGTGGGACGCGGCGCGAGGCGCCCGCGCCACCGTCCCCAACGCGCGTGGGGCCCCGCACGCGTGGTGCGGGGCCCCAGGTCGTGGCGGCCGCGCGGCCGCGCTCGTCAGAACGAGCGCGTCACAGCACCGCCGCGCCGCGGGTCGTCACTCGTTGCCGATCTTGGAGTCGGCGGCCTCGACGGCGGAGTCGATCTTCTCGTCGAACTTGCCGCCGGTGACCTTCTTGGCGGCGCCAGCGGCGGCGCCAAGGACCTTGTCGCTGACGGCCTCGGCCTTGTCGCTCTTGAGGGCGTCGCCGGCCTTGTGGGCGAGGTCGCCCGCCTTGCCAGCGAGGTCGCCGGCCTTGTCCTTGAGGTCATCGATTCCCATGATGTGCTCCCTTCCTCGGGGGACGCAGCGCCGGGCGGCGCGGCGTCTGACCTGATGGAATCAGACACAGTCCCATCGGGCAAGCCGACGAGTTCCTCGCCCTGTCACGGGAAGCGCGAGGAGGTGGCTGGGCCCGACCGGTGCCGCGGCTCGCCCAGGGCGCTCGGAATCACCCGGGATCACCACTGCCAGGTGGGCCGCGGCGCCTCCCCGGCGGCGACGGCCAGGCGCAGGGCCCCACGGACGGCGCGGGGGAGCAGTGAGTGGACGAGCCGGTAGGAGTCCTCGACGAGCTCGTGGGCGGTGGTGGCGTCGTATCCCGGCGCGGTGAGGTCGATGCTCACCCAGTGCTTCTTCGCCTGGTGGAATCCGGGCTCCGTCCAGGGGATCGAGCGGCGCACAGCGACGGCGTCCTCCGGATCGAGCTTGACGTTGACGATGAGTCGGCCGTCGGTGTGGGTCAGGAGCAGCGCGAAGAGCCGAGGCCCGATGCTCGCCACGCTCGTGTCCCACTCGGGCTTGTGCCCCACCCATGCCCCGGGGAGCGTGGCGGCGTAGTCGAGCAATTCCGAGGCCCGGTCGAGGGCCGGTTCGGCGGATGTCATGGCAGAAGGCTACGTCTCTGGCGCCGGCGCTCACCGGTGCGCTCCGCCCCCCACCGGTGCGCTGCGCTCCGAGTGGTGCGGGCAGAACGCGCCTGTCGGAGCGAAACGCGCCAGTCGATGAGCGCCGGGCGCGAGCGCTCAGCGGATCGAGGCGATGACGCTCTGAGTCAACTCCTTGCTCTGCGCCTCTGTGAAGGCTACGGTTGTGAGCGTCGCGTACCCTCCTGAGCTGGTCTTGGGCGTGATGAGGGCGCCGTAAATGGTGATCCCATCCTGATTGACCGTGAAATACGCCATGGCGCCATCGCCGTTGGGGGTCGTGAACTTCTCGTATGAGGAGAAGGTCGTGCCCGGCTGCTGGGAGAGGGCCGCCTTGAGCAGGTCCTCGCTCAGGGCGCTGCTCAACGACTCGACGTCTTTGTGGAGCTGCACCTGCTTGAGCCCCGAACCGCTGTAGGCGTAGGCGTCAAGGTCGGAGGTGATGTCGGCAGTGAGAATGCCGCCCGGGTCGGGGGCTCCGCCAACCCCGGTGGTCCAGTTCTTGGGGACCGAGAAGGTCAAGCCCGTGGCCGGGCCGGTGACCTCCTGTGAGCCCGCCGCCGCGCCCGGGGTCGATGACGGCGCTGGCGACTCCGAGGGGCGCTTGGCGCGGGTGGCCGCGTCGGCGGACTCGGGGTGGGCGCTCGTTCCCTGGGCGGTTGCGGTGGCGTTGGCGGCGTCGTCGTCGCCGCGCAGGAGGAGGAAGGCGCCGACGCCGCTGGCGATGAGGCCGATGACGACGGCGCTGACGATGCCCACGATGAGCCCGGTGCTCTTCTGGGGCTGGTGGGGGCCCTGGTTGGGGCCGCCATAGCCGAAGGCGGGGTCGACGGGCTGGAAGGAGCCTTGGGGTCCCGTCTGGGCCCCGATGTGGGAGGAAGGGGTGAGCCCGGGCTGGTAGCCGGAGCCGTAGCCCGCCTGGGGATGGCCCGGGTGGGTCTGGCCGTGCCATGGGTAGGCCTGGGTGGGCTGCTGCGAGGCGGGCGAGGCGGGCTGGCCGGGGTGTTGCCCCGGATACTGACCGGGGTATTGCCCATTCGGAGGGTACTGGGACATGTGTTGATCCTAGGGGGTTCGGGGGACTAAGAGCGGCGCCGAAGGCCGCCTGAGGCTGGGGGCGCTGGCGGGGTGGTGGTGTCGAGGGGATGATCCGCCCCGGCGAGCCGAAGGGGCGCGCCGGGGCGGGTCTCCTCAGCGGGAGAAGGGATCAAGGATGGGGCGTCACTTGACGCTGCTGGTCACCTGGGTGACGAGCTCGTTGACCGTGGAGGCCTCGGTGGCGTTGATGGTGATGACCGCGTAGTCGCCGTCGGAGGCGGGGGCGAAGACGACGGCCCCGTAGGCCGTGCCATCCTTCACCGTGACGCCGTAGTGGACCACGGTGGCCTCACCATTGGTGGTGCTGACCTTCTCGTACTTCGTCATACTGCTCGCGCCGGTTACCTTGGCGAATTGAGCCGCGCTCATCTCGTCCGCTGGCACCTGTGACCCGGGGAGGGTCTGACGGGCGACGAGGATGCTGTCGGTGAAGGGGGTGCTGCCGATCTCCTTGACCTCTGTGCTCGAGACAAGCAGGTCAACCTGCTTCAAGTTGGCCTTGTAGATTGCCGGGTCCTGGCCAACCGCCTTCGCGGCCGCGCTCAGGGTGTTCTCATCCAGGTTGGACGGGTCGGAGAGGACCATCCAGTTACTGGGGGCGAGGAAGGTGACGCCGGCGGTTGAGGCGGTCACCTCCTGGCCGTCGGCCGAGGCGGCCGGGGCGGCCGAACTGGAGCCGGCCATCGCGTCGGCTGAAGCCATCGCGGTGGCGGTCGTGGCAGTTGCGGAACTGGTGGGGCTGGCGTCCTCGGACTTGTCGGAGGAGCATGCCGCGAGCGGGAGCGTCAGTGCGAGCGCCGCGACGGTGGCCAGGGGACGGGTCATCTTCATGAAGATCTCCTCAGGGTAACGACGTGCGGTCACCTTATCCCGGGCCGCGCTGTTCCCGTCCCGCCGTCTTGAGGCGCGGACCTGGGAAGATCTCCCCATCGAGGAAGAGGCGCCCCGGCGCGCGCGAAAGTTGAGTGGAATAGACTCAACTCGTCGGCGGTTGAGGTGCTCGGAGAAAGCGGCCCGCGTCACGGCCCCTCCCGGGCCCCTCCCGCCCGGACTCGCCCACCAGGCATGACACCCCAAGGAGAACCGCATGGACACCAACTACACCACTCGCTCCCAGGAGGCGATCTCCGGGGCGATGCAGGCGGCGGCCGCCGCTGGCAACCCCCAGGTGGACACGGCCCACCTGCTCGCCGAACTCCTTGGCTCTGAGGACTCCACGGCTCTGGCCCTGCTCACCGCCGTCGACTCGGATCCTGCCCGGCGACAGCGCATCGGCGCGGCCTGCCGCCGCGTCCTCACCTCCCTGCCCGCTTCCTCGGGCTCCACCGTCTCCCAGCCCCAGCCCTCGAGGGCGCTCCTCGCCGCCCTTGAGACCGCCGCTGGCGAGGCCAAGACCGCCGGGGACGATTACATCTCCGCCGAGATGCTCCTCATCGGATTGGCGGCGGGCGCCTCCGGCGACCCCGTTGCCTCGCTCCTGCGCGCCGAGGGCGCCACGCCCGACGCCCTGCGCGCCGCCCTGCCCGCCCTGCGCGGCGGCGCCCGCGTCACCTCCCCCAATCCCGAGGGCACCTACAAGACGCTGGAGAAATACGGCTCCGACCTGACCGAGGCCGCCCGCGAGGGCAAGCTCGACCCCGTCATCGGCCGTGACGCCGAGATCCGCCGCCTCGTGCAGGTCCTGTCCCGGCGCACCAAGAACAACCCTGTCCTCATCGGCGAGCCCGGCGTGGGCAAGACCGCCGTCGTCGAGGGCCTCGCCCAGCGCATCGTCGCCGGCGACGTCCCCGACTCGCTGCGCGGCAAGCGCCTCATCTCCCTCGACCTGGCAGGGATGGTCGCCGGTGCCAAGTACCGCGGCGAGTTCGAGGAGCGCCTCAAGGCCGTCCTGGCCGAGATCAAGGACTCCGACGGCGAGGTCGTCACCTTCATCGATGAGCTGCACACTGTCGTGGGAGCGGGCTCGGGCGCTGATTCCTCCATGGACGCCGGAAACATGCTCAAGCCCATGCTCGCCCGCGGTGAGCTTCGGCTCGTCGGCGCCACCACTCTAGACGAGTACCGCGAGCGCATCGAGAAGGACCCCGCCCTTGAGCGCCGCTTCCAGCAGGTCCTCGTCGACGAGCCGAGCGTGGCCGACACCGTCGCGATCCTGCGCGGCATCGCCCCCAAGTACGAGGCCCATCACCAGGTGACGATCTCCGATGGCGCCCTCGTGGCCGCCGCCGCCCTGTCCGACCGCTACATCACCGGCCGCCAGCTGCCCGACAAGGCCATCGACCTCGTTGACGAGGCCGCCTCCCGCCTGCGCATGGAGCTCGACTCCAGTCCCGAGGAGATCGACGCCCTGCGCCGTCGTGTGGACCGCATGCGCATGGAGGAGTCCTACCTCGCCGAGTCCCTCGGGACCGCTGGCGGTGACGGCTCGCCCGCGGGCGGTGGCGCGGATTCCGTCGAGGCTGCCGCTGACCGTGAGCGCCTTGAGCGCCTGCGCGCCGAGCTCGCCGATGCCTCTGAGGAGCTCGCCGGGCTGACCGCTCGCTGGGAGGCTGAGAAGGCCGGCCACAACCGCATCGGCGAGTTGCGCGCCGCTCTCGACGAGCTGCGCACCAAGGCCGACCTCGCCGAGCGCGAGGGCCGTTTCGAGGAGGCCGGCCGCCTGCGCTACGGCGAGATGCCCTCCCTGGAGGAGCAGATCCGCCAGGCCGAGGCCGCCGAGCACGCCGTCGCCGGCCCTGACGGCGTCGCGCGAGACGCCACGGGGGCGGCTGAGCCGATGATCGCCGAGAAGGTCGGCGCCGCTGAGATCGCGGAGGTCGTGGGCTCCTGGACCGGCATCCCCGTGGGGCGCCTGCTCCAAGGCGAGTCCGCCAAGCTCCTCCACATGGAGGGCATCATCGGGGAGAGGCTCATCGGCCAGAAGGCCGCCGTCGCGGCCGTGTGCGATGCCGTGCGGCGCTCGCGCGCCGGGGTGTCCGACCCGGACCGCCCCACCGCCTCCTTCCTGTTCCTGGGCCCCACGGGGGTGGGGAAGACCGAGTTGGCGAAGTCCCTCGCAGACTTCCTCTTCGACGACGAGCGCGCCATCGTGCGCCTCGACATGTCCGAGTACTCCGAGAAGCATTCGGTGGCCCGGCTCGTCGGCGCCCCTCCCGGGTACGTCGGCTACGAGGAGGGCGGTCAGCTCACCGAGGCCGTGCGGCGCCGCCCCTACTCCGTGGTCCTGCTCGACGAGGTGGAGAAGGCCCATCCCGAGGTTTTCGACCTGCTCCTCCAGGTGCTCGATGACGGCCGCCTCACCGATGGGCAGGGGCGCACCGTGGACTTCCGCAACACGATCCTCGTGCTCACCTCCAACCTCGGCTCGCAGTTCCTCATCGATCCTCTGCTCAGCCCCGACGAGAAGCGCGACGAGGTGATGACGCGGGTCCGCGCCCACTTCAAGCCCGAGTTCCTCAACCGGCTCGACGACACCCTCGTCTTCGACCCGCTCACCAAGGAGGAGCTGGGCGGGATCGTGGACATCCAGCTCGCCCGGATGGGGGAGCGCCTGGCGGACCGGCGCCTCACGCTCACCGTCACCGACGCCGCCCGCCAGTGGCTGGCCGACGAGGGATATGACCCCGCCTTCGGGGCGCGGCCCCTGCGCCGCCTCGTTCAGCGGGAGATCGGAGACCGCCTGGCCAGGCTCATCCTGTCCGGTGAGGTGGCTGACGGGCAGGAGGTCGTCGTCGATCTCAGTCTTGACGGCCCGGCCGCCGGCCTGGCCCTGCGCGCCGTGGGCGAGGGGCGCGCGCCAAGCGCGTCAAGCGCCCCAGCGGGGCCGCTCGCATAAGAGCGACACATCACGAGGGCGCGCCCGGGTAGGAAAAACTCGGGCGCGCCCTCGCGCATAGCGCTCGTGGCGCCTCCCCTCGGCCCTGAGAGGAGAGCGGGTGAACGGACACCGGATACCTGTAGGGGTATGGGTGGCGGGCGATCCTGAACGTCAGCCATGTATGTCAGACGACCGTAAGGATGGTGGCATCCCACTAAATTCGGGATTCATATCAGGATGTTATTTTTCCGTAATTATTGACGCAAGAGGCGGTCCTGAAGAACGCGGGCCTCATATGCCCGATTTCACATGCATCGTCCGTGAGGGATGAAAAGGGGGCCCCGCACCTCAGCACGGTGCGGGGCCCCGGTCGGGTACGGGGGCGCGGTCCCTGAATCGCGCGAGTCCCGAACGCCGCGGCATGTCATCGGAGTCCCTGATCTCCTCGTGCCGGGGCGTTTCCCGACGGCGTCATCATATGCGACCCGATCGCCGCGAAGCACATTCGCGTCTCAGAAGCTGGCGCGGAATGGGATCGCGCCGAGCCTCAGTCCGTTCAAAACGGCGGAGAATCGCCAGATCGGGGCCCTGACGCCCATGGGATCACATTTCCGTAACGAGACGTCCGAGCTCGTGGATCCGGTCGGTGAATATGCCTGAGGCGCCCCATGAGAAGAGCTCCTCAGCGCGCTCGGGCGAATTGACCGTCCAGACATTGACCCCGTAGCCCAGGGCGCGGATCTCCTCGACCAGTGCCCTCTCCAGTCCCTCGTCCGCGGGGTTGACCGCCTCAACCCCCAGCATCTCCGCCCGGCTGCGCCAGTCCCCGACCGGCATCCCGGCCTCCATGAGGAGCGCGAGCCGAGTGGCGGGGCGGCGCCGGGCCATCCGCTCCAGGAGCAGCGGGTTGAAGGAAGAGACCACCACCTGGCTGCTCGGCGCGCAGGAGGCCAATCGGTCCAGATGCTCCGCGACGGCGTCGACGAGATCCGCGCAGGCTCGCGCGCCCGCCTCGCAGGGCTTGATCTCCACGTTGACGCTCAGGCCCTCAGCGGCGATCACCCCCAGCGCCTGCCCGAGCGTCGGCAGGGGCTCGCCGGCGTACGGGCGCGAGCCATCCTCGGCGATGAACCACGCCCCGGCGTCGATGCCCTCCAGGTCCTCCCGGGACAGGGCGTAGTAGGGGCCCGTGCGGTCGGTGGTGCGGTCCAAGGTGGAGTCGTGGATGACGACGGGCGTCCCATCGCCGATGACGTCGACGTCGATCTCCACCCAGGAGGCCCCCGCCCGCGCCGCGCGACGGATCGAGGCGAGCGTGTTCTCCGGGGCGAGGGAGGGGGCGCCCCGATGGCCCAGCACGACCCGGGTGCCCGCCGGCACCGGCCGGGGGAGGGGGAGGGGCTCGTAGGGAGGGGCGGGGCTGGGGCGCTCAACGGCCGTCATCGCGCCCCCGGCGCTGATCCGGCGGGGACGCGGCGCCTAGCGGTGGCAGCGCGGTCAGCGCAGCCGGCACTGCCAGCGGGGGCGTTCCACCACTCCTCCCACAGGAGGGTGTGGGGCGTCACCGAGGCCAGGTCGGGCACGGCGATGAGCCCGGGATCGGCGGGGAACGACTTGGCCGCGCCGATCTGGACCACATGGATCCCATTGGCGCGGGCCGAGGCCGCGCCCGTCGCCGAGTCCTCCACGACGACGCACTCCGCGGGGGTCAGGCCGAGTCGCTCGACCGCCGTGGCGTAGGGGAGAGGGTCGGGCTTGGCGCCCGCGCCGTCGTCCCCCGTGACGGTCACAGCGAACACGTCCCCGAGGGCGCGCGCCACGCTCTCGACGATCCGGCGGGGGGAGGCGGACACGATCGCCTGCGCAACCCCGATCTGCGCCAGGGCCGAGGTGATCCGCTCCGCCCCGGGGAGCAGGGGAGGGGCGGCCGCCACGCGCGCCTCGACGTCGTCGGCGATAGCGGCGAAGAGCGCCCCGGCGGCGGGGTCTGTCCAGTCGGGGACGGCTCCCGTCTCCGCCATGAGTCGCCGCACCGTCTCGATGGAGGCTCCGGTGAGGCGCTCCACGATCCTCGGGGTGGGGGTGCCCCCGGCCGCGCGGGTGCGGGCGACGAAGGCCTCATCCCAGAACGGTTGGGAGTTCATGAGAGTGCCATCCATGTCCCACAGGACCGCCCGGATCGTGAAGCCTGGATGGGAGGGAGCAACTGTGATCGCCATCCCGCGAGCGTAGCGCGCGGCGCGCGCCCATGGGGCTTTCCTATGGCATCGTGGGGATGGCAGCATCGATCCGGGAGGAGGGCCGCCCGTGAGCCGCATTGAGCGCCGGGCGACGATGGCGGATATCGCGAGCGCCGCCGGGGTGTCGCGGACCACCGTCTCCTTCGTCCTCAACGACCGCCCGGACTCGCGCATCCCCCAGGCCACGCGGGCGAGGGTCCTCCAGGCCGCGAAGGACCTCGACTACCGGCCGCAGGGCACGGCGCGCCTCGCCCAGGCCCGTTCCCGCGGCGCCCTGGGCGTGGTCACCGACATCCTCACCGGACCCCAGGCCTCCTCCATCATCCGCGGCATGCAGGACGCCGCCCTGCGCGAGGGCATGCCCTTGCTCCTCATCCCCACCACGGGGCGCGCGGAGGACGACCGTCGCGCCGTCGCCTCGCTCCTGGAGCACCGGGTGGGCGCCGTCCTCCAGGCGCGCGCCAGCGGCGGCCAGGTCGCCGTGCCGGCCGAGGCCCGCGACATCCCCACGATCCTGGTCAACTGCCAGTCATCGGACGGCGGGCGTCCCAGTGTCCGCCCCGATGAGGAGCGCATCGCCCGTCTTGAGGCCGATGCGCTCCTGACCGGGGAGCACCGGGACATCGGCGTCATCGAGATCTCCGGGGCCGATGTCGGCAACCAGCCGCGGCGCGACGGCTACCGGGCCAGCTTCACGCGCGCCGGGATCGACTGGGATGGCGTTGCCACCGCCGTCGGGTACGGCACCATCCAGGGCGGCTACCGGGCCGCGGGCCAGCTCCTCGACGCCAACCCGTGGACGACCGCCCTCCTGTGCGGCAACAACAGGATGGCGATCGGCGCCTACGACGCCGTGCGCGAGCGCGGCCTGCGCGTGCGCGACGACGTCGCCATCATCGGCATCGACGACGAGGACCTCGCCCCCGCCCAGCTCCGCCCCGGCCTGACCTGCGTGGCGCTTCCCTTCGAGGAGATGGGGAGGGTCGGCGTCGAGCGCCTGGCGGCCATGCTGAGGGGCGAGAGCGTGCCCGCCCAGACCCTGCTGCCAGGGCGGCTCGTGCGCCGCGCCTCCATCTGAGGCCCGGTCCGAGGGGGCGCGGGCCCGGTGGGCGGTGGACCGGGCCGGCCGGGTGGACCGGGGCGCTCGGGCGGGCCCGAGTCGGCGTCGGATCGCGGCAGGATCGGGGCAGGATCATGGCAGGATCGGGGCATGGCAACCCAGGACACCCAGGACTCGGCGGCCCCGCAGGCCGAGGCCGCCGACCGCCCGAGCATCGCCTTCCGCTCCGCCTACGACCAGGGGTTCGCGCGCGTCGCCGCCGTCACCCTGCCCGTCGTCCCCGGCGACCCGGGTGAGAACGCCGCCGCCATCATCGACCGGGCCCGGGCGCTTGGGGAGGACGGCGTCTGCCTCGCCGCCTTCCCCGAGCTGTGCCTGACCGGCTACGCCATCGACGACCTCCTCCACGCCGACGTCCTCCTCGATGAGACGCTCGCCGCCATCGAGACCATCCGGGCCGCGAGCGAGGACTTCCTCCCCGCGATCGTCATCGGGGCCCCGATCCGCGTGGGCAACCGCCTGTTCAACTGCGCCGTCGTCATCGCCGGAGGGGCCGTGCGCGGCGTCGCCCCCAAGTCCTACCTGCCCACCTACCGCGAGTTCTACGAGGCCCGGCACTTCGCCGCCGGCGACGCCCCCGAGGCCGATCAGCGCCGCGCGCGCCTGCGGGGAGTGCGGGGGCCCGGGGGCCCGGGGGGCGCGGGAACCGCTGACGCGACCGTGCCCTTCGGCCCTCACCTGCTCTTCGACGTCGCCGACGTCCCCGGCCTCACTTTCCACGTGGAGGTCTGTGAGGACATGTGGGTGCCCGTCCCGCCGTCGTCCGTGGCCGCGCTCGCGGGCGCCACGGTGCTGCTCAACATCTCCTCCTCGCCGATCACCGTCGGCCGCGCCGAGGATCGTCACCTCTTGGCGCGCGCCTCCTCGGCCCGGGGCCTGGCCGCCTACGTCTACGCGGCCGCCGGGCAGGGTGAGTCGAGCACGGACCTGGCCTGGGACGGCCAGACCATGATCTACGAGAACGGTGAGTTGCTGGGCTCCTCCGAGCGCTTCCCGGACGGGCCGCGCGCCACCATCGCCGACGTCGATATCGAGGGGATGCGCGCCGAGCGCCTGCGCCAGGGGACCTTCGAGGACAACGCCCGCACCCTGGCGCGCGCCGCCGGTGGCGCGCACGCCCCGGGTCCCGCCTCCTTCGCCAACCCGCGGGCTTTCGAGCGCATCGAGATCCCCGCCGCCGACCTGCGCGCGCCTCGGACGGATATCGGGCTGCGGCGGCGCGTGGACCGCTTCCCCTTCGTGCCCGACGACCCGGCGCGCCTGGCGCAGGACTGCTACGAGGCCTACTCCATCCAGGTCGAGGCGCTCATCCAGCGCCTGCGCGCCATCGGCAACCCCAGGATCGTCATCGGCGTCTCGGGGGGGCTGGACTCCACCCAGGCGCTCATCGTGGCCGCCCGCGCCATGGACCGCCTGGGCCGCCCCCGCTCCGACATCCTGGCCTACACGATGCCCGGCTTCGCCACGAGCGCCACCACCCGCCGCAACGCCGAGGACCTCGCTGTCGGGCTCGGCTGCTCCTTCTCCGAGCTCGACATCCGTCCCACCGCCACGCAGATGCTCACTGAGATGGGGCACCCCTACGGGCGCGGCGAGCGCGGCCCCGAGGTCTACGACGTCACCTTCGAGAACGTCCAGGCAGGACTGCGCACCGACTTCCTGTTCCGCATCGCCAACGCCCGTGGCGGGATCGTGCTGGGCACGGGGGACCTCTCCGAGTTGGCGCTGGGCTGGTGCACCTTCGGCGTGGGCGACCACATGGCCCACTACGGGGTGAACGCGGGGATCCCCAAGACCCTCATCCAGCACCTCATCCGCTGGGTGGTGGCCGAGCGGATCTTCGACGACGCCGTCGGGCGCACGCTGCTGTCCATCCTCGACACCGAGATCAGCCCCGAGCTGGTGCCCGGCAGTCAGGACGAGCCCATGCAGTCCACCCAATCGCGGATCGGCCCCTACGCCCTCCAGGACTTCACCCTGTGGCACGTGCTGCGCAGGGGCTCGCGGCCCAGCCGGATCGCCTTCCTGGCGGAGAAGGCGTGGTCCAACGCCTCCGAGGGCGATTGGCCTCAGGGCCTGCCCGAGGCGGATCGGGTCGCTTACGCGCTGCCGGAGATCCGGCGCTGGGAGTTGCTGTTCCTCAAGCGCTTCTTCGCCAACCAGTTCAAGCGCTCGACCCTGCCCAACGGCCCGAAGGTCGTTGCCGGGGGGTCGCTGTCCCCCCGCGGGGACTGGCGCATGCCCTCCGACGCGAGCGGCGCCGCCTGGATCGCCGAGCTCGAGCGCAACGTCCCCCAGTCCTAGTCCTCCGCCCGCCGCTCTCGCCGAGACCGGCCCCTGCGACCGGTCTCGTCGCTGTTTTCGACCGGTCTCGGCCAGGAGGGGGAGGGGAGGGCGGTCGGATCGACGCATGTGTGACTGAGATCATGGTTAGCGTCCGAGTTAGCGATCGTCTCGTGTGAGCCATGCGATATCTACGGCGTGGCGGGCGTCTCATTGCTAACGCTTGGGGACGCGCGTTGCTAACGCCCGTTATCTCCGGTATCACCGGGGCGCATCGAGCTCTATTGGCTTGTGAGAGCGCCTATCGTCCCTGTCGCCACATCGTTTGCCGGCGTCGGGCTCGCTCGCCGTCGGCCCGACTGGAAGGCGGTTATCCGTGGTATCCGTGATCATCGCTGCTCATGGGCGCATGGCGGAGGGGCTGCTCGGCTCCTCCACCATGATCGTCGGCCCGAGCCACGACGTCGTCGCCGTCACCTTCGAGCAATCGGAGGGGCCTGACGACCTCCTCGCCAAGTACGCGGCGGCCGTTGAGGCCTCGCCGTCCGAGCGGCACCTCATCCTGTGCGACCTCTTCGGCGGGAGCCCCTACAACGCCGCGGCGCGCTTCGCGGCGGAGCGCCCCGACGCCGACGTCGTCTCCGGCGCCAATCTTCCCATGCTCGTCGAGGTCCTCGCCCGCCGCATGGCCGGCGCGGACCTGCCCGAGCTCGTCGAGGTCGCCCGCACCGCCGGCCAGGCCGGCATCAAAATCCTCTCCGAGGAGTACACCCCCAACACCTTCACCACCTCTGACGACGAAGGAGACGAGCTCTGATGGACATCAAGCTCCTGCGCATCGATTCCCGTCTGGTTCACGGACAGGTCGCCAACAACTGGGCGGGCTCCCTGGGCGCCGAGGCCATCCTCGCGGTCTCGGACAGCGCCGCCAATGACGAGCTGCGGAAGTCCCTCCTCCTTCAAACCGGCGGCGGCAAGGTCAAGGTCCACGTCCTGGGTGTGGAGAAGGCGGCGCGGGTCTACAAGAACCCCAAGTACGCCGCTCTCAAGGCCATCATCGTGGTCGAGACGCCCGCGGACATCGTGAGGCTCCTCGACCTCGGGATCGAGGCCAGCGAGGTCAACGTGGGCGGCATGACCTTCAAGCAGGGGACCTCACAGGTGTCCCAGGCCGTCTACGCCTCCCCCGAGGACGTCGCCGCCTTCACCGAGATCGACTCCCGGGGCATCCCCCAGTACATCCAGCAGGTCCCCTCCACGGGTCGTTCCGACCTCATGCCCACCCTCAAGTCGAAGGGGCTGGCGTAGGGCCGGCCTCGCGCTGAGCCCACGCGAAAGGTTCTCCCATGCATGACATCTCCACAATCCAGATCATCCTGGTCACCATCGTCGCCTTCATCGCGGGGCTGGGGAGCGTCCTCGACGAGCGCCAGTTCCACCGCCCCCTCGTCGCCTGCACCCTGACCGGACTCGCCCTGGGCCAGCCCACCGTCGGCATCGTCGTCGGGGGCACCCTGGAGCTGATCGCGCTGGGCTGGCTGAACGTCGGCGCCGCCATGGCCCCCGACGCGGCCATGGCCTCGACCATCTCCACCGTCATCGCCGTCGCCTCCATGAACGGCGCCGGTGGCACGAAGGCGGCCATCGATGCCGCTATCGGCGTCGCCGTCCCACTGGCCGTCGCCGGTCAGGCCCTGACGATCTTCGTGCGAACCATCGCCGTGTTCTTCGCCCACCAAGCCGATCGATACGCCAAGCAGGCCAACTACCGGGGCATCGTGGCCATGCACTTTACCGCCCTGGGCCTCCAGGGCCTGCGCGTGGCCATCCCCACCGCGATCGTCGCGGCGCTTGCCTCCGGCGACGCCGTCAACAAGGCGCTGGACGCCATCCCCGAGGTCATCACCAAGGGACTGGGAATCGCCGGTGGATTCATCGTCGTCGTCGGATACGCGATGGTCATCAACATGATGAAGGCCCGCAAGCTCATGCCCTTCTTCTTCCTGGGCTTCGTCTTCGCCACCTTCGCCACGACGATCGCCGGCAAGGGCTCCGTCGCCGCCCCCCAGGGCGCCGGGGACATGGCGAACTGGGTCCTCCAGGTCATGCCGACCGGAGTGACGCTCGTGGGCCTGGGCATCGTGGGCGCCTGCCTCGCCGTCATCTACACCCAGCTCAACCCCGAGTTCGCCAAGCCGGCCCCCGCGCCCCAGGCAGTCCCCGCGCCCGCCGGTGGCGGCGCCTACGCGGACGATGACCTCGACGACGAGCTCGACTGAGTGAATGGAGAACATGATCATGACTTCCACCACGACCGCTGAGCGCTCCCTGACCAACAGGGACTTGCGGTCCATGTACTGGCGCTCGACGACGCTCCTGGGCTCCTTCAACTTCGAGCGCATGCAGGCGATGGGCTTCTGCTTCACCCTCATGCCCGTGATTAAGAAGGTCTACAAGGGCGACAAGGCCGCGCAGGCCGCCGCTCTCGAGCGCCACCTGGAGTTCTACAACACCCACCCGTGGGTGTCCTCCGTCGTCTTCGGCATCACCGCCGCCATGGAGGAGCAGCGCGCCAAGGGCGAGCCCATCGGCGACGACACCATCACCAACGTCAAGATCGGCCTCATGGGGCCGCTCGCCGGAGTTGGCGACCCCATCTTCTGGGGAACCGCCCGGCCCGTCCTGGCGGCCCTGGGCGCCTCGCTGGCGCTCGACGGCTCCATCGTGGGTCCCCTGCTGTTCTTCCTGGGCATCAACGTCCTGCGCGTGGCTACGCGCTGGTACGGGCTCAAGCTCGGCTACGAGCGGGGCACCGCGATGGTCACCGAGGTCGGCGGCGGCCAACTCAAGAAGATCACCCAGATGGCTGCCGTCATGGGCCTGTTCGTCATGGGCGCCCTGGTCTCGAAGTGGACGACGATCAACTTCCCGGCCGTGGTCGCGTCGGTCGAGAACCGGGACACCGGCATCGTCACCGACACGACGCTGCAGATGATCCTCGATCAGCTGCTGCCGGGAGTGGCCGCGCTGGGACTGACCTTCCTGTGCATGTGGCTGCTCAACAAGAAGGTCAACGCGCTGTGGATCATCCTGGGCATGTTCGTCGTCGGCATCCTCGGCGCCTGGACGGGCCTCCTCGGCTGAGCCGGTGGGCGGCCCCATGCCCTAGGCTGCGAGGGGCGCGTGGAGCGCCGCTCCCGCGCCCCTCGCGCGCGCAGGCGCCGTCGCCTGCGCCAGGCCCGATTCGCCCTGAGATCCGCCAGCCCAGCCAGAAGCCCAACGGAGGGCCCATGCGACGCCTCATCGTCACCGACCTCGACTCCACCATCATCTTCAATCGCGCCGTGGCCCGGGCCGACCGCGAGGCCATGGAGCGCTGGCGAGCTGCCGGCAACCTGCTCGCCATCGACACCGGCAAATCCATCTTCGCCGCGCGCGGCGTCCTGGAACCCGAAGGGGTGCGCTTCGACTACGGCGTCGTCTTCACCGGCGCCGTCCTCATCGATGGCGAGTACCGGGTCCTCGCGGCCCGCCACCTCCCCGACGGAGTCGCCCGCGCCATCGTCGAGGACACCGCCGGCCTACCCGGCGTGACCACCTACGCCACCACGATCACGCAGGACTACATCCTGGCCGACAACAACGGCGACACCTCCCCCATCCTCCAGGTCTTCGAGCCCATGAGTGCCGCGCTGATGAGTGAGCATCGCTTCATCGGGGTGCCGCTGCGTGTCACCGACGACTTCCTGCGCGAGCGCATCGAGATCGAGGCCGTCGAGCGCTGGGGGGCGGGCATCGAGTGCCACCGCAACCTGGAGTTCCTCGACATCGTGCCGACCGGATCCTCCAAGGGGGGCGGGCTCGCCGAACTCCTCGCCGGCCCCCTGGCGCCCATCCGGGCCTCCGAGGGCCTTGAGGTGTGGACGCTCGGGGACTCCTACAACGACGTCTCCATGCACGCCCTCGCGGACCACCCCATCACCCTGCCCTGGGCCCCGCCCGAGGTTAGCCGGGCCTGCGAGCGCGTGGTCGGTTCCATGGCCGAGCTCATCGACGACCTCCTCGGCCAGGTCCCACCGGTCCTCTGAGGTGAGATAGCCGTCATCGCCTTGGTATTCTGACCGCATGATGCGCCGCCTCAACACCCTGCTCACCAGCACGGTCCCCCGGGCCGCTGCGGCGGCGCTCCTCGCCGTCGTCGGACTAGCCGGATGCGCTGAGTCCACGCCCGCCGCCGCCCCCAGCACCGCGGCCACGGCGGCACCCGCCGGCGCCGAGCAGCCCGGCGCGGGGCTACCCACCGAGCTGCGCACCGCCACCACGACCCCCGCCCCGCTCGCTGCCGTCACCGCTTCCGCGCAGTGCGCGGCGATGGACGGCGTCGTCGGGAGGGCCCTGGCCGAGACCCCCGAGGGGCAGCGCTACACGGCGCTCGCCGACTCGAAGGACCCCGTGGCCAAGCAGAAAGCCTGGGAGTCCTTCGCCGGAGTGCTCGCGTCGAGCCACCGGGGCCAGCTGGCCGACGCCGCCGGCTCCGACCCGACGGCCACCGCCGCCCTGACCTCCCTGGACGCCTACGTGAGCGTGGCCGGCAGGCTCTCGGGCGGCGAGATCTCCGAGTATGCGGACGCCGCCCAGGCCGAGGACGACATCAAGTCCGGGCGGACCCCGACGCCCAACCCCGAGTACCAGGCCGCCGCCGAATCCCGCGCGCAGGCGCAGATCGCCCTCACCGGCTGCCTATCGACCTGGCCGGTAGTCTTCTGACCCCGCCCCACGCTCCTCCCAGGCCCCGCCCTGAGACGAAACCCGCCCAACTCCACAGCCGGCGCGATGAAGCGCCCCTCCCCACGAGAGAAGAACCCATGCACTGGACACGGAGCGCCGCCCGCCGACTCGCGGCCGCGGGCCTCGCCGCCGCCCTCGCCCTCCCCCTCGCCGCACAGGCGAGCGCGGTCGATGACCCGGGGGCGACGCCATCCCCGAGCGCCCCGGCGTCGACCACCGGTTCGGGCGCCGGGAACCGCCTGGGCCCCGCGCCCTCGGAGGGCCGGCCCGACGCGGGCGCGACGCCGTCGGCGATTGATCCTGGGGCGGCCGGGCCCGCGGCCGTGGCCCCTCGGCCGGAGGAGCGTCAGGCCGCCGCCGTGCCCGCCATCGCCCCGTCCTCCGTCAACCCCGCCGGCACATGGGTCAAGGCCGACTGGCGTTGGTGGTGGAGGAACCCCGACGGCACCTTCCCCCGCTCCCAGTGCGCCCCCATCGACTACGCCATCTACTGCTTCGACGCCGAGGGCTACATGCGCACCGGCTGGTGGAAGGACGACGCCGGCTGGCACTACAACCGCGCCTCCGGCACCCAGTACACCGGCTGGCTCAAGGATCGCGGGCACTGGTACTACCTCGACCCCTCCAGTGGCGTCATGAGCACGGGCAGCCTCACCGTGGACGGGGCGCGCTACTACCTCGCCGCCGACGGCGCCATGGCGCTCGGATGGATCAAGCACGCCGATGGCTGGCGCTACTACACCCCCTCTACCGGAGCCATGGCCACCGGGTGGCTCGGCCTGGACGAGTGGTATTACATGGACCCCTCCAGTGGCATCATGGCCACCGGCAGCCGGAGCATCGATGGCAAGACCTACTGGTTCTACGACTCCGGGGCCTGGTGGGCCTACTGGGCGCCGTCGTGGTTCCTCCAGCCCACCAAGACCATCACCCCGCTCAACGGCGCCAGCAATAACCTCACCATCGGGATGAACGGCGTCAAGGTGAGGATCGTGCAGCAGTCCCTGGGCCTGTGGAGCCCCTCGAAGCTCGCCTCGGTGGACGACGCCCTCATGTCCGCCGTCGCCAACTTCCAGAGCCGTGCCGGGCTGCCGGCCACCGGCGTCGTCGACAAGGCCACCTGGGACGCCCTGGGAACCGGCTACGACTGGTTCGCCATTGAGGACCACCACGCCACCCCCATCCGCCTGAGCGCCACCCGCTCCGAGCGCATCGAGGCGATGATCGGCTACGCGCAAGACCAGATCGGATCGAGCTACACCTGGGGCGGGGCCGGCCCCTACGGCCTCGGCTACGACTGCTCCGGCCTGGTCCTCCAGTCCCTCTACGCCGGCGGCCTCGACCCCCAGCCCATCAACACCCACCGGCACGCCTGGCCGGACTACCGCACCTCGCAGGAACTCTTCCGCCACCCCAGGATGCAGCACATCCCGCTGTCCCAGCGCCAGCGCGGCGACCTCATCTTCTACGTCGACGGCTCGGGCACGATCACGCATGTGGCCATCTACCTCGGCGGCGACCAGGTGGTCCACACCGACTGGATGGGACGGCCCGCGCGCATCCAGCACATCACCGTCGGTTACGGCTGGAGCGGCATGGTCGGAGAGGTCGTGCGCCCCTTCCCGGAGAACTGATCCGGGGATCTGAGCGGCGAGCCCCGCCCTTCCGCTCGTTGGAGCGATGAGGCGCCCCCGCCCTGGAACGGGGCGGGGGCGCCTCTGGAGCGGGATCCGAATGCCGCCGGTGCCGGGGCGTGACCTTCAGAGGGCTCAGTTCTTGGGGGCGCTGTGGCGGTAGACGTTCGTCTCGCGCAACTCGAAGCCGCAGCGCTGGTACAGCCGGTTGGCTGCCTCGCGGGACGGGCGCGAGGTGAGGTCGACGGTGCGCGCCCCCAGCTCCCGGGCGTGGGCGACCGCCGCCTCGACGAGTTGCCTGCCGGCGCCCTGGCCGCGCGCCTCAGCGTCGACGACGACGTCCTCCACCCAGGCCCGCAGGCCCGTGGGGATCGTGAAGGTCGCCAGCGTCAGCATGCCCAGGATCGGGGCGGGGGCGCCGTCGGCGGGGGAGTCCGGGCGGAAGACGAAGAGATAGACGCCGTCCTGCGCGAGGAGCGCCTCGCACTGCTCGGCGGTGAGGGCGGGGGCGCTGCGGGAGAGTTGGGGGATGAGGCGCTCCATCGCCTCGACGAGCTCGGGTCCGGCCTGGGTGACGATCTCGGTGGCCATCGTGGTGCCTCTCTGCGTGACTGCCGCGGGACGCGCGCCGTCTGAGGGTCGGCGCGTTTGCCCTGAGCCTAGCCGTGATGGTCCGGGGCGCGGGCGGTCCGGGAGCGCGGCGTCGGCATCGGGGGTAGTCTCGGGGAGCCCAGCGCGGCACCGTTGGGACGAGCACTCGGCCGGAGGAGGCCCCGCCATGACTGAGCACACCGAGCTGACCCGGACAGCGGGCCGGAGCGAGTCGGCCGGGGACGGCGCGCCGCCCGCCCCGGAGCGCGTCTTCGAGGCCGACGAGATCTTCTTCTCCACCACCGACGCGGCCGGTCGCATCCGCCGCGCCAACTCGATCTTCATGAGGCTGTCCGGCTACCCGCGCGGGGCGCTCGTGGGTCGGGCTCACAACGTGGTGCGCCACGCCGTCATGCCCGCCGGGCTCTTCCGCGGGGTGTGGGAGGACATCGAGGCCGGCCACGCCGCCAGCGCCTACATCACCAACCGATCCTCCGACGGCGGGCACTACCGGGTATTCGCCACCATCGTCCCCTCGGGAAGCGGCTACCTGTCCATCCGCACCCTCCCCCAGCTCACCGAGCAGCGCGACGCCTTCGAGCGGGCCTTCGAGCGGGTGCGGGAGGTCGAGGCGGCCTCAGCCGCCGGCGGCTCGACCCGGCGGGAGGTCGCCGCCGCCGGGCAGGCGGCGCTGAGCCGCGAGCTGGAGGCGCTGGGGTATGAGTCGACGGTCGACTTCACCCGGCAGGCCGTGGCCTCCGAGGTGGCCGCGCTCGTGGCCGCCGGGGTCGGCATCCCGAGCGCGGAGGGGGCTGAGGGGCCGGTGGCCCGCGTGCTGGCGGAGATGCAGGCGATCGAGGAGGCCACCAGTGGGCACCTCGCCCTCCTCGACGAGCTCGCCCGCCTCGTGCGCCTCCTGGAGCGCCGCGCCACCGACATCCAGGCGCTCTCGACGAGGCTGGCCGAGCTGCGCGCCGCCCTGCGCGCCACGCGCGACGAGGTCGCGCGCCTCGACGCGTTGCGGCCCGATGCGGGCGGGGATGCCAGCGTCATCGGCGCGGGCGCTGGTGCCGCGGGCTTCGAGGAGCGCTACCGGAGGGTCGACGCCCTCGTCCTGGAATGCGCCGAGGAACTGCGGCCCCTGGCCGGGCAGGTCTCCGAGCTGCGCGGCGATGCCTACTCCGTGCGCTTCGCTATCGCCCTCATGCGCCTGCACAACCTCGCCTCGGGGTTCTTCGCGGCCCAGATCCTCGCCGGGGATGACGACGTGGCTGAGAACGACGCTGTCGGCTCCCTCGAGGAGTTGACGAGCGCCCTGAGCGAGGGCATCACGCGGCTCACCGATCACCGGGCCCTGCTGGAGGCCCGGCGAGAGCTCGTCGGCGGGGAGCTCGACGCCGTCGCCGAGGAGCTCACGGCCACGCGAGGCCCACTTACCGAGCTCCTGGCCGAGGCCGCCGCGGCGAGCGTCGGGGAGAGCGAGGAGGTGCGGAGGGCCGCCTCGCTCTGCGAGGACGGCTTCCCCGAGGCGCGCGACCTGGCGGATCTGGCCGGTGCCATCCGTGATCTGGAGATCCCCATGCTGGCCGCCGAGATCCAGGAGCGCATCACCGCCGTGCGGCGCGCCCTGGCTGAGTTGCGCTGAGTTGCCCCGAGCCGTGCTGAGCCGCGCGGAGCGTTCCGCGCTGAGCCGTGCGGCGCGTTCCGCGCTGACAGGAGCCGAAATCACCGACCGGTGCGGGCAGGACGCACCGCTCGGCGCGGATGGCACCGCTGGGTGTAGGTGGCGCCAGTGGGTGTAGGCGGCACCGCTCGGCGTGGATGGCGGCGCTCGGTTCGGCCGCGCTGGGCCCTGGCCCCTCTTGAGCAGCACTGGTGAGGAGTGCCGCCAGGGTCACGCGCGCAACGGCCATGGCGCGGGCATCTGTGCCAGACCGGCTCTGACCAGGCGCTCGATCATCGCTGCGCCGTCGTGATACCAGGCGTCGGCCCAGCGCCACCGCCGCACCTTGACGCCGTACAGGTCCTCGAGGTCGTTCTGCCGGTCCTTCTCATCGAGCAGCACCGCCCGCGGGTCCTTCCCGAAGGACGCGGCGTCGTATTTGATCCTGCCGTCGTACTCGCCGACCAGGTTGATCTGGGCCCAGAAGAAGTCGACGCGGATCACCCGGCCACCGACGTCCAGCACGTACTGCAGGACCGGCCGCGGCAAGCGCCCCTGCCATTGGCGCACCCGCGACACGGACTCGCCCGGCGACTCGGAGCGCTTATCGGCCAGGCCGAGGGCGGTCCGCGCGGTCCGCACTCCCCGGCTGCCGGCCGGCAGCCGCTCCAGCGCCTCTTGGATCTCCTCCCAGACGCACAGTTCCTCATGGAGGGCGGCATCCATCGCGCACACGCCCGGGATGAGACCGCCCCAGCGAGCGATGTCGATGACGGTGTCCGCGACCGACGACAGGAGGAGGCCCTGGTTCTCCGAGATGCCCGTCAGCCCCTCCCTATGGCGGCGGTGAAGCAGCGTGGTCGCGCTCCGCTGGCCGGACACGCGCAGCGCTTCCACTCGGCCCAGGCGCATCCCGACGATCGGCAGGCCGTAGGCGACCGCGGCCGAGGCCCCGATCAGGATCGTGCCCTGCTCGATGCGCCGCACCGCCTCGATGAGAACCTCGTGGCGCTCTCGCGGCGCCATCGTCCCCCAGGAGGCCGCCTCCGTGTAGATCCCCGAGGCGATCCGTATCAGGCCATCGATCCGCTCGGGGTGCCGGGGACCGTTGTCCAGTGTCGCCGTCTCCTTGGCGATCACGATGACCGGCGCTGGTGGGGAAGTGAGCCGGGCGGGTCCCGGTTGGGCTGCGTTCATGGAGTCGAGCGTGCGGCGTCTTCCGCGGCTCTTGGGTATCCCTTCCCCAGAAGCGGGCCTTGAGTGTGCTCGGCGCTCCCTGTGGTTCCCGATCCGCCGTGACCATTGCCGCGCATTGGTGGGAGGTCTCTATGAGATCGGGCGGATGCCGGTGGGACGGCGTGGATCGCGATGCCGACTGGCGCGTTTCGCACTGACAGGAGCCGAAATCACCGACCGGTGCGGGCAGGACGCACCTCTCGGTGTGGGTGGCACCTCTCGGTGCGGATGGCGCTGCTGGGCGCGGATGGGCCGCCTCAGCGCGCGAGCTCGACGAGCACCTCGGCGTGCGAGGTGTGCGGGAACATGTCGAATAGGCGCGCGCGGCGGGCGCGCAGCGACGGCATCCTCTCCAGATCGACGGCCAGCGTCGCCGGATTGCATGAGGAGTACAGCACCCGCTCCACCCCCGAGGCCTCGATCCGCCCCGCTAGCTCCTCCCCGATCCCGCGCCTCGGCGGGTTGACGACGAGAAGATCCGGAAGGCCGCCGAGTTCACGCGCTGCCGAGGGATCGAGCACGCGGGCATCGCCAGCCTCGAACCGGACCCGATCAGCGGGCAGGCCCGCCAGCGCCGCCGAGGCCCGCGCGCCGTCGATCGCCGACGACGAGATCTCCACCCCGAGCACACTTGGCCCCGGATCCCCGCCCTGACCCGCAGCCCCCGCGAGCGCCAGCGCGAAACCGCCCACTCCGCAGAACAGGTCCCATATTCGCCGTGCCGGCGCCGCGCCATCGGGGGAGTCTCCCGCCCAGTCGCGGGCCGTCGCGTACAACGCCTCAGCAACGGCGGTATTCGTCTGGAAGAAGGAGCGCGTCGGCAGATAGAGCGCCAGCTCGCGCGGAGCGGATGCCGTCGACCCTCCCGGGGCCGTCCGTGCCCCGTCCGGCAGTGACAGGCGCATGAGAAGGCTGTCCTCCTCGGTGAGCACGATCTCCTCATCCCCCTCCAGGATGGCCTGGTGGATGGGCTGGATATTCGCGCTGGCCACGGCGAGCGTTGGCAGGAGGCCCCGCAGGCGCGCCAGCCCGTCGCGCAGCCTCCCCACCAGGCGCCGGCTGCGCAGGACGAAGCGGACCATGAGGTCGCCGTCAGGGGAGGCGGTGACGAGGAGGTGCTTGAGCTCGCCGCGCCGGCTCAGGATGGAGTAGGGCTCCAGGCCCGCCCAGCTGATGAAGCCCGCGAGCACCGGCAGGGCCTCCTCGATCGCCGGCGCATGGAGAGGGCAGGAGCGCAGGTCGACGGCGCCGCCCCAGCGATCCGCCAGGCCCAGGATCGGCGCGTCCACCGTCCCGCTGACCGCCATCTTCGCCTTGTTGCGGAAGCGCGAGGGCTCGCTCATGGCCGGGGCGGCCCAGGCGGTGTTGGGCACGCGCGCGCCCAGTCGCTGGGCGACGTCGCCCTGCTTGGCTGCCAGTTGATCGGGAAGTTCCATGCCCATCCGCGGGCAGGAGCGGCAGTCGCCCGAGTCGTGCAGCGCGCATGAGGCTCCCGACGGCGTCGCCGGCGCGGGCGGCGCGTCCGGGCCGAGGGCGCCGACGATACGGTCGACATGACGGTCGATGGGCATGCCCGAGGATATCCCGGTCGTCCGTGTCAGGGCTGGCGTCAGCGCCGGGGTCAATGCCGGCCTCGCCCGGCCGGCCCCGCCGGCCTATCCGACCCCGCCCGCCTATCCCGCCCCGCCCGCCCGGCCTCGCCCGGCCGGCCCCGCCGGCCTATCCGGCCCCGCCCGCGCGCGGCACACTGCTCCCATGAGCCCATCCGACGCCACCCCCAGCTCCCCGCCCGCCACCTCTGCCCCCCTCGTGCTCCCGTGCACCGGGATCGGCACTGACGTCCACGCCTTCGCCGCCGCCGACTCCGGCACGCCCTTGCGCCTGGCCTGCCTGGACTGGCCCGGTGAGATCGGGCTGGCGGGGCACTCCGATGGCGACGTCGTCGCCCACGCCTGCTGCGACGCCCTCTTCTCCGCCGCCGCCCTGGGCGATCTCGGCTCCAACTTCGGCACTGCCGAGCCGCAGTGGAAGGGCGCGGCGGGCAGCGCGCTCCTGGCCGAGGCGGCGCGGCGGGTGCGGGCCGCCGGCTTCGAGATCGGCAATATCGCCGTCCAGCTCGTCGGCGAGCGCCCCCGAATCGCCCCCCGCATGGCCGAGGCCACCGCCGCGCTCAGCCGGGCCGCTGCCGCGCCCGTCCACTTCTCCGCCACCACCACCGACCACCTCGGTTTTCTTGGCCGGGCTGAGGGGCTGCTCGCCATCGCCACCGCCCTCGTCTACCCCGTCGCCCCGTCCGCGCGCCCCTGACCCAGGTCCCCGCCCCGGGCCGCCCCGGCCCTCGACGCGCCCACCGGATAGGCTGCCCCCGTGAGCACCGAGACCACCGACGCCCCAGCACTGGCCCTGCGCCTGTACGACTCCGCCGCGCGCGACGTCGTTCCCCTGGCCCCCACCGTCACCCCCGGGGTGGTCGGCATCTACCTGTGCGGCGCCACCGTCCAGGGCTCCCCGCATATCGGCCACATGCGCTCCGGCATCGCCTTCGACGTGCTGCGCCGCTGGCTGGAGCGCTGCGGGCAGAAGGTCGTCCTCATCCGCAACGTCACCGACATCGACGACAAGATCCTGGCCAAGTCCGCCGCCGCCGAGCCGCCGGTTCAGTGGTGGGCCTGGGCGCAGCGCTTCGAGCGCGAGTTCGACGCCGCCTACCGCGCCCTGGGCATCGCGCCGCCCACCTACGAGCCGCGCGCCACCGGCCACATCCCCGAGATGATCGACCTCATCTCCCGCCTCATCGACGCCGGTCACGCCTATGCCGGCTCGCCCGGCAACGTCTACTTCGATGTCGCCTCCCTGCCCGACTACGGCTCGTTGACCAACCAGCGCCCTGAGGACCTGGCCTCCACGGAGGATGAGGCCCAGATCGACGCCGATGTCGAGGCGGACAAGCACTCCCCGCGCGACTTCGCCCTGTGGAAGGCCGCCAAGCCCGGCGAGCCCGACGACGCCGCCTGGGACACCCCCTGGGGGCGCGGCCGCCCCGGCTGGCACCTGGAGTGCTCCGCCATGAGCCGGCGCTACCTCGGCGACGAGTTCGACATTCACGGTGGCGGCATCGACCTGAGGTTCCCCCACCATGAGAATGAGCAGGCCCAGTCCCACGGCGCCGGCTGGGGCTTCGCCCGCCACTGGGTCCACAACGCCTGGGTTACCGTCAAGGGCGAGAAGATGAGCAAGTCCCTGGGCAACTCGCTGGTCGTGGCCGAGTTGCTCAAGGCCTACCCCGCCCCCGTGCTCCGCCTGGCGCTGGGCGCCGTCCACCACCGCTCCACGGTCGAGTTCTCCGAGGAGACCCTCGCCGACGCCGCCGCCCTGTGGGAGCGACTGGCCGGCGCGATCACCCGCGCGCTCGAGCTCGTCCCCGGCGAGGCGGCCGGCCCGGCCGGCTCCGTGGACGCCCCCGCCCTTGAGCTGCGCTCGCGGCCCCTGCCCGGCGAGTTCACCGCGGCCATGGATGAGGATCTCAACCTCGCCGGGGCCATGGCCTGCGTCCACGCCGCCCTCAAGGCCCTCAACGCCGCGCTCGCCGCCCCCACCCCCGAGCCGACGGCAGTCGCCGCCGCGGCCCTCGACCTGCGCGCCATGCTCGACGTCCTCGGCCTCGACCCCCTCTCCGAGCCCTGGCGGGCGGGCACGCTCGGCAGTGCCGGGGCAGACGGCTCCGACGCCGCCATGGGCGCCCTCGACCACCTTGTGACCGCGCTCCTCGACGAGCGCTCCTCCGCGCGCTCCGCCAAGGACTGGGCCCGCGCCGACGCCCTGCGCGATCAGCTCGCGGCGGCCGGCGTCGTCGTCGAGGACTCCGCGGGCGGCGCCCGCTGGCACCTCGCGTGACCACCGCCTGAACCATCCCGGCCCGGGCGCGGATCACCGCCCGCGCCGCAACCCCACGAAACGTAAGACAGGAGGGCACGCGATGCCCGGCAACGAGCAGTACCCCGGCCCCCGGCGCCGCCCCGGATCCAAGAAGGGCCCCACGAAGGGCTCGGGCGGAAATCGCCGACAGGGCCTGGAGGGCAAGGGCCCCACGCCCAAGGCCGAGAACCGCGTCGGCCACCCCAAGGCGCTCGCCAAGGCCCGCGCCGAGGCCCGCGCCTCGGGGGCCAATCAGCGGGTCAACCAGATGGAGCGCCTCAAGAGGGGCTTCCGCGTGCCCGAGGGATTCGAGATCGTCTGCGGTCGCAACGCCGTGGCCGAGGCCGCCCGCGCGGGCGTGCCCATCAGCCGGGTCTTCATGGCCGTCTCGGCCTCCTCCGATGACCGGCTCGGCGCCGTCGTGCGTCGCGCGGCGCTGCTGGGCGCCCCCGTCCTGGAGACCACCCGCCTCGACCTCGACGCCCTCACCGACCGCGCCGCCCACCAGGGGGTGGCCATTGAGGTCCCCGCCTACGAGTACACCACCGCCGCCGACCTCCTCGACCGCGCCCGCTCGCTCGGTCGCACGCCCCTGCTCGTCGCCCTCGACCAGGTCACCGACCCCCACAACCTGGGGGCAGTCCTGCGCTCGGCCGGGGCTTTCGGGGCCGACGGCGTGATCATCCCCGAGCGCCGCAGCGCCGGGGTCACCGCCACCGCCTGGAAGGTGTCCGCCGGCGCGGCCGCCCGCGTGCGCGTGGCCCGCGAGACCAACCTGGTGCGGGCCCTGCGAGAACTGAAGAAGGAGGGGTGCTTCGTCGTCGGGCTCGACGGCGGGGGCGACACCCCGGTGGGGGGGCTCTCCCTGGCCGATGCCCCCCTCGTCGTCGTCACTGGCGCCGAGGGCTCGGGGCTGTCCAGACTCGTGCGCGAGACCTGCGACGTCATCGCCTCCATCCCGATCTCCACGAGCGTGGAGTCCCTCAACGCCGCCGTGGCCACGGGCATCACCCTGTACGAGGTGGACCGCCTGCGCCGCGCGGCGGCCGAGGGCTGAGCGGGCGGCTCGGGGCTCACCATCCCTGGCTGATCTCGGCCGGGCGCCGCGACCGGGCGCCGCGACCGGGCGCCGCGACCGGGCTCAGGCGCGGCGCCCCTGGCGCGGGCCCTGGAGCCGCCCTCATTCACACGCGGGCCGTATTACTGCCACAATGGGTCGCAGCCAACCTCGAGGAGACCGCCATGGCACAGGACGCATCGCAGCGCTGGAACCGCACGGAGGGCGTCGTCATCGCCCCCGGCACAGCGCCCCAGGAAGTGGCCGAGCGCCTGGACTCCGAGCGCGTCGTCGCGCGCCTCGAGTGGTACCCGAGCACCCCCCACCTGCTGTCCATCACCCTGCTCGCCGACGCCGAGGCGCGGGTCGCCGTCACCCCGCCCAGTCGCGGCGGCGTCGTTCCCGGCATGGGGGTCAGCGAGCTGGCCGAGTCCCTCGCGCGCGCCTTCGGCGCCTCGGTGACGATCGGCCCCGCCTCCTTCAACGCGCTCCCCGCTGACGCAGAGCTGCCCGGGCTCGCCCGCCATGGCACGCCGACGGCCCGCACCGTCATCGTCTCCCCGATCAGCGCTTATATGGTGCCCCTGCAGGCCACGCTCCTCGAGCGGCCGCTGGCGGTGGCCACTGTCCCGGAGATCGATCGGCGCATCGTCCTGCACTCCGGTGAGGGCCTGTCGCTCGGGATGTTCGGCTGGGACGAGGAGTCCCTGCCCGCGCTCGTCCTGACGGTCGACGAGGGCGACATGACCGTTCGCGCCGTGACCACCGGTGAGTCCGAGGATGACGCCGTCTTCTCCTGGGGCATGACCTCCCAGTACGTGTGGGGCGGGGTCGCCGAGCCCGGGCCCGCGCTGAGCGCCGTGGTGGACGGCCTCCTCACCGACGTCACGGACGCGTCGGCGATCACCGCCGCCGTCCCGGGAGCCGATGCAGAGGCCGTTGCCAAGGCCCTGGCCACCCCGGGCGCCGCGGGTCTGACCGCGATGATCAAGGCCCTGGGCCTGCCGGGCTGGGTGGACAGCGTGCTCTCCGGGGCGCTGGCGCCCGTGGAGGTGCCGGGCGTCGTCGTCCATGAGCCCCGCGGCCTGGCCAATGCCGTGACCCGCTCCGTCGGTCTCATGGTGAGCGATCCGGGAACACCCGGCCAGGCGATCCGGCAGGCCTACGTGGAGACCGTCACGGAGAAGCCGTGGACGGTGCGAGCCGCGCTCGTGCTGGAGGGCGGGATCGGCGGGGCGCTGCTCGGGGCGGCGCTGCGCCGGCGCGGTGGGATCAACAAGGGGGTGGCGGCGGTGGGCGCGATGGTGCTCGTCGACGCGGTCCTCCAGGCCTCGCTGGCCTCCGTCGTGCGTCATCGCGAGCTGCGCCGTCGCGCGGACGAGGAGACGCGCCTCGTCGAGACCGAGCTCGTCTCCGACTAATCCGCCGAGACCGGTCGAAAATAGGAGCGAGACCGGTCGAAAACGGCGTCGAGACCGGTCGATATCAGGCACGAGACCGGTCCGCGGCGCGCAGGGTGGCGGCGCCCTTGGTGCACCGGAGCGGCCTGTGGATAACTGACCGGTCTCGCTCCTATTTTCGACCGGTCTCGCATATAGGGGGAGGTGATTACTCGCCCTTGAACTTCATGCCGGCGGTGAAGCCGAAGGGGTTGGCGCTGTAGGCCTCGGCCGTCTCCTCGTCGCGGGCCGCGAACTCGGCGTCGTCCTCGATGAGCGGCTCGTCGTCATCGGTGAAGATCGCCTCCATCTCCTGGCTGTCCCCGAGCGACAGGTAGGACTCCTCGTCCCAGTGCTGGGGAAGCACATTGGCGATGTAGTCCTGAGCGGCCTCATCGATGGATATATCCCGTCGCTGCGCCTCGGACATGTACCAGCGGTGCTCCAGCACCTCGTGGAAGATCTCCGCGCTCTGGAGTTTGCGGCGCAACTCGATCGGCACGGACTGGATGGTTGGCTCGAAGACCTCGGCGAGCCAGGCATGCGCCACTTGCTCGAGCGGCCGATCCCGCATCCCGCGGGTGACCCGGTAGGCCTCCAGATCGTTGAGCATGCGGCGCCCCTGGCGCTCCTGGACATCCAGTCCCGTCAGGCGCAGCAGGCGGCGGTGGTAGTAGCCGGCGTCGACCACCTTGGGCTGGATGACGAGGTGCTCCCCGGTCTCGTCCGTGCGCATGGTCAGCTCCCCGACGTCGAATCCCTGCTCGTTGAGCCGCTCGATGCGGAGGCGCACCCGCCAGCGCTCGCTCATGGAGAAGGACTCCTCACCGGTGAGGATCTCCCACAGATCGTGGTAGCGCTCCACGATCCGGTCCCCGACCTCGATCGTGTCGACGCTCGGCTCCAGGAGGGCTCCGGCCTGCAGGTCCATGAGCTCACCGATGATGTTGGTTCGGGCGACGTCGATGTCGTACAGGCGCTTGCCTTCCGTCAGGCCGCCCTCGGGGTAGAGTTCTCCCGTCTCGGCGTCCACGAGGTAGGCGGCGAAAGCTCCCGCGTCCCGTCGGAACAGCGTGTTCGACAGGGAGACGTCCCCCCAGTAGAAGCCCAGCAGATGGAGGCGCACGAGCAGCACGGCGAGGGCGTCGATGAGGCGCGTGGCCGTGTCGGGGCTCATGTATTGGCTGAACAGGGCTCGGTAGGGCAGGGAGTAGGACAGGTGCTCCGTGACGAGGGCCGAGTTCAGGCGCTCGCCGTCGGCGCTCATGCGGCCGGTGATGACTGCCGTCGGGGTGACGCAGGGGGCGCCCAGCCGCACGAGGTCGCGCAGCAGTTGGTACTCGCGGTGCGCCACCGCCTCGCCGATCTCCTTGACCGCGATGACGCGCTCGGAGAGGTTGACGAAGCGCACGACGTGCCGGGACAGGCCGCGCGGCAGGGCGGCGAGAACATCCTGGGGCCATTCCTCCAGGGGGAGCTCCCAGGGCAGGTCGAGGAGGGCCGGATCGATCGTCGCGGCCGAGATCTGCATGGACATGAGCATGCGACGATTCTTGCAGGAATCCCGTGCTGTCGGGCCGACCAAATGCCTGAGGGCATGACGCTGCCCGGGTGGTGAGCCGAGAGGCGGGCAGTTGGTCGAGGCGGGTGGGCGAGGCGGGCGGTGGGTGGCCGGTTGTGGTGGGTGGCCGGTTGTGGTGGGCGGTGCGGGGCCGATGGCAGCTGCCGTGGTGGTTGAGGGCGGCGTTGTCGGTGATGACCCGCACCGGGCTCGACGCCGTAGGCCTTGAGGAGGCCCCTGGCTGCCGGGGCGTCCCCGCCCGTCCCGGAGTTCACGCCCCGGCGCCCCGCGATAACAAGCGTTTTCGCCCTGACCGGTGCTTCTCGCACCCACTGGTGCGGAAATCACCGACTGGTGCGGGTAGGACGCTCCACTGGGTGCGGATGGCACCTGTGGGTGTGGATGGCGCCTGTGGGTGTGGGTTGGGGCGCTCCACTGGGTGTGGATGGCGCCCGTCGGTGCGGATGGCGCCACCCGACGGCGCACGACCGACAGCCGCGCCAGCGCTCTCCGCTGCGCCACGGCGGAGCCCCGCCCCCGCCGTGGCGGGAACGGGGCTCCGACGATGACCTGAGAGGGTCGTGGGGCTTGTGATCAAGCGGGCAGGCGCTCACCGGTGGCCGCGGAGAAGATGTGCTCCTGGCCGGGCTTGATGCGCACGTTGACCGTCTCGCCAGCGCCCGGAGCGGTGCGCGGGGGAACGCGGACGATGATCTGGCTGGAGTCCTCGCCGCTGCCGAGCTTGTCCTCCGAGCCCTCGGCGCCCACGAGCTCGCCGTAGATGTAGGCGTCGCTTCCGAGCTCCTCGACGAAGGACACGCGCACCGGGATCGAGTGCTCATCGGAGGCGGAGACCACCTCGAGGGACTCGGGGCGGAACCCGATGGTGATCTTGCCGCCGTCCTCTGGCTTGATGGCGTCGAGGGTGGCGCGGCTCAACTGGATCTTGGCGGAGCCGATGGAGGCGACATCGCCGTTGACGGTGAAGTGCCCCAGGTTCATCGCGGGGGAGCCGATGAAGCCGGCCACGAACTCATTGGCGGGCTTGTCGTACATCTCACGAGGGGTGCCGACCTGCTGGAGGAGGCCGTCCTTGAGGACGGCGATGCGGTCTCCCATGGTGAGGGCTTCGGTCTGGTCGTGGGTGACGTAGACCGTGGTGACGCCCAGCGAGCGCTGGAGGGAGGCGATCTGCGTGCGGGTCTGGACGCGGAGCTTGGCGTCCAGGTTGGACAGGGGCTCATCCATGAGGAAGACCTTGGGCTTGCGCACGATGGCGCGGCCCATGGCCACGCGCTGGCGCTGGCCGCCGGACAGGGCCTTGGGCTTGCGGTCGAGGTACTCGGTCAGGCCCAGGATCTTGGCGGCCTCGCGGACGCGCTTGTCGATCTCCTCCTTGGGGGTGCCGGCGATCTTCAGGGCGAAGCCCATGTTGTCATGCACGCTCATGTGCGGGTACAGGGCGTAGTTCTGGAAGACCATGGCGATGTCGCGGTCCTTGGGCTGGACATCGGTGACGTCCCGGTCGCCGATGAGGATGCGGCCGGAGTTGACGTCCTCCAGGCCGGCGAGCATGCGCAGTGACGTCGACTTCCCGCAGCCGGACGGGCCGACGAGGACGAGGAACTCGCCGTCGGCGATCTCGAGGTTGAGCTGGTCCACCGAGGGGCGGTCATTGCCCGGGTAGATGCGGGTGGCGTGATCAAAGGTCACGGTAGCCATGGAGTTATTCCCTTCACCGGCAGGTACGTGCCGGACGATCCGTGGTGGAGAGGTGCCGGGATGTGAGCGTTGACGGAGGATGACGGAGATCGGTCGAGCCGGGCAGCGCGTGGCGTCCTTGGCACGGTGCCGGGGCGGAAGCCCTCGACGGGAGACATAGTGTCATGGCGCACTCCCGAGCGCGACACCTGTCAGAATGAGACCTGGACAAACACCTGTGAACTACATCACATACTATGGTCGGTCCTGCTTGGCCGGTACCCTGGCCGCATGACGCAGCCGCCTGTCTCTCTTCCTCCGTCGATCAGCGGACTGCGGGCGGGCGCCACCGTCGGCGGCTATCGGCTCCTGCGGCGCCTTGGCGCCGGGGGCATGGGTGCGGTCTGGGAGGTGACCGATGAGGCCGGCGACCGCGTCGCCATGAAGATCCTCCATCCTCAGATCGCCGCCGACCCCATGGCGAGGCGCCGCCTCGATCGGGAGGCCCAGGTCCTGGCCAGGGTGCGGGACGCCCGCGTCGCCCGTATCCTCGACATCGAGACCGGCGACTCCGAGTCCGCTCACGGCATGACCTTCGTCATCACCGAGCTCGTCGAGGGCCCCACCCTCCAGCGCGAGGTCGACCGCGAGGGGGCCTACGACCTCGTCACCGACGCCCGTGACCTGTCCGATCTCGCCCATGGCCTGGTCGACGCCCTGCGTGCCGTGCATGACGCCGGAGTCATCCACAGGGACCTCAAGCCCTCCAATGTCATGCTCGGCGCCCAGGGCCCGGTCCTCATCGACTTCGGCATCGCCCAGGTTGCCGACGACGTCCGCCTCACCCAGACCGGCCAGGTCACCGGGACTCCCGGGTTCATCCCGCCCGAGATGCTCGACGGCGATGAGCCCTCCCCGGGGGTCGACTGGTACGCCTGCGCGGGTGTTCTCCTCTTCGCGGTCACCGGGCGCGCGCCTTTCGGCTCCGGCCCCTGGCAGGTGGTCTTCCGCCGTGTCTACGCCGGCACGCCCGAGCTCGGCGATCTTCCCGAGGAGTGCCCGGCCCTGGCGCGGGCCTTCCGCGCCGCCCTGGAGCCCAAGGTGGCGGACCGCCTCTCGATCGACGGGCTTCTCTCCGTCCTCGATGAGATCGCCGACGGCGGGGACGGCTCCCGGGCGCTCGCCGCGGTTCTTCCCGGGGCCGGTGGCGCCGCGCCGCTGCCATCCTCGGGAGCGTCGGACGGCGCCTACGGGGTGCCGCCGGCGAGCGGGCCGAGCCTGACGTCGGTCCAGCGGCCGGGGGGCAGCCCCACGATGACCCCTGCGGCCTCCGGCTACGGCGCCGCCCCGGGAGCCTATGGGAGGGTCCCCGCGCCGAGCCCCTTCGAGGGTGCCGCCCCCGATGCGCGGGCCGGCGGAACGGCGCTGCCCGTCTCCTACGCCCCGGGCTCCGGCGGGGCGGGACCCGGCGGGGCGTCTCCCATGAGCCGGCCCGCCTCGCCGCCCGCGCTGCCGACTCCTCCCTCCGGCGGGCCGGTCTCTCCGGCCGGAGGGTCGACCCCCGGCTGGGCCCCCGCCCAGGCCGCCCAGCCGATGCCGCCCGCGATCTCCCCCCAGGCCCAGGGGTCAGGGGCCCCGGGGACCCCCGGCCCGGCCGCGTCGGGCTGGGCGACCGGTCCCACCGACACCGGGCCGACGGGTGTGGGGACTGCCTCCGCCGGGGCGCTCGACCCCGCGAGCCACGAGGCCCGCCCCGCCTCGGTCGGGACCTCCGGAGTCGCGGATGCCCCGGCCGCGGCGCTGCCCGACTGGGCCCGCGAGCCCCAGCGCCGTCGCACGATGATCCTGTGCGTTGGCTTCCTCCTCGTCATGCTCGGCATGTGGGCGCCTGTCTGGGTGGCATTGGCCGCGTCCATTCTCGTGGTCATCGCCGGCGCCGTGGGCCGCGGGGATGACGACCGGCGCTGGCGCAGGCTTCACAAGGGGAGCGCGACGGCGGCCGACACCGCTCGCATGTGGGCCACGAGCCCGCTCTACCTGCTTCGCTCCGCCGGGGCGGCGCTGCCCGCGATCCTCCTGGCCGGCGTCGTCGCTGGCGGTCTCTACTTCTTGCTGCGGGATCCGATGGGCGCGGAGGTCGGCGTGGATCCGTCGTTCCTCGAGGATATGCGCCTGCGCCATCGCCGAGCCCTGCTCATGGCGGGCTGCGAGCTCGTTTTCCTGCTCATCGTGTGGTTTGTCCCCTGGGGCGCCTCCACTCGGCGCGGCGGCGCCAAGATCGTGTCCGCCTTCATGCCCGGTCGGCCGATCCGCGCGCTGTGGGCCGTCGTGCTCGTGTCTCTCGGCGTCGGGTGCCTCGTGCTGGAGGTGCTCATGCGCCTTCCGCCGGCGACCCTTAGCCCCCTCCAGTGAGGGCGGCGTCGTCGGTGATCGCCGCAGGACGCGGCGTGGGACTGGGGCGGGCCTCGCCGCTGGGGCCGCTTCCCCGGCGCCCCGTGACGGTCGCGGTTCGCGCCGCCCCTTCCAGAATAGTGAATTTTCAATTATTGTCTGTGCGAACCGTTGCGCTACGACATCCACGCAGATTCGGAGGAGCCGATCATGGCCTCGAATGATCCCCGCCCAACCAAGGCCGAGCGCCGGGAGGCCGCCCGTGTCAAGGCTCAGGCCCTGCGCGAGGAGCAGGCCCGCAAGTCCCACCGCGCTGCCCTCACGCGCCGCGCCCTCATCGGGACGGGTGCCGTCGCCGTCGTTGGTGGAGTCGCCGGGACGGTCTGGCACGCGAAGTCAGTTGAAGACGCCAAGAAGAACAGCCGCCTTCCCTCCGCTGTCCGCGAAGACGGCTCGTGGACCTACGGAAAGGATCTCGCGGTGGGCTCCTCCACCGCTGACGCCCCGGTCCTCGACGTCTACTTCGACTACGCCTGCCACTTCTGCGCCAACTTCGAGGTGGACCACTCCGAGGAGATGAAGAAGCTCGCCTCTGACGGCAAGATCACCCTCGCCCTCCACCCCGCGCAGTTCCTCAACCAGGACTGGACGAACATGGCCTACCACGCCATGGGCGCCGTTCTCGACAACGAGCCCGACAAGGCCCTCGACTACCACAACGCCCTTCTCGCCCGCTTCGGCGTCGCGTTCTCCAAGAAGGACAAGAGCCTGATCACCAAGACAGCCATCAACGAGGTCGCCTCTGAGGCGGGCCTGTCCTCGGACACCCGGAGCGCCATCAAGAAGGCGCTGAAGTACTCCGGCTATCAGAAGTGGATCGACGCCTCTACCAAGTCCTTCCAGGACGGCGGCTTCCGTGCCACCCCGACGATCCTCTACGACGGGAAGCAGGTCGACTTGAACCTGCTCCAGGCCAAGAACAGCCTGGCTGACTACGTCAACGGCCAGCAGAGCGGCGCAGCGCCCGCCACGCCGACCGCAGCGCCCGCCACGCCGACCGAGACCCCCGCCCCTGAGACGCCCGCCGCTTCGGATGAGCCCGCCCCCGAGGAGGGCGCCGCGACACCCGGCGCCTGAGAGCGTCCCGCGATCCTCGGCGCATGTGCCACACTTGCGCCCGGGCCTCGTGCCGAGGCCCGCACGCCGCGTTAGCTCAGTTGGTAGAGCAGCTGTCTTGTAAACAGCAGGTCGCCGGTTCGAACCCGGCACGCGGCTCCACGCCCATCGGTCGTCAGCGGCATGCGGATCGGGACGCGCGCCCCTCCCGCGTCGATGCGCGGGAGGGGCGCTATTCCGCGGGTCAGGCCCCCGCGCGCCGTTTGCCGACGATGTCGACGGCGACGGCGAGCAGGAGGACCAGCCCCTTAATGGCCTGCTGCCATGCGGAGTCGACCGCCATGATCGACAGTCCCATGTTGAGCACGCCCATGATGAGCGCTCCGATGATCGCCCCGGACACCCTGCCGATTCCCCCGGAGACCGCGGCGCCCCCGATATAGGCGGCCGCGATCGCATCCATCTCATACAGGTTGCCGGCCGTGGAGACCGCGGCCCCCGCGCGGGATGTGGTCACGATGGCCGCCAGTGAGGCGAGGAAGCCCATGTTGACGAACAGCAGGAAATCGACTTTGCGCACGTCGACCCCCGACAGGCGCGCGGCCTTGAGGTTGCCGCCCACGGCGTAGACGTGTCGGCCGAAGACCGTGCGCCCCATGATGAAGGAGTAGACCAGGATGACCAGGCCGACGATGACCAGCACGATCGGCGTGCCCCCGGCCGAGTAGGCGAGCAGTGCCGTGAGCGCCGCGATCGCGGCCGCGAAGACGCCCTCGCGCACGAGGAAGGCGCCCAGGGGCTTGACGGGGCGGCCCGCGGTCACTGCGCGCCGTCGGGCCCGCGTCTGCGTCAGAACTAATCCGCCGATTGCCACGACGCCGATGAGGATCGTCACGCCGTCGTAGTCCTGGAAGTAGCCCAGCCAGGGCGGCAGGGAGCCATTCGCGATCGAAACGAAACTGGAGGGCATGCCGGAGACGGTGCGCTGGACCAGGACCACGGTCAGACCGCGGAAGATGAGCATGCCCGCCAGGGTGACGATGAAGGCGGGGATCTCCATGTAGGCGACCCAGAAGCCCTGCCAGCACCCCACGAGCATCCCGATGCCGACGGCGATGAGGACCACCACGATCCAGGGCAGGCCCTGGTTGACGATGAGCAGGCCGATGATGCCGCCGATGAATCCCACGAGGGAGCCGACGGACAGGTCGATATGGCGCCCGATGATGACCATGACCATGCCCACGGCCAGGATCATGACGTAGGCGTTCTGCTGGATGAGGCTGGCCACGTTGTTGGGTGACAGCAGGAGGCCGCCGGTGAGGACCTGGAAGAAGAGGATGATCGCGACCAGGGCCGCGAGGATGCCGTACTGGCGCAGGTTGCGCCCCAGGTATGCGTTGACGCCCTTCACTTCGCGCCGTCCTTTCCCGCTGATCGATCGCGGTCGCTTTTCTCGATGGTCATGAGCCGCATGAGGCTCTCCTGGTCCGCCTCGGCGCGGGGCAGCTGGCCGGTGATGCGCCCGTGGCTCATGGCGTAGATGCGGTCGCAGATGCCCAGTAGTTCGGGCAGCTCGGAGGAGATGACGAGGACCGCCTTGCCGGAGTCCGCCAGCTCGCCGATGATTTGGTAGATCTCGTACTTGGCGCCTACATCGATCCCGCGCGTGGGCTCATCGAGGATGAGGACGTCGGGGTCGGTGAAGATCCACCTGGCCAGGACGACCTTCTGCTGGTTGCCCCCGGACAGGGAGCCCACCGGGGTCGACAGGGAGGCGGTCTTCGTCCGCAGCTCGTGGCGGTAGCGCTCGGCGATTTCGAGTTCGGCGCTTTCGTCGACGACGCCGCGACGAGATATCTTCCGCAGCGCCGCGGCGGTGGTGTTCGTCTTGACGTCCTGGATGAGGTTGAGCCCCAGCGCCTTGCGGTCCTCGCTGACGTAGGCCAGGCCCTCATCCATGGCCCGGGCAACCGAGGAGGTGGAGACCTCAACGCCGTCCTTGAGGACGGTGCCGGAGATACCCGTGCCGTAGGAGTGCCCGAATACGCTCATCGCTAGCTCGGTGCGCCCGGCGCCCATGAGGCCGGCTAGGCCCACGATCTCACCGCGTCGCAGGCTCAGCGCCGCCCCGTCAACCACCTTGCGCGCGGTGTCGATGGGATGGTGGACCGTCCAGTCGCGGATTTGGAGGATCTCCTGGCCGATGCTCGGCGCTCGCTCGGGGTAGCGGTTGTCGAGGGAGCGGCCCACCATGAGGCGGATGATCTCGTCCTCGGTGATCGCCCCGGGGCCGTGCAACGGGGCGGTCTGGATAGTCCGGCCATCGCGGATGATCGTCGTGCGGTCCGCGATGCGGGAGATCTCCCCAAGTTTGTGAGAGATCATGACCATGGAGATGCCGCGCTCGCGCAGGCCCCGCATGAGGCCGAGCAGGTGCTCGGAGTCCTCGTCGTTGAGCGCGGCCGTCGGCTCGTCGAGGATGAGCAGGCGCACGTCCTTGGACAGGGCCTTGGCGATCTCGACGAGCTGCTGGTGGCCGACACCCAAGTCCGCCACTCGCGTCCGCGGCTGAATGTCGAGGCCGACCTCGGCCAGGAGGCGGGCCGCCTCGTCATTGGTGTCCTCCCAGTTGATGACGCCCCCGCGCTGCTTCTCATTGCCCATGAAGATGTTCTCAGCCACCGACAGGTAGGGGCTCAGCGCCAGCTCCTGGTGGATGATGACGATTCCCAGCGCCTCGGAGTCCCGCACGGAGCGGAACTCGCGGACCGCGCCGTCGTAGACGATGTCGCCGTCGTAGGTGCCGCGCGGCCACACCCCCGACAGGACATTCATGAGGGTGGACTTTCCCGCGCCGTTCTCCCCGCAGATCGCGTGGATCTCACCGCGCCGCACATCGAAGGTGACATCCTGGAGGGCGGTGAACCGCCCGAAGGACTTCGTGATGCCCCTCATCTGGAGGATAAGGCCGTCCGGGGCGCCGGCAATGGCGGGAGACGACGTCGATTCGGGGCTCATGACCGCTCCCCTCCCATGCGTCCGCACACCGGGCTCATAGCCCGATCTCCCCGGCGCTGTAATAACCGGAGTCGACGAGGACCTCCTTGACGTTGCCCGCATCGACGGTCACCGGCTCGAGCAGGTAGGCCGGGACCACCTTGACGCCGTTGTCATAGGAGTCGGTGTCGTTGACCTCGACCTGCTCGGACTTGATGATCTGGTCGACCATCGCCGCGCAGCGCTCGCCGAGCTTGCGCGTGTCCTTGAAGACGGTCATCGACTGCCGGCCCGCCACGATATTGGCGACATTGGCCTGATCGGCGTCCTGGCCGGTAAGCGCTGGCCAGTCGGTGGGCCCGTAGCCCGCGGAGTCCAGCGCCTGGGACACGCCCAGGGCGATGGCGTCATTGGGTGCCAGTACCGCTCCGACGCGGGTGGTGGCGCTGTAGAAGGAATTGAGGCGGTTCTCCATCTCCGCCTGGGCCGTGGTGTTGGACCAGGCCTGAATGCCGATGGACTGCCAGTCATCGACGGACGCGGGCATCTTTCCCGAGGGGCACACGAGGGTACCGGCCTTGACGTAGGGGGCGAGCACATCCCAGGCCCCGGAGAAGAAGAAGCGCGCGTTGTTGTCGTCCGGGGAGCCGGAGAAGGGCTCGATGTTGATCGGCCCCTTGGCGGACTCCAGGCCGAGCGCATCGACGAGGTACTTGCCCTGCAATGCGCCGACGTTGTAGTTGTCGAAGGTGACGTAGTAGTCCACGGCCTCGGTGTCGCGGATGAGGCGGTCGTAGGCGATGATCGTGATGCCGAGGTTGGCGGCGGACTGGAGGACCGGTGCCAGGGCCGAGCCGTCGATCGCGCCGACGACGATGACCTTCGGCGACTTGTTGATCATGGTTTGGAGCTGGGAGCTCTGCTGCTCGACCTTGTTGTCGGCGAACTGGAGCTCGACCTGGTATCCCAGGTCGGTCAGGAGCGTCTTGAGGTTCTCGCCGTCGCGGCTCCACCGCTCGAGGTTCTTGGTGGGCATCGACACGCCGACGAGGGCGCCCTGCCCTCCGGAGGACGAGCCGTAGTAATCGGCGGTGCGCTCGGCCGTGCACGCCGCGAGGGCGGTGGCGAGACTCGCGGCCCCACCGGCCACGAACGACCTGCGGGTCAGGTTCGACATAGGGCCTCCTTGCCTGCTATGTGAGGGGCGGCCCGACAAGCCGCCTATTTGTTTCACCGTAGCACTTGAAGGATGACCTGTAAACAAGGGTGCCCTGCTTCCAATCGCCGGTGACAGTTCATCCTTAAGACAGAGGTATGGCAGTCAACGACGTCCTGAGGCAGGGCACCGATTTATGGGGGCGCGGTCGGCGTCCCGGGGCGATGCGCGCTTCCACCGCCCGCGAGATCGGGGCGGATGGGGTTGTGGGGTCTCGGCTGTTCAGCCGCGGGTGAGGAGGAGACGTGCGGCGGTGTGGTAGGCGGCGCGGATGCGTGGTCGGGGGGTGGCGGTGAGGCGCTCGGGGGCGCTGGGGGTCCAGGCGGGGGGCTGGTCGGTGTTGGTCAGAACCCAGGCGGCTTGTTTGGCGGCGCCGTCGGCGACGCGCTCGGCGGGGGCGGGCGCGTTGACCGGTACGCCCAGGATGGCGGGGGCCAGGGCTTTGGCGCAGGCCCATCTGGTCCCGCCGCCGGTGAGCGTGACCTCGTTGATGCCCACCCCCTGGGCGCGCACGGCGTCCAGGGCGTCGGCCATGAGGCACAGCAGGCCCTCGACGGCGGCGCGCGCGTAGTTGCCGGGCGTGAGGTTGGCCAGGGTCATGCCGGTCAGGATCCCGGTGGCCCCGGGCAGGTTGGGGGTGCGCTCGCCCTCCAGGTAGGGCACGTGCACCAGGCCGCCCGCGCCCTCGGCGGCCGCCAGGGCCAGGGCGTCGAACTCCTCGTAGGACACCCCCAGCACCGTCTTGGCGGCGTCCAGGACCCGGGCGCCGTTGAGGGTGCAGGCCAGCGGCAGGAAGGCCCCGGTGGCGTCGGCGAAGCCGGCCACCAGGCCGCTGGGGTCGTGGACGGGGGTGGTCGACACCGCCGCGACCACGCCACTGGTGCCCAAGGACACGCTGGTCTGACCGGGGCCAAGGCCCAGGCCCAGGGCCGCCCCGGCGTTGTCCCCGCACCCCGGGCCCAGCGCCAGGTGGGACAGGTCGCGGCCCAGGACATCGCGGCCGCCGGGGCCCGCGGCCTGGTGGGGCCCCAGCGCGCGCGGCAGGATGATCGCCTCGGCCTCCTCCTCGCTGATGCGCAGGGCCAGGGCCAGCAGGTCGCGCCGGTAGGCATTGGCCACCGGATCGAAGTAGCCCGTGCCCGAGGCGTCGGAGCGGTCCGTGACCAGATCCTCCAAGCGCCCGGTGCCCCGCAGGCGCCAGGTCAGCCAGTCGTGCGGCAGGCACACGGCCGCGACGCGCGCGGCCGCCCCGGGCTCGTGGTCCGCCAGCCAGCGCAGCTTGGTGACGGTCAGCGAGGCCACCGGCACCGATCCCACCGCCCGGGCCCACGCCGCGCGCCCGGCCGCCTGGTCGCCCCCGCCCAGCTCGACGATGAGGTCGGCCGCGGCGCCGGCCGAGCGGGTGTCGTTCCACAGCAGGGCCGGGCGGATCACCTCGCCGTCCTCGTCCAGCACGACCATGCCGTGCTGCTGGCCGCCCACGCTCAGGGCCGCCACGTCATCAAGCCCCCCAACGGCGTCAACGGCCTCGCCCAGGGCCCGCCACCACTGATCGGGATGGATCTCGGTGCCATCGGGATGAGAAGCCCGCCCGTCACGCACGAGGGCGCCGGTGGCGGCGTCACGGATGACGATCTTGCAGGACTGGGTCGAGGAGTCGACGCCGGCAACCAGGGTCGCGCTCATACGGGTGTTCCTTCCGCGCGGGGTGGGGGTGTGGACGAGGACGGCGGGGCCCGCCGTCGGGACCGAGCGCGTCAGGGACGGCGACGCCGGTGGGCGCCACCGCCCCTGACGCGCTCGGGTCGGCTGGATCTGACGGGATTCCCGGATGATCAGCCGATCAGATGCATGACGGCCTTCTGGTAGAGGTCGACGAAGTGGTAGTCGCGGGCGGCGGCGGCCTCGGCGTCGAAGTCCTCATAGGCGGAGCGGTCGGCCAGGAAGTCCTCGATGGACTCGCCCTCGGCGAGGGTGGGCTCGCCGAGCTCGTAGACGCCGGAGAGCCTCAGGGCCTCCTGGACCCCGGCGTCGGCGCGGAAGGCCTTGGCCTTCTCTGCCAGCTGGAGCCACATCTCCATGTTCGCGGCGGCCGACTCCCACACGCCGTCCATACCGTCGGTGCGCGAGGGCTTGTAGTCGAAGTGGATGGGCCCGTCGTAACGGGGCCCGCCCCCGGGGAAGCCGTTGACGAGAAGGTCGACGGTGAAGAAGGCGCTGAGCAGGTCGCCGTGGCCGAAGACGAGGTCCTGGTCGTACTTCAGGCCCTTCTGGCCGTTGAGGTCGATGTGGAATAGTTTGCCGGCATTGAGGGCCTGGGCCAGGGCGTGGGTGTAGTTCAGGCCCGCCATCTGCTCGTGGCCGACCTCGGGGTTGAGCCCCACGACGTCGCCGTTGTCGAGCTCGGCGATGAGGGCCAGGGCGTGGCCAACGGTGGGCAGGAAGATGTCGCCGCGGGGCTCGTTGGGCTTGGGCTCCAGGCCGATCCTGAGGTTGTACCCCTTGTCCTTGATGTAGCCCGCGACGGTGTCCAGGCCCTCCTTGTAACGGTCGAAGGCCGCGTTGAGATCCTTGGAGGAGTCGTACTCGGCGCCCTCGCGCCCTCCCCACATGACGAAGGTCGTGGCGCCCAGCTCGGCGGCCAGGTCGACGTTGCGCAGCACCTTGCGCAGGCCGAAGCGGCGGATGGAGCGGTCGTTGTTGGTCAGGCCGCCGTCCTTGAAGATCGGGTGGGTGAAGGTGTTGGTCGTGACCATCTCGATGGTCAGGCCGGTGGCGTCGACGGTCTCCTTGAGCCGGCGCACGATCTCGTCGCGCTCGGCGTCGGTGGCGTCGAAGGGGAAGACGTCGTTGTCGTGGAAGGTGATGCCCCACGCGCCGAGCTCGGCAAGCCTCTCGGCGTACTCCCACGGCTTGAGAGCGGCGCGGGTCTTGTCGCCGAAGGGGTCGGCCGCCAGCCAGCCGACAGTCCACAGGCCGAATGAGAACTTGTCTTCCTTCGTGGGCTTGCGAGCCATGATCTCCTCCTCGAGCCGGACATGCGCCCGTATTTGTTTGGCGGAACAACTATGGCATGTCGATGAGGTAGGGTCAAGGGGTGCCCGCTCGTACCATCTCGGCGGCATCGTCGTCACCTGCCGCCAGCACCGCCTCCTCGGCGCGCCAGTCGACGCTGCGCACCGCGAACCTCGCACTCGTCGCCCACCAGGTGCTGTCCGCCCCGACGCCGGTCTCCCGGGCCGACGTCGCCGCCTCGACGGGGATGACTCGCTCAACGGCCTCGCGCCTGGCCGACGACCTCGTCGCGGCCGGCATCATCGCCGAGTTGGAGCCGGCCCCCTCCGTCGGTCCTGGCCGCCCGGCCGTCCCGCTCGTGGCGCCGAGCGGCACCTTCGTGGCGCTCGGACTGGAGGTCAACGTCGCCTACATGGCCGTGCGCGCCATCGACCTGTCCGGTGACCTGCTCGCGGAGCGCGTCGTCGTCGACGACTTCGCCGGCTCGGATCCCGCGCGGGTCCTCAGCGCCCTCGCGCGCCTGACCACCGATGTGCTGACCATCGCGGCCGTCCGGCAGTCCACGATCGTGGGGGCGGGGCTCGCCCTGCCCGGCCTGGTCTCCGGGGACCGGCTGCTGCGCGCCCCGAACCTGGGCTGGGAGGACCTGCGCCCGTCGGACATCCTGGCGCCGGTGCTCGAGCCCGCCGGGCTGACCTCTATCCAGGTCGGCAACGAGGCGAGCCTGGGCGCGCTGACAGTCGGGCGCCGGCGCCCCGCCATGGTCCACGCCTGGCCCAGTTACATCTACCTGTCGGGGGAGAACGGGATCGGCGCGGGACTCGTGCGCGACGGGGCCGCGGTCGACGGCGCGAACGGGTTCGCCGGGGAGATCGGGCACGTCCAGGTCGATCCGCGCGGCCCGGAATGCACCTGCGGCAACCGCGGATGCCTCGAGCGCTACGCCGGGCGCCGCATCATCCTGTCCGCGGCCGGGTTGGCCGACGACGCGCCCGCGGAGAGACTCGTGGCGGCCTGGGAGGCGGGGGAGCCCCGGGCCAGGGCCGCTGTCTCGCGCGCGGCCCACGCCCTGGGCGTGGGCCTGGGAGCGGCCATCAACATCCTCGACATCCCCATCGTCGTGCTCGGCGGCCATCTCTCCCCGCTGACAGAGGTGCTGCGCCCCGAACTGGAGGAGGAGTTGCGCGTGCGCGTCTTGGCCTCGGCGTGGTCCCCCCCGCAGGTGCTCAGGGCCGACAAAGACCAGATGTCCGGGGCCACGGGCGCGGCCTGGGCGCTATTGGAGGGGGTCGCCGCGGATCCCAGCGCCTGGATGTAGGGCGCAGCCTCCGGGCCTGACCCACTCGGGACCCTTGCCCCGCGCCGGATGCCGGGAATGAGGCGGTGACGCGGGAGACTGGGCCCATGACCGCCCACGACTCGCGCCCCTCCTCCGCCCCGGGCGGGCGGACCGCGCCGCCCGCCCCCGCGCTGCCCGCCCCCGCGTCCCCGGCACGGCCGACCTCCCCTCCCGCCCCCGTCCTGACCGCGCGCCAGGCCGCCGATCTGCGAGCGGATCTGGAGGAGTCCGGATGGGGCGTCGACGCCGTCGCCGTCCTCATCGGAAGCGTCGCCGAGGCCGCCCTGCGCCGGGAGATCCGCCTGCCCGCCCTGCGCGCCGTAAGGGCCGCCCTGGAGGCTGGGCGCCAGGCGGATACCGGGGCCAGCCCGGTCGCCGTCCTCACCGCGCTGTTCATGCTCGGCGAGCCCGTGAGGGCAGCAGAACTCGATAGCGCCCTCCCGCGCACCGGGGCTCGCGGCGCCGCCCGGATCGGCCTCGTCGCGCTGGAGGGGCGCGAGGAGGCCGAGGCCCGCGGGGACCGCCCGGGACGAGCCGCCCTCGCGCGCGCCCTGGTGGACCTGCGTCCACACGAGGCCCGCGACGACGCTGGAGAGGCGCGCTGGTGGGTGGCCTCCGACGTCGGGGAGCTCGTCTCGGGGCAGGCCCTGGCCCCCGATCACGTGCTCGGCATCGGTGGCGCCGGCCTCACCCTGGCCGGGCTCGCGCCGCGGCGGCCGGTGGGCAACGCGCTCGACCTGGGCTGCGGCTGCGGCATCCAGAGCCTCTACCTCGCCCGACACGCCGAGCGCATCACCGCCACCGACATCTCCGAGCGCGCACTGGCCTTCACCGCCTTCAACGCCGCGCTCGCCGGCATCGCCCCCGAGCGCCTTGAGCTCCTCGCGGGCTCCTTCCTGGAGCCGCTCGGTCGACGCCGGTACGACCTCATCGTCTCCAACCCGCCCTTCGTCCTCACCCCACCCGCCGTGCGGGAGGCCGGCCTGCCGCTCATGGAGTACCGCGACGCCGGTGGGCCCGTCCTGCCGCGCCTCGTGCCGGGCCTCGCCGGGATGCTGGCCGACGGCGGCACCCTCGTCATGCTCGGCAACTGGGAGCACGGGGCCGGTGCCGACTGGCGGGAGAGCGTGGGGGAGTGGTTCCCCGACGACGTCGACGCCTGGGTCATCGAGCGCGACGCCCAGGACCCGGTCGAGTACGCCACCATGTGGCTGCGCGACGGCGGCCTGGCCCCTGAGCGCGAGCGCGACGCCTTCGAGGCCGCCTTGGGCGCCTGGATCGGCGATTTCGAGGCACGCGGCGTCGAGGCGATCGGCTTCGGCTACCTCCTGGCGCATCGGCCCGAGGCCGTGGGCGCCGGAAGTCCCCGTCGCGGGCCCTGGCGCGTCCTGGAGGAGGTGAGCACGAGCCCGTCCGGGGCCCTGGGGGCTCATGTCGCGGCGTCGATCGCCGTCCGCGGCCGGCTCGCCCTCCTGGATGACGACGACGTCGCCGCCCTGAGGCCGGTCGTCGCCGCTGACGTCACTGAGGAGCGCTACCTCGTGCCCGGGCGCGCCGACCCCAGCGTCATCCTCCTGCGCCAGGGCGGCGGGCTGGGGCGCTCCGTCCAGGCGGGCACCGCCCTGGCCGCGCTCATCGGCGTGGCCGACGGCGAGCTGTCCATCGCCCAGATCGCGGGCGCCGTCGCCGCGCTCCTGGACGCCGACGCCGAGGCGCTCACCGCCGAGCTCGTGGCCCAGTGCCGGGATCTCGCCGCCTGGGGAATGCTCTCGCTTCCCCCCGCCCCCTGATCAGGCGCGAGACCGGTCGAAAACAGGCGCGAGACCGGTCGAAAATACGAGCGAGACCGGTTCGGGGTCGCGCGGCTGTACCGATCGAAGCGCCGCGCGGCCGCGGCGCGGCGTCGGATGGTGACGCAGTGATTCCGCAAGGCGGTCGGCCCGGCGCCCGGCACGAGCCCGTAGATACGGTGAGGCTCACCTGATTATCGGCCGACTGGTGGAGAGACCCCGCATGACCAACCCCTGGGAGATCTACGACGCGCTCATCGACGACCTCCCCGATGACGCGCGCGTGACTGCCGTCCATCGCGGCCCGCAGTGGACGCGCGTCTTCAACGACCGTGGCGGCTGCGGCGCGGGTTACACCATCGACGCCCACTCGCGCCCGGCGCTCAGCGCTGACTCCCCGGCGGAGGGCCGCCCGCTTCGCGACATCGCCTCACTGGCGAAGTCCTGGAACCTGGCCGAGGCGAGCGTGGGCCTCGCCGCGATCAACTCCTGGTACTCCCGCGAGGAGACCGCCGTCGCCAATGGCTTCGCGCCCACGGGGGAGGGAGTGGGGTGGCGAGAGGTCTTCGACCCCTACAACGAGCGCTTCGCTGGAGGTCGCATCGGCGTCATCGGGCACTTCCCCTTCGCCCGGGGCGCGCTGACCCGCGCCGCGGAGGTCCTCATCCTGGAGCGCGACCCGCGCCCCGGCGACTACCCCGACACCGCTTGCGAGTACGTGCTCGCGGATTGCGACGCCGTCCTCATCTCGTCGTCGAGCCTCGTCAATAAGACGATGCCCCGGCTCATCGAGATCGCCGTCGGCGGGGGAGCGCACACGGTCCTCGTGGGGCCGTCGACGCCGATGCACCCGCTCTTCCTCGACCTCGGCGTCGACACGATCACCGGCTGGGTGGCGGACCGCGGTCTGGAAACAGACATGCTCGATGTCCTTCCCGGCATCGGCCCCGGCCGACGCATGCATCTGCACCGAGTTCCGTCCTGACCTCGACGGGAGGGATGCGGAGTGCCGTGGGCGGACCGGTCTCGCTCTTGTTTTCGACCGGTCTCGCTGGATTAGGGGAGGCGCCAGTCGATGGGGGCCGCGCCCTGCTTGACCAGCAGCGCGTTGGCGCGCGAGAACGGCCGTGAGCCGAAGAACCCCCGGGAAGCGCTCAACGGCGAGGGATGCGGCGAGGCGACGATCGGCGTCGAGCCCAGCATCGGGGTCAGCGACTGCGCGGGCCGGCCCCACAGGATCGCCACCAGCGGTCCGCCGCGCTCCACCAGCGCCTCGATCGCCCGCTGCGTCACCTGCTCCCAGCCCCATCCCTTGTGCGAGGCCGGCGAGCCCGGCCGGACCGTCAGCACCCTGTTGAGCAGCATGACCCCCTGGCGAGACCACGGGGTGAGGTCGCCGGAGGTCGGCCGCGGCACGCCGAGATCGCTCACGAGCTCGGTGAAGATGTTCTCCAGGCTCCGGGGCGGGCGCACGCCCGGCGTCACGGAGAAGCTGAGCCCCATGGGGTGGCCCGGCGTCGGGTACGGGTCCTGCCCCACGATGAGGACGCGCACGTCGTCGAGCGGGTATGTGAAGGCGCGCAGCACATCCGTGCCCGCCGGCAAGTAGCCGCGCCCCTCGGCGATCTCCTGGCGCAGGCGCGCGCCGATCTCATGGATCGTCTGCTCCACGGGCGCCAGGGCGCGCGCCCACGAGGGGTCGATGATCCGGTCGAGTGGCTGGGGCTCACGGGACTCGCTCATGCCCCGAGCGTAGAGCGTCATCGCCGCCGAGGACGCATGAGCGAGATCCCGCGGGCGCCTCCCGGCCGACCCGCCCCTGAGCCCGCCGGGCCGCTCGCGCCCATGGATCAGCGGGAAGACATGGGGCAGCGGGCAGGTATGACCGCGCCCTCGTCGTGTCCGGTGCGCCGGGGGGTGGCGGGCCGGTATTCTGCCCGCGTGAGCCATTACGACTACCCCGCCGACGAGTTCGACGACGGCAGGGGCGCTGGACCCGCGCCGATCGGCGTTCACCGCGCCGAGCTCCCCGCCTGGCGGAGCTGGGTATCCCTCCTCGCTGTGCTCATCCTGGTCCCGATCCTGGCCTGGGGGGCGGTCAAGCTCCTGGGCCACTCCAGCAACAACTCCACGAGCACGGCGGGAACGTCGACGGCGTCCCCCACCGCCACCCCCAGTGACGGCGCGGGTGGCGCCTCCGCCCCTGTCACGGCCTCCGCCACGCCGACGGGCGAGGTCAACATGTCCACCGGCATCACGCTCTACAACGGCACCACCATCCAGGGCCTGGCGGGACGCACCGGCGAGAAGCTGTCCGCCGCCGGATACACGCAGGTCACCGTCTCACCGGGCGCCTACACCGTTGAGCGGCCCACGAAGACCACCGTGTACTACGACTCGGCCGAGCGGGCCGCCACGGCCCAGGCGATCGTCGCCGTCCTTGGAGGCGGCGAGGCCGTGGAGGACCCGGGGCAGGCCCAGTCCAACCCGATCGTCATCATCCTGCGCGAGGACTTCCCGGGCGCCTCCGAGGACGGCCCCAACGGCGCCGCCGCCAGGCCGGGCAACGGCGGCAACGGCAACGGCAGGGGCGGCAACCGCTGATGAGCGCCTGATGGGTGACGCGTGCGCGCCCGACCCCGCCGCCCCGGTTGAGGAGCCGTCGCGCGGCACGGGGACCCTGCGGCGCCGGAGCGCCATCGCCCTGCCCCTCCTCGCGGGGGGCGCGATCGCGGCCATCCCCGCGATCACGCGCCTGACCGCGCGCCCCGAGCCAACCCTCCTCAGCGAGGGGCTCGCCGTCGGGGCCGGCGGCCTCGTCCGCCCGCTCGCCCCCGGAGCCTCCGTCGACTACCTCGCTGGCACGCGCGTGCCCTCCTCCTCCGCCGACCCCCTGGCCCTCGACGACGCCGCGCGCGCCGCAGCCCACACCGCCTTCCAGCGGCGCGCCGCCGGCGCCCGCCTTCCGCGGGGCCGGTGGCGGGATCTCGCCGCGGACGCCCTGGCCGACCTCCTCGCGCTCACGAGCCCCTCCCTCGCCGTCGAGCCCGCGCCCGCCACGGATGCGGCAGCCCCATCCGCCGAGGCGGAGGGCTTCCCGGTGGGCGCCGTCGTCGCCGGCCCCGTGGGCGCTTGGCGTTACGTGTGGCCGCGCGACGCCTCCTTCGCGGCCGTCGCCCTCGACGCCGTGGGACTGAGGGAGGAAGCCCTGGCCATCCTCCGCCAGCTCGCCGCGCTGCAACTGCCCGACGGCGGATTCGAGGCCCGCTACGACGCCGTCGGCCAGGTGCCGGATGGCCGCCCCCGCCAAGAGGATGGTGCGGGCTGGTTCCTCTGGGCACTCGGTCGGGTCATCGCGGGGGGAGGGGCCGTCCCCGCCAGCGGAGGCGCCCCGCTCAACCCGGCCGACCCGGCCGACCCGGCCGACCCGGCCGACCTGGAAGACCTGGCCGATCCCGCCGGCCGGGCCGCCGGCCGACTGATGACCCTCACCTCCACGCCCTCCCACCTGCCCCCGGCCGGCCCCGATTACTGGGAGGTGCCCGAGAAGCGGACCACCCTCGGCCTGGCCGTGCCGGTCCTCCTGGGGCTGGAGGGGGCGGTGGCGCTCGCGGACTCGCTCCTGGCTGATCGCGTCGGCCCGGTGGTGGGCGCGCCGACGGGAGCCCCCACCACCGGCTCATCCCCCGCCATCCCGAGCCGCGAGGCGCTCGCCCAGCGGGTGGGGCAGACGCGGGCCGCCATCGAGTTCTCCTTCAACCCCGGATGGGGCCGCCACGTGCGCGATGACGACGTCGACGCCGCGATCGCGCTCGTCGGTCCGCCCTTCACCCGGGCCCTTGCCGGCAGCGCGCGAGCCCGCGCCAGCGCCCGAGCGCGGATGAGCCGCGCGGCGGGCGGCCTCGCCCCGGGCTCGGGCTGGCGCGACGACGGCGTCTCCTGGACCCCGGAGACAGCGCTCCTGGCATGGTCGGCAGCGGCGCTGGGGGAGCGGACCGAGGCCGAGGAGCTCATGACCTGGTTGGAATCGCACCGCACGGCGGCGGGCGCCCTGGCGGAAAAGGTCCTGTCGGATGGACGGCCCGCCGGCCCCGCGCCCCTGGCATGGACCTGCGCGCTCGTGCTGCTGGCGGCTGGCGAGCTCGCCGGCTGACCGACTCGGGGCCGCCGGGGCGCCTGCTCGGCGCGCCCACCAAAGGGGGCGGGTTCGCCGTCGGGGGAAGCCGGGCGCGTGGCGCGGCGGGCATCTTGCACTCGGGCACCGAGAGTGCCAGCATTGCCGTTAGCACTCGGAGCCTTCGAGTGACAATTGACCCGGCTGGGACGTGAGGGCCGGTGCTGGGCGTGACGTGAACGCCCGGTGTCGATCCGTCCGTCGCGGGCGCGGACCAGCCACCCACCACGCAGTGGAGGAACACAATGCCCAAGATCATCGCTTTCGAGGAGGAGGCCCGCCGCGGCATGGAGCGCGGCCTCAACGTCCTCGCCGACACCGTCAAGGTCACCCTCGGCCCCAAGGGTCGCAACGTCGTGCTCGACAAGAAGTGGGGCGCCCCCACGATCACCAATGACGGCGTGACCATCGCCAAGGAGATCGAGCTCGAGGACCCCTACGAGAAGATCGGCGCCGAGCTGGTCAAGGAGGTCGCCAAGAAGACCGACGACGTCGCCGGTGATGGCACCACCACCGCCACTGTGCTCGCCCAGGCGCTCGTGCGCGAGGGCCTGCGCAACGTCGCGGCCGGGGCCAACCCGATCGCCCTGCGCCGCGGCATCGACAAGGCCGTGGCCGCCGTCGTCGAGCGCCTGCTCGCCGACGCCAAGGACGTTGAGACCCAGGACGAGATCGCGGCGACCGCCTCCATCTCCGCCGCCGACTCCCAGATCGGTGAGTTCATCGCCGAGGCCCTGGAGAAGGTCGGCCACGAGGGCGTCATCACTGTCGAGGAGTCCAACACCTTCGGCCTCGAGCTTGAGGTCACCGAGGGCATGCGCTTCGACAAGGGCTTCATCTCCCCCTACTTCGTCACCGACGCCGACCGCCAGGAGGCCGTCCTCGAGGACGCCTACGTCCTGCTCGTGGAGTCCAAGATCTCCAACGTCAAGGACCTCCTGCCGCTGCTGGAGAAGGTCATGCAGGCCGGCAAGCCGCTGGCGATCGTCGCCGAGGACGTCGAGGCCGAGGCCCTGGCCACCCTCGTCGTCAACCGCATTCGCGGCACCTTCAAGTCCGTGGCCGTCAAGGCCCCCGGCTTCGGTGACCGCCGCAAGGCGATGCTGCAGGACATGGCGATCCTCACCGGGGGCACCGTCATCTCCGAGACCGTCGGCCTCAAGCTGGAGAACGCCACCATCGAGGACCTGGGCCAGGCCCGCAAGGTCGTCGTCACCAAGGACGAGACCACGATCGTCGAGGGCGCCGGTGACAAGGAGGCCATCGAGGCCCGTGTTGCCCAGATCCGCGGCGAGATCGAGAAGTCCGACTCCGACTACGACCGTGAGAAGCTCTCCGAGCGCCTCGCCAAGCTGGCCGGTGGCGTCGCCGTCCTCAAGTCCGGCGCTGCCACCGAGGTGGAGCTCAAGGAGCGCAAGCACCGCATCGAGGACGCCGTGCGCAATGCCAAGGCCGCCGTGGAGGAGGGCATCGTCGCCGGTGGTGGCGTGGCCCTCATCCAGGCCGCCGCCGCCCTGGAGGGCCTGGAGCTCTCCGACGACGAGGCCACCGGCGCCGCGATCGTCAAGGTCGCCCTGGAGGCCCCGCTCAAGCAGATCGCCGTCAACGCCGGCTACGAGGGCGGCGTCGTGGTGGACCGCGTGCGCAACCTGCCCACCGGTGAGGGCCTCAACGCCGCCACCGGCGAGTACGTGAACCTGCTCGGGGCCGGCATCGCCGACCCGGTCAAGGTCACCCGCTCCGCTCTGCAGAACGCCGCGTCCATCGCGGGCCTCTTCCTCACCACCGAGGCCGTCGTGGCGGACAAGCCGGAGCCCCCGGCCGCCCCGGCCGGCGGCGGCGACGAGATGGGCGGCATGTACTGATCCGCTCCTCCCCACGCGGGGGACTTCTCAGGGGCGTCAGCCCCTGGGCCCATCGACGGCGGGCCGTTCCACTGGTTCTCAGTGGGGCGGCCCGCCGTCGCGCGGAGCGGCTCACTGGGGGGCGAAGAGGGCCTGGTTGCCGGACTCGGCGCTGGAGTAGGAGTCGGCCGAGATGCCAAGCGCGGCGCGGAGCATGTCGAGGCTGTTCTGGACCCGCGATTGAGTGAGGTGCCAGGAGGCCGCCGCCGCGCTCATGGACATGGAGGCGGTGCCGGACCAAGTGGTCTCCAGCGTGGCGATGTCGCTGTTCATGGCGTCGACCTCCGCCTGGATGGTGGAGATGCGGGTGGCGGTCCGGCTGGCGGTATCGGAGACCGCCTGGGTGTCGACGGAGAAGATGGGCATGATGGGGCCTTTCCTGCGTGGGTGGGCGCCGGGCGGCGCCGTCGATCCACGGTAGGCGCGCGTGGGGGACGGGCTGGCGCGCCCTCCACAAGGGAGCCCGGGCACCCCGCGCCTGGCCGCCTGTGGTGCTGCGCGCCCGGGGTCGTGCGACGCCCTGGCCCGCGAGGTCATGCCTGTGGTGACTAATTCGCGCCCCTCCCGCCGAGGCCGTCACCAAAAGCACGAAGTCGCCGAGGGCGAGGGCGGAGGAGGCGCTCAGAGGAGCGCTAAGCGGCACAGGGGCGCGGGGCTCAGAGACCCCCGGCTCCGTCGTCGATGATCTCGTCGAGAATCGGCATGAACTCGCCGGTACGGGCCTCGCGAGCGATCTTGGCCTCCTCGGTCTTGAGACGCAGGCGCTCGGCCATGCGCTCGCGCTCCGCCTGGGCCATCGCCTGGCGGCCGCGCGGCTCAGGAACCTCCCCGGCACGGGGGGACGACAGCAGGCGGTCGATGTCCTCGGCGCAGGTCTCCATCGAGGTGGCGTGCTCATCATGCTCGCGCTGCCTCTCACGGGCGCGCGGCACCCCCCGTGGGGGCGTGTGCGGTGACGGCGTGGACGGCGCCGATGGGACTGAGCCCGATTCCGCCGGGGGCTCAGGCGGGACCGAGGAGGGCACGGCCTCGGGGCGCGCCTGCGCGGCGGGGCGTGAGGGGGACGGAGGCACTGGGGCCTCCGTCGGCTCGGCGGGCTCGATGCGCTCCGGGGCCGCCGTCGAGGGCGCCGGGGCGCTCGGAGCCGTGGACGCCGGGGTCGCCTCGGTGGGAGCCGGGACGGCCCTCATCCCAGGCTCGGGGGCGGTGGGCGCGGCGGCGCCGCCGGCGGGAGCGGGGACGACAGCAGGGTCGTTGCTCGGCAGGGCCCCTCCATCGGGCATCTTCGCCAGGGCGCATTCGATCCTGCTCTTCTCGGCGGCCAGGTTCTGCCGGGCGGGCAACTCCCAGCGCTCACCGAGGGGCGAGGAGAAGAGGCGGTCCCGATCCAGGAGCCGGGTGATGATCGCCAGGCGCGCCTCGTAATAGCGCTCGTCGGGGATGTGGGCGTACTCCTCGCGCACCGCCATCCGGTACTTCTTGTACATCTGCGGCTCGACGGCGAGGGTTCCCAGGTCCGCGTCATTGAGGGCGCTGGCGTCCATGTCGTTGGCCGGCAGCGTATGACTCTTGAGGTTGAGGATGAGGGCGCAGACCCGATCCACCGTGGCGTCCGGGACGCCCAGGGCCGACAACTCCTTGGCGGCCAGGGCGGCCGAGGCGACCTCGTCCTCACCACCGTTGCGCTGGTAGGTCTCCTTGGTCTCCGCGGAGAACACGCAGCCGTGGTACCAGGCCGCGATGCGCATGACATCGGGGTAGTGGGACTCATCCGCGAGTTCGTCCACGCGGGCGAGCATGTCGATGACGTGCTTGAGGTTGTGGAAGCGGCGGTCCGGCGTGGACCAGCGCTCGATGAGCTCCTGACCGGCAGCGCGGAGCTGCTCCGGATCAGCCGTCGTGCCCAGGGCCTTGAGGCTGCGCACGAAGGCGGGGAGCAGCCACTGCGGCGCGTCGATGACGGCCATGCCATGCCTCCGATGCCTCACAGGAGTTACAGAACAGTTGTCATCGTAGGGCTGCGGGGCGGGAAAGTCGAAGTGCGATCGTGTTCCACCCGCCACCCCGGGCAGCGCTCCCCATCGGGGCCCGCGCGGGGGCCTTTGACCTGCTGCGGCGCTCCGTGCCTACCCGTGCCTACCCGCGCCTACCCGCGCGCGGCCCGTCGCCCGCTGGCACGGGGGCCTGCTCGGGTTGGGCCAGAGGGAGTTCGATGCGCACCGTGGCGCCACCGCCCGGGGTGGGGGTGATGCCGATCGTCCCGTGGTGGCGCTGGACGATCGCGGCGACGATCGACAGGCCGAGCCCCGATCCGCCGGTCTCCCGGTTGCGGGAGGTGTCCGCCCGGTAGAAGCGCTGGAACACCTTGCTCGCGTCCGCGGGGGCGATGCCCGGCCCATGGTCTCGCACCTCGATGATGGCCGAACGGCCGCCGATCGGCCCCAGTGCGATCTCCACCGGGGTCCCCGCGGGCGTGTGACGCACCACGTTGCCCAGGAGGTTGGTGACGACCTGGGCGAGCCGGTCGCGGTCCCCCATGACGGTCAGGGGCTGGGGGGCCTCGGGGCCGCCGTCGAGCCTCAGCAGCGCGCAGTCGCGCTCGGGGGCCAGGACCACCATGTCCGTGAGCGCTCCGGCGCACACGGCCGTGAGATCGACGGGGGCGGTGTCCATCTTGCGGCCCTCATCCATGCGGGCCAGCTGGAGCAGGTCCTCGACGAGGCGGCCCATCCGGGTGGCCTCGGACTCGATGCGCCCCATGACCTCGCTCGTGCGTTCCGCGGGCACGCCGCCCATGCGATAGAGCTCGCCGTAGCCCTGGATCGCCGACAGCGGTGTGCGCAGCTCGTGGGAGGCGTCGGAGACGAACCGCGTCATGCGCACCTGCGCGGTGACCTGCACCGAGAAGGCGTGCTCGTTCTGCTGGAGCATCGTGTTGAGGGCCTGTTGCAGCGAGCCGACCTCCGTCATCGGCGGCTCGGTCACCGGCACGCGAGCGGACAGGTCCCCCCGGGAGATGCGCCCCGCCACCCCCTCGATCTGCCGCAGCGGGCCGAAGGACCGGTGGACGAGGTAGGTGGCCAGGGCCGCCCCGACGAGGACGACGACGACGTCCGTCACGGCGACCACGACCCTGGTCTGCTCCACGGTGTCCCGGACATTGCGCAGTGGCAGCGCGATGGCGACGATGCCGGCGTAGTCGCCATCCTGATCCTTGATCTCCAGGGGCAGGACCCGCCAGTAGTGGCCCGGCAACGAGGAGGGGACGGTGAACGGCTCGCGGTTGTCCAGCGACAGGGTTCCCAGGGAAGGGATGCCGTACTCCGCCGTCGTCTTGTCATTGACCATCCGGCCGATCTTGCCGCTGGAGTACTGGGCCTCCAGGTAATAGGTGGTGGGGGCCTGCGAACTCCTGCCATCCTGCTGGAGGTACTCCAGGCCCCGGTCGCCGATCGTTCGGGAGGTCACCTTGAGCTGGTTATCGACCTGCCCTATGAGGTGGGTCTGCAGCAACTGGGTGGTGACCAGGGATGTGGCCAGGAGCCCCACGGTGAGCAGGCCCGTGGTGATGAGCGCCAGTCGGGTGCGCAGCGGTTGGGAGTGCCAGTAGCGCTTGGACTCGATGATGGGGTGGAAGCGGCCCCGCCTCCGGGATGGCGGCATTACTCACCCTTGGGCTCGCGCAGCATGTAGCCCACGCCGCGACGGGTCTGGATGAGGGGCGTCACGGTGGTGCCGTCGATCGCCTCGATCTGGTCCACCTTCCGGCGCAAGTAGGAGATGTAGGACTCCACGATCGCGGCGTCCCCGCTCCAGTCGTACTCCCAGACGTGATCGAGGATCTGGGTCTTGGAGACCACGCGCCCCGCGTTGATCATGAGGTAGCGCAGCAACTTGAACTCGGTGGGGGAGAGCTCGACCTCGACGCCGGCGCGGTGGACCTCGTGCGCGTCCTCGTCGAGGATGAGGTCGGCCACGCGCAGCGTGCCGTCATCGGTCTCGTTGACGGCGTTCGTGCGCCGCAGGATGGCGCGGATGCGGGCCACGACCTCCTCCAGGCCGAAGGGCTTGGTGACGTAGTCATCCCCGCCCACCGTCAGGCCCTGGACCTTGTCATCCATGTCGTCGCGGGCGGTGAGGAACAGGATCGGCGTGGCGATCTCCCGCTCCCGCACCCGTCTGGCCACCGTGAAGCCATCCATGTCCGGGAGCATGACGTCCAGGACGATGAGGTCGGGATCATTGGACTCGATGGCGCGCAGCGCCTGATTCCCATCGGTGGCGGTGACGACCTCGAACCCCGCGAAGCGCAGGGAGGAGGCGAGAAGGTCGCGGATGTTCGGCTCGTCGTCGACAACGAGGAGCTTGGCCTCGGTGGATGCCTGAGGCGTGCCGGTGCGCGTGTCGAGATCCATGCGCCCATTGTCGCAAGATTCCTGGAAGGTCTCTGAATGGTCGCTGGGAATCCTGGATGGCGGGCGCCTCGGGGCGCTGGGCCCGCCGCTCAGATGAACTGCAGCGGGTCGAACTCCTGCAGCGGGATGATCCGGATGCGCGGCAGCACGGAGGTGAAGGCGTCGACGTCGTACTCCAGGTCGTGGATCCTCAGGCCCCTGGTCTCCAGGGCTGCCAGATGGGAGTTGAGGAACTCACGGAAGCACAGGATGCCGACCTGGGCGCCGCCGTCGAGGAGCCGCTCGACCTGGGGGATGTAGTCGCCGTCGTGACTTCCCAGGAGCACCTGGAGACGGGCGGAGGCATCCTCGGCGCGCTGAGCGGCGAGGCGCTCGGCCAAGGCGTCGAGGGTCCGCTGGATACCGGTGTCCACCACCTTCTCATCGGCGGCGCCGGAGCCCGACAGAGGGATCGGGCGGTAGTCCATCGCCATGAGCGCCTGGATGAAGCCCATCGGCATGTGACCGCTCGTGGCGTTGAGGAAGAACAGGCCGTGGGCGTCCTCGCCCTGGCCGTCCGACGACGTCGCGTCTGACAAGGAGTCACAGAAGGACAGGACGCGGTCCCACCTAGGGCGCTCATCGGGCTCGGGGCGGCGCCCGAGAACGCTCATGCCGAGGGTGGCGTCGATGTTCTCGCCATCGATGAGGAGGTAGGTGGGGCTGCTCATGCGCCTATGGTAGCCGGGCGGCGCATGGGTGAGGGCATGGCGATGCGCTTGAGGCGGTGGGATTCGATCCGCGGGCCGGTCCCCCCCCTGGCCGTCGGGCGCCCTCCGGCGCCTCGGCCAGACCCGATGCCGGCCCCGCGGACCGAATCCCACCACGGCCCCTCCGTCTGGCCAGGGCGTCAGTACGAGGAAGCGTCCTCGTCGGTGGCGCCCTGGGCGACAGGCCTGCTCTGGGCCTTGAGGGCCTCGAAGGCGGCGTTGACGGCGTCGTCCCCATCGGTGATCTGGGCGGGGGCGGCGGACGCGGAGGGCAGCGCCGCCTTGCCGCCGGACTTGAGGGCTGCCAGGCGGGCCTCGGCCTCGATCTGGGTGTCTGAGGCCTCCAGCTCGGCGAACTGGGACTCCAGGGAGGAGCTCGCCAGCTCCATCTGCCCGGCGGCCTGCGCCTCGACGCGGCGCACCTGCTCCTCGTAGCGGGAGAGCTCGGACGTGGGGTCCATGACGTTGATCGAACTGATCGCCCCCTGGACCTTGACCTGCGCCTCGGCGGTCCTCCGGCGGGCGATGAGCTGGTCGCGGCGGGACTTGAGCTCGCCGAGCTTGACCTCCATCTGGTTCAGCCCCGTCTTGAGCTGCTCGACCACCTGGCGCTGGGAGGCGATCATCGGCTCGGCCTCCTTGGCCTCCCTCTCCGCCGTGATCTGCTTGGTGATGGCCACCTTGGCCAGGGAGTCCCACTTGTCGGCGCTCGCGGCGTCACCGGCGGCGCGCATCTCGTCGGCCTTGCGGGAGGCGGCCAGGGCCTTGGCCCCCCAGTCCTTGGCCTGGGCGACGTCGGCCTCGTAGTCCTTTTCGGTCAGGCGCAGATTGCCGATCGTCTGGGCGACCGCCTGCTTGGCCTCGGCGATGGAGTTCGTGTAGTCGCGCACGAGCTGATTGAGCATCTTCTCCGGGTCCTCGGCGCGATCGAGGAGGGCGTTGATGTTCGCGCGGGTCAGTTGGGCGATGCGGCCCAGGATCGACTGCTTCTCAGCCATGTGGGGGTTCCCTTCGGGTGGTGGTTGAGGTGATGGGGTTGAACAGTGGTGAGGGGCTCAGAAGTCCCCGCCGGAGCCGCCGAAGTCTCCGAAGTCCCCGCCGAAGCCTCCGAAGTCGCCGCCGCCCCAACCTCCGATGTGGTGGGGGCGGTCGTCGTCGAACAGGCCGCCCATGAGGATCCCTCCGAGCACGAGCGAGCCGAGGTCCAGGCCGCCGCCGCGGCGGCCATATCCCCCGGAGTGGCTGGCGCCGGCGCCCCAGGCGTTGCCGGCGTCGCGCACATCGGCCTCCGCCAGGGCCTGCGCCTGCGCCACCAGCGGCTCTCCGGCGGCGACCTCGGCCAGGGCCGCCTGCGGGTCCGTGGGCTGAGCGATGGTGGCCGCCGAGGCGTGGCGGGCCGCCTCGGACAGGGCGGTGCGGGCCGAAGAGCCGACGGCGCCGCGGTGGGTGGTGATGTAGGTGGTCACGGACTGCACCTGCGAGTTGAGGCGCGACAGGCGCGAGCCCAGCTGGCTGCGGGCCCGCGAGTCGTTCTCCTCCTTCGCCCGCGCCGGGGCGAGCGCGGCGTCGATCGCGGTCTCGGCGCGGCTGAGGTGGTCCAGTGCAGCCAGGGGGTCGCCGACCACCTGATCGCCGGTGGCCGGGGCGGACGGGTCGGTGCTGGCCCTCCCGGAGGCAGCGCGGCCCTCGGCGATCGCGGCCTCGGCGTCGGCCACGAGCGGGGAGAGGGTGGCACTGGGCACCTGGTCGGCCAGGCGCTTGGCGTCCACGAGATCGGAGGACAGGGAGGCGATCGCCGCCGCGAGGTCGGCCGAGGCCGTGCTCAAGCGAGCATTGGCGCTGGTCACCTGGGCCGCGAGGGTGCCGGCCTGGGCAATCGAGCCCTGGGCGATGCGCACCTGCTCGACGGCGGTGGACTGCTGCCCGGCGTCGGCGCTGGCCCTGGCCTGCTCCAGGGCGGTGCGGCCCGCGGCCAGCAGCCTCTCGGCGCGCGCGGGCGCCTCGGAGACCGAGGTGAGCGCTGAGGCGGGGTAGGTGGCGCGCAGCGTCACCAGGAGCGTCTTGGCCATGGTGATGGCCTGCTCGGTCTCGTCAGCGCGCTGGGCGGTCTCGGACATGGAGGTCGGCAGGGCGGACTCGATGCCGCGCCGCTCCTCGAAGAGCTGGTTCTGCGCCCGGATCGCGCCCATGGCCTGCTGGCAGCGGTCGAGGATCTCCCCGTACATCTGGCGCTGCTGGGCCTCGGTTTCGGGGATGTCGTCGTCGAGGATCTTGCGTAGCTCGAAGCAGCGGCTCAGGTGGGCCTTGGCCTGGCCCAGCGCCTCGGTGAAGGAGTCGGTCGCGGACAGGCCGAACTGCGCCTGGGCGTAGGACAGTTCCTCGTCAGCGGCGCGCATCGCGTCATCAGCGGTCACCAGGGCGGCGCCCGCCTGGGCGATGAGCTGGTCCAGGGGCACCGGACCGACCGGCTCAGGCGCCCTCTTCTTGCGATTCCAGAACACGTTGTCCTCCTGGGGGGATGAGGCTCCCGACCTGCGGCGGCGCGAGACGGCGTAGGCGGCCGCCCCCGCGGCGGCCGCGCCCCCGCCCGCCAGCAGCACCAGGCCCGTGGCCGACCCGCCCGATGAGCCCTCGGTCCCGCTCCTGCTCCCGCCCTTGGCCTTGGCCAGGAGCCCCGGAAGGGCGGCGACGGCGCCGTCGAAGTCGCGGGAGCGCATGTAGGAGCCGATCTCGCTGCCCAGCTCGCTGCGCTTGGAGGCCGGGATGTCGCTGCCCGTGGCCAGGTAGTAGGAGTTCGAGCCCGAAGCCGGCATGTTGATGACGAGCAGGGCGTTGGAGGCCCCCATGCCCTTGGCGCGCCACTCCTTCTTGGCCAGGGCCTCGGCCTTGCTCGTCTCATCGGTGGCCGTGAGGATCGACAGGGTGATGCCGTCCTTCGCGGCCTTCTCGACGGCGGAGGCGGCCGCGGCGTCGTCCAGGATGTTCGCGCCGTCGACGACGCGGGCGGCCGCCCCCCTGGCCGTGGAGCCCGATGCCAGAGCCCCGGCCGTCATCGCGGCGGGACCGCTGATGGCGGTGGATGCCGGCGCCTGGGCGGTGGCGGTGGGCGCGACGAGGGCCCCCGCGCCCAGGGCGAGGAGGATCGGGATGGCCAGGCGCGGAGCGTGACACGGGCGGCGCGAGGGGCGGGCTGTCGATAGCATCGCGGTCCATCGTCTCCGTCGGAGCGCGCCTAGGGCAACTCGTTTCGCCCACGCCTGAGCGATCCGCTCGCGGGCGGCCGGCTTTGAAGGGCTTCGGGGCTCGGTCTCGATAGGCGGCGGATGACACCCCGTCCGGTCGGACGTCGGATGAATGCTACGATCCCCGGCGCCCAGGGTTCCCCATCTGCCACCCTGAGTTCCCACGCGCATAGTAAGGACAACGATGTCATGCTGTACAGATCGAAGCGGCGCAATGCCGCCCTCCCGCTCGTGTCCGCCAGGCCCCCCAGGGTCCTCGCCACTGCCGCCCTGGCGCTGGCGATGATCCTCACCCCCTCGCCCGCGGCCGCCGGGGAGGTCCACGACGGCCAACCGCGACAGCAGGCCGCGGCGGCCGTCGGCCAGCCGACCCACGACAACCCGCTCCTTGAGCCGCTCAAAGCGAGTGCCGAGGTCTCCATCGCCATGACCGGCCAGGACTCCCGCTTCGACGGCACCAGGGCCCTCAGCCTCGATGATCGCGCCGAGCGGTTGCGAGGACTGCGCCATGGCACCGTCTTCATCCGCTTCCGCAGCCAGGGGGCCAATGCGCCCGGGCTCCTCCTGGGCGCCAGGAAGGCCGGGGCCGCCCTGGGATCCACGCCCGGCAAGGAGCTCGATCGGGTGCCGGACGTCGCGTCGTTCTTCGTCAAGAAGGACGGGGGCGTCGTGCGCTACGCCCTCCCGCAGGTCCAGGCCGAGTCGCCCCTCGGGGCGGGGCGCGATCAGTGGCACATGGCGGCCTTCAGCTCGACCGACGCCAAGGCGATGCGCCTGACGGTTGACGGGCGCGAGGTGTTCAGCACCACGAACGCCGCCTTCGACGGCCTGCTCAGCGCCCTCACCGAGATCAATGAGGTGAGTGTCGGCGGCTACCGGGAGGCCGACGGGGCGGTGCGCCATGGCTTCACCGGCGAAATCTCCGATGTCATGGTGACCTCGCAGGCGGTGTCCGATGAGGACGCCAAGACCATCACGCTCGCCGGCGCCCGCTCGGACGGCCTCGGCTCGGCGCGCGCCGAGCTCTTCGACGACTCCCCGGACAACACCTGGGCGTTCACCGGGGGATCCGACGTCGCCGGTGGCTTCTCGCAGACGCGAGGGGCCCGTAACTACGTCGGCCAGTTCGAGGAGTACATCCGTTGGGACCGGGCCCAGAGTGGGAACAAGCTCCACGCGAGGCAGCGCTACACCGTCAACCTGGCCCGCCCCGGCGCGGTCCTGTCCGACGTCGTGGCGGACTTCGACACCCGGGTCGCGCCCTTGAGACCGAAGGCCACCGCCTACCTCATCAGCCCTGACGACTACGCCGCCGGTGAGGCCGGGGTGCCCGCCTTCCAGGGCGCTCTCCGGCAGTTCATCGACAAGGCGGTCGCCGTGCGATCCGGCGCCTTCGCCGTCGTCCAACTCCCCTACCGGCCCAAGGAGAAGGCTGACCTCGCTGAGCGCTACGCGGCGGCCGCGAAGGACGTCATCAACGAGTACGCGGCCAAGCCCGCGATCCACAGCAGGATCATCGTCGTGGACCACTTCTCCCAGACCAAGGCCGACAGCGCCTTCGCCTCCGCGGGGCTGAGGGCCGACTCCACGCTCACGGCCCAGGGCCACCTCATTCTGGGCCGCCAGCTCGCCGATGCGACGATCGGCCTGCCCACCGCCTTCCCCGGGAGGGGCGTGACCCTCGACCGCAAGGAGAGCCCCGCGCCCGCGGCCTTCAGGGCCGAGGCGCCGACCGCCTCCCTCCGCTCCGGCTCTCTGTCGGTCTCGATCCCCCAGGAGGTCGGTGGGCGCTGGCGCGTCGAGGCCCGGGTGATCCTGTCCGATGAGGACGCCGACCTCGCCCCGCCGAAGGTCGGCACGACGCTCTCCTCCGCCACGGTGGACGCCGGGGGCACCGCATTGCTTCGCGGCCTGCCGAACGCCGGGCGCGTGGAGATCACCACCGCCTCGACCGACGGCGCCCAGCGGCTGGCGACGCTTCGCGGCGAGCTCGCATCGGGCTCCTTCAGCCCCGCCGTCGTCTCGCCGATCGACAGGCTCTCTGGCAAGTTGGGGCAGGGGCGCCCCCTGACCTGGCTGTTCATGGGGGATTCCATCACCCACGGGGCGCTGCACACCAAGGGCTACGACGCCGTCCCCCAGGTCGTGGAGAAGTACGTCCATGAGGTCCTGGGCCGCAAGGATGACGTGGTGGTCAACACCGCCGTGTCCGGGGCCGACACCGCTGAGACTCTGGCGCAGATCGGGCCGCGCCTGGACAACTACCCGGCCGACGTCGTCTCCCTGATGATCGGCACGAATGACTCCGCCAGTGCGGCCACGCCTCCCGAGACCTACCGGAAGAACCTCCGGACCATCATCGAGCGCATCCGGGCGAAGAACCCCGACGCGGTCATCATCCTGCGCACCCCGACGCCGGGCAGCAGGAGTGAGCGGGTCAAGCCCTATGTCGCCATCATGAAGCAGTTCGGCGCCGAGGACGACGGGCTCATCGTCGTCGATCAGTTCACCCGATGGCAGGAATCCGCGGAGCGCTACCCCTGGCTCATCAGCGACCCCGCGGACGCCAACAAGGTCGACCAGATCCTCATGGGCAACAACCTGCACCCCGGGTTCAACGGCCAGCGCTACATGGCCAGGCTCTTCCTGAGTGCCCTCGGCCTGTGGGCCCCCGACAATGAGCAGGCCGCGCTCCAGTACGAGCCGGCCATCTCGGCGGCCCAGGCGCCCGCGCCGGGGATCACGACCAGCGCGGCCGCCTCGGGGACCACGGCTACCGTTGACCTCCAGCCGTTCACGCGGCCGCAGGTCGGCGCGATCGGCGACATCGCTGTCACGGTCTCCGGGAAGGATGAGGGCTGGTCGGTCACCCGCGTGGTCCCAGCGGGGCAGGCGGAGGCCGTCTTCGAGAGCCTCCCCAATGCCTCCTCCTACGTCGCCACGGCCGTCGCGTACCGGACCGGCTCCCCGGTCCGAGTGGCCTCGGGCGAGGCCAGTGCCCAAGGGCAGGGTGATGCGCCACGACCGCCGCAGCGCCCCCAGCCGGAGGCCACGGATCACTGGGTCCTCCAACCCGACGGGACGTGGGGGTTCCAGCGCGCGGACGGCTCCTGGGCCACCGGATGGCTCAATGATCGCGGCACCTGGTACCTCTTGGACAGCGCTGGCACGATGCGCACGGGCTGGGCGCTCGACGCGGGCAACTGGTACTACCTGGGTGACAACGGTGCGATGGTCACCGGCTGGCAGCGTGACGGTGATGCCTGGTACTACCTGGGTGACAGCGGCGCGATGGTCACTGGTTGGCTCAAGCACGGGCCCCACTGGTACTACCTGGGTGACAGCGGTGCGATGGTCACCGGTTGGCTCAAGCACGGGCCCGACTGGTACTACCTGGGCGATGACGGTGCGATGGTCACCGGCTGGCGCAAGCTGGGGCCCGACTGGCACCGATTCTCCGAGTCCGGGAGGTGGATCGGCTGACGGGAGCCAGGGCGGGTCGGGACGCGCGAGCGCCCCGACCCGCCCTCCTGTCACAGGTCGTCGGCCTCGACGATTTCGTAGGCGTATCCCTGCTCGGCTAAGAAGCGTTGGCGGTGGGCGGCGAACTCCTGGTCCTTGGTGTCGCGCGCGACGACGGTGTAGAAGTGCGCCTGGCGGCCGTCGGACTTGGGGCGCATGATCCGCCCCAGGCGCTGCGCCTCCTCTTGGCGCGACCCGAAGGAGCCGCTGACCTGTACCGCCACGGAGGCGCCGGGCAGGTCGATGGAGAAGTTGGCGACCTTGGAGACCACGAGTACGGGGACCTTGCCCGCCCGGAAGTCGTCGTAGAGGCGCTGGCGCTGGCGAACCGTCGTCGCCCCGGTGATGATCGGCGCGCCCAGGTGCTCGGCCAGATCCTCGAGTTGGTCGACGTAAGAGCCGATGACGAGCGCCTCCTCGCCCCGATGGCGCGCCAGGATCCGCTCGACCACATCCCGCTTGCGCGGGCTGGTGGCGGCCAGCCGGTAGCGGTCCTCCAACTCCGAAGTGGCGTAGGACATCCGCTCCCCGGCGTCGAGGGTGAGGCGGACCTCCGTGCACACTGCCGGAGCGATCCACCCCTGGTTCTCCAGGTCCTTCCAGGGAGTGTCGTAGCGCTTGGGCCCGATGAGGCTGAAGACCTCATCCTCGCGCCCGTCCTCGCGCACGAGCGTGGCTGTCAGCCCCAGGCGGCGGCGCGCCTGGAGGTCCGCCGTCATGCGGAAGACGGGAGCGGGCAGGAGGTGGACCTCGTCGTAGACGATGAGTCCCCAGTCGCGCGCGTCGAGCAGGTCCAGGTGCGGGTAGGTGCCCTTCCGTCTCATGGTGAGCACCTGGTAGGTGGCGATGGTGACGGGCCGGACCTCCTTGCGTGCCCCCGAGTACTCCCCGATCTCGTCGGCGGTGAGGGTGGTGAAGCGGATGAGCTCCTCCTTCCACTGGCGCGCCGAGACCGCGTTGGTCACCAGGATGAGAGTGGTGGTGGATGAGCGCGCCATCGACGCCGCGCCCACGAGCGTCTTGCCCGCCCCGCAGGGAAGGACGACGACGCCGGAGCCCCCCGACCAGAAGGCGTCCACCGCCTGGCGCTGGTAGGGGCGCAGCGCGAAGGCCCCCGGGGAGCCTGCGGCCGCGCCGGCCGGGTCCTCGACCAGCGTGATCGGGTGGGCCTCGCCGTCGACGTAGCCCGCGAGGTCCTCCGCGGGCCAGCCCAGTTTGATGAGGGCCTGCTTGAGGCGACCTCGCTCAGAGGGATGGACGACGACGTCGGCGTCCCCCAGGCGCTCCCCGAGCATCCCCGCGGTCCGCTTGGAGCGCAGGACCTCCTCCAGGACCGGGGAGTCGGTGGCGCGCAGGACGAGCCCGTGCGCGGGATCCGCCACCAGCTGGAGGCGCCCGTAGCGCCCCATCGTCTCGGCGATCTCGGTGAGCAGGGCGTGGGGGACGGGGAAGCGGGAGTAGGTGACGAGCACGTGGACGACCGTCTCCGCGTCCAGGCCCGCGGCCCGCGCGTTCCACAGCGCCAGGGGCGTGATCCGGTAGGTGTGGATGTGCTCGGGGGCCCGCTCCAGCTCGGCGAAGGGCGCGATGGCGCGGCGGGCGTCGTCGGCGGCCGGGTGGGCGGCCTCGAGCAGGACCGTCCGGTCGCTCTGGACGATGAGCGGGCCGTCCGGGGCTGGGGGAGCGGATGGGTTGGGCGTGGTGGGCATGGGGGTGAGTATCGCGCTCCTGGCGCCAAGGAGGGTATGAGCGCCCGCCCGCGTCCGTGGAGCCGACCCCTATTCGCCGTGCTGCCGGGAGATGAATTCGGCCATGCCCGGGACGGTGAAGGCGACGACGCCGAGCTCAGCCGCCCGAGCGTCGATGCGTGTGCCGGATGCGGCGTTCCACGCCTCCTGCCCGAACTGCTGGATGAAGTACGGGTAGCGCCCGGAGCGGTCCACGACGTGTGACAGAGCGTCGTCGTCCCACGTCACGCCCTCCGCCGTGGCCGGATCGGCGAGCGCGAAGAGCACCGGCCAGTCGTCCTGGGCGGCGGCGTGGGAGACGGCCACCAACGTGGTGAGATCCTCGGCTGAGAGGTCCTGTGCCTCGTCGATGAGGAGCGCGAGCCCGCTGCCCGCCTCCGCGGCTGCGAGCGAGATGTCCTTCGGAGGGGCGCGCGAGGTCGCTCAGGGGACGTAGGGGTTGAGCATGGGGGCCATGAAGTCCTCCGAATCTAAAGGTCTATGGAAGATATATTGTTTTCAGATACACGTGTATACGCCTCTATATCACTGTAGAAGTAGTGGGCGCGGGGCCCGGTGGCGCGGGGCTGTACCGTTGGTGGGATGAGCGGTGAGGAGGAGCAGCGGCGCGAGGCAAGCGCACCAGGCCCAGCGACGGTGGAGGACCTGGCCGCGCGCCTGACCGGCCTGCCCGACCGGGAGATCGCCGCCCTCCTCCTGGCCCGCCCCGACCTCCTCTCTCCGCCTTCGCCCTCCTTCACCGCGCTCGCGGCCCGCGCCGCCGGGCGGACCAGCACCGATCTCGCCCTCGCCCAGCTCGACGCGGCCGCCATCGCCGTCGCCGAGGGCCTCGTCGGCCCCGTCGCCGGGCTGGCAGGGCCCGCTGGCGCCGTCGATGACCTCGCCGCCATCCTCGCCGACTGTCTCTCCCTGCCCCTCGACACCGTCACCGACCGGCTCTCCCAGCTCTCCCGCCTCGCCCTGACGATCTCGAACCGGCCCGCCCCCGGCCTGGCCGAAGCCCTCGCGCCCGGCACCGCTTCCTGGCCCCCGCCCGCCGAGAGCCTCACCGGCCCCAGCCCCGACTCGCTGACCATCATCGAGCCCCGGGCCATCGCCGCCGAGTCCGCCCAGCGAGCCGAGGAGGCCGTCCGCCTCGTCACCGCGCTCCTGCGCGAGTGGTCGCGCGAGCCCGGCCCCCTCCTGCGCGCCGGCGGCGTCGGCGTGCGCCCCCTGGCCCGCACCGCTGAGGCCCTCGGCCTGGCCCCCGCCCAGGCCGCCACCGTCATCGAGATCGCCGCCGCCGCGGGCCTCCTCGGCCTCGACGACGACGGCGCCGCCTGGCTCCCCGCCGCCCCCGCCCTGGCCTGGCTCTCCCACGACGACGCCCCGCCCCTGCCCGAGCGCTGGGCCGCCCTCGCCGCCGCCTGGGCCTCCAGCGCCCGCGCCCCGTGGCTGGTCGGCAGCCGCGGTGAGGATGGGGCCCTGAGAGCAGTGCTCGGCGACGCCGCCGAGGCCCCCTGGGCCCGCACCCTGCGCCACCGCGTCCTGCGCCTCCTGGCCGCGCTGCCCGACGGCGCCTCCGCCACCCCCGGCTTCGTGCGCGCGACCCTCACCGCGGCCCGCCCCCGCCGCCCCATCCCCGACGGCGCCATCACCGCGATCCTCGCCGAGGCCGAACTCCTGGGGATCACGGGCGCCGGAGCGCTCTCGCGCGCGGGCCGCGCCCTGGCCGAGCGCGAGTCCCTGGACGCCGAGGCGGATCCGGCCTCCCTGGGGCCCCTGGAGGACGCGCTGGCCGCCGACCTGCCCGAGCCGGTGCCCATGCTGCTGGTCCAATCCGACCTCACCGCGATCGTCCCGGGCCGCCCCGTCGCGGCGCTCGCCGCCCTGCTGGAGCGCAGCGCCGTCGTCGAATCGCGCGGCGGCGCCCTCACCCTCCGCTTCACCCCCGACTCGGTGCGAGGCGCCCTCGACGCTGGTCTGAGCGCCACCGAGCTCCTCGACGCGCTCGGCGCCTACAGCCCCGCCCCCCTGCCGGGGGCGCTGGAGGCCCTTGTCGAGGACGCCGCCCGCCGCCACGGGGCGATCCGCGTGCGCCCCATCGCCTCGATCCTGCGCGTCCCCGACCCGGCCGCCGCCGCGGGCCTCCTGGCCGAGCCCCGGCTGGCCGGCCTCGGCCTGGACGAGGCCGCCCCCGGGATCATCACCGCGACCGCCAGCGCCGGGCAGGTCCTGCGCGAGCTGCGGGCCGCGGGGCTCGCTCCCGTCCTGGAGGACGGGCAGGGCCGCCTCGTCATCGACGGCGCCCCGGGCGGTGCCGCTGGCGCGCGCGGCCGGGGCGCCGCGCCCGAGCCCACCCGGCCGGGACACGTCATCGCCTCCCGGCGCCGCGCCCCCGCCAGCCGGGAACTCGCCGTCATGGTCGGCAGGATGCGCGCCGGCCAGGAGGCCCTCGACGCCGCCGGGCCGGCCGTTGCCGCGAGCGACCCCGTACACGCCCTAGCGGTCCTGCGGCAGGGCCAGGCCAACCGCTCCCTGCTGCGCCTGCGCCTGGCGGGACCCGACGGCGAGGTCCAGGACAGGCGGGTGCGAGTGCGCTCCGTCGAGCCCGGGCGGGTCAGGCTCGCCGATGTCGCGCGTGAGACCGAGTTGACCGTCGCCGTCCACCGCATCGTCTCCGTGGAGCCGCTCAGCCGGGACTGACCGGCCCCCGGGCCTCTGGGGCGCGTCCCGCGACGGGAGCGCTGGCGGGCGGGGCGTGGACACCCCCTCTACACTGGGGCGCGTGACTGGAACCGAGAGCGCCGTGGCAGGCGCGACCTCCCCCGAGATGAGCGCGACCCCGCAGAGCCCTGAGGCCCCCGAGGTCCCCCGGGGGAGCGTCGGGACCGCCGCCGACCCCGCCACCGCCGCCCTGGTCCGCGGGGGCTCGCTGCCCACGGCGTCCCAGGCCGCCCTCGCCGCCAAGGACCGCACGCTGACCAGCGCGACCGCCGTCGAGCTCGCGCGGACCGCCCTCATGGAGATCACGATCCCCGAGACTATCGGGGCCCACACGGCCGCCCGCGCGGACGCCGAGCGCCTCGTCACCCACCTCTTCGAGTGCACCCTGGCCGGCTACAGCGGCTGGCGCTGGGCCGTCACGATGAGCCGCGCGCCGCGCTCGCGGACGGCCACCGTGGTCGAGCTCGAACTGCTGCCCGGCGAGGACGCGCTTCTCGCCCCCGTGTGGGTGCCCTGGGCGGACCGCCTGGCCCCCGGGGATGTCAGCCGCTCCGACCGGCTCCCCCTGCGCGAGACCGACGAGCGCCTTGAGCCGGGCTGGGAAGCCACTGGCGACGAGGAGGGGGACAGGGTCGCCCTCGATGAGCTCGACCTCGGGCGCGCGCGGGTCCTCAGCCCCGAGGGCGTCCAGCGCGCCGCCCAGCGCTGGTACGACGGCGATCACGGCCCCCATGCCGACGGCGTCCGCAAGGCCCACGCCACCTGCTCCACATGCGGCTTCTTCATCCCCATGGCGGGGCCCTTCCGGCAGGCCTTCGGGATCTGCGCCAACGAGTGGGCCCCCGACGACGGCGTCGTCGTCTCCCTCGACCACGGCTGCGGCGCCCACTCCGAGACCGATGTGCCCGACCAGGGGCCGGAGTGGCCGGTGACGCCCTCACGCGTCGACGAGGGCCGCATCGAGGTCGTCGGCTCCGACGGCCAGGACCTGCGCGGGGGCGTTCCGTTGGACGAGATCGCCGGGGGCGCCGTCGAGGAGGCGGCGGTGCCCGCCGCCGAGGGCTCCGCCGAGGATGCTGCCGCGGAACCCGCCGCTGATGAGGCCCCGCGGGCCCCGCAGGCCCCCGTCGGCGCCGCGCCCGGAGCCGAGGCGGATCCGGCGGTCGATGACGCGCCGGGGACCGCTGATGCTGGCGAGGACCGCGCCGTCGCCGCGCGCGACGCCGTCGCGGGCCTAGCCGACGAACTCGGCCAGGAGCGCTCCGCAGCGCCCGCCGGGCCCTCGGACGGGCCCGATGCCGAGGAAGAGACGGCTGACTCAGTGGCCGGCGTGAACAGCCTCGCCGACCTTGAGGCCCTCATGCCCACCCGCGCCTGAGCCCCCGCCGACCCCGCTCATGAGCGCGGCGACCTCGTCGGGGAAGGGGAAGCTGCCGGGGCGGTAGTTGCAGGAGGCGTCTTCCGCGTGGAGATCGCCGGTCGTGTTGTAGGCGCGCGCCCGACTGCCGCCGCACACGGCCTTGTACTCGCAGGCGCCGCAACGGCCCTTCAGCAGCCCCGGGTCGCGCACGCCGGTGAACACCTCGGAGCGGCGGTAGATCTCGGTCAGGGAGGAGTCGCGCACGTTCCCGGCGCTCTTCTCCAGGAAGCCCGAGGGCGTCACCTCCCCTGTGTGGGAGACGAACACGAAGCCGCTGCCCGAGCTCACGGTGATCGGCGGACGCCGCCGCCGGGGCCCCGAGTCGAGCCCGAGTTCGGTGATCCGCTCGCGCAACTGGCGGTACAGGGGCCCGTACCCCATGATCCGCATCATCTCCTCCTCGGGGACGCCCCGATCGGCGAGGACCTGTCGCTGGAAGCACACGCGCCGGAAGTGGTGCCCCTCGGTGGTGCGCACGGGGACGGCCTCGCCCATGTCGTAGAAGGCGCCGAGCACGTCCTCCACCTCATCGGCGTCCAGAGCGCCCAAGTCGACGCCGCGCCCCGTGGGCACCAGGAGGAACCCGGACCAGGTCATCGCCCCGTGCTCGCGCACGAGCGCCGCGATATCCGGCAGCTCATGGGCGTTGTGGCGCGCCACCACGGAGTTGATCTGCACCTTCATTCCCAACTCGCGGGCCGCCTCCCAGCCGGCGATCGTGCGGTCGAAGGTGCGCTCCAGCCCCCGGAAGGAGTCATGAGTGGTGGCGGTGGCGCCGTCGACGGACAGGGAGATGACGTTGACCCCCACCTCCTGCAACTCGGCGAGCGCCTCCTTGGTGAGCTTATCCGTCCCCGACGGCGAGAGCGCCACATGCAGCCCCAGTTCCGTCCCGTAGGCGGCCAGTTCGGCCAGGTCCGGCCGCTCGAAGCAGTCGCCCCCGGTGATGATGAAAATGACGGCGGGCTTGCCGAAGGCGGCCGCCTCATCCATGAGCGCCTTCGCCTCATCCAGGCCCAACTCGAAGGGGCTGCGCAGCGGCACGGCCTCGGCTCGGCAGTGGCGGCAGGCCAGGGCGCAGGCGCGGGTGGCCTCCCAGGTGACGAGCATCGGGCGCTGGGCGGGATCATGACGCTGGACGCGCACCGGCCGGGCGGAGGGGCGCCGGGCGGGGGCCGTGGGCGACGGCGTCATGACAGCCCCTCGATCGGCTCGCCGGCGGGCGAGTTGGCCACGATCCTGGCGTTGCGCACGATCCGCTCCATCGCTCCCACGGGGCGCCCGCCCGCGCCATGCGGGGTGAGGATGAGGTTCGGGGCGTCCCAGAGCGGGGAATCGGCTGGGAGCGGCTCCGGATGGGTGACGTCCAGGCCGGCGGCGGCGATCCGCCCCTCGCGCAGCGCGGCGTTCAGCGCGGGCGTGTCCACCGTGGATCCTCGTCCCGTGTTGACCACGATGGCGCGCCGGGGCAGCAGGGCCAGCCGTCGGGCATCGAGGGCCCCGGCCGTGGACGGCGTGGCGGGCAGGATCAAGACCAGCAGGTCAGTGGTGGGCAGGGCGGTGTCGATGTCGTCCACGGCGATCACCTCGTAGCCCGCCCGCGTTCCCGCGCTGCGAGCCACCCCGCGCACCTGGGCGCCGACGGCGGTCAGCAGCCGCGCGGTGGCCTGGCCGATCGCGCCGAAGCCCCAGACGAGCGCGCGGGCGCCGATGAGGGTGGTCAGGCGGTCGGGGTCGTGCAGGGGCTTCGCCCCGCCGAGCTCGCGGTCCCACCGGTGCTCGCGCTGAGCCTCCAGCGCCCGGGGCAGGGATCGCGCGCAGGCCAGGGCCAGGGCCAGCGTGTGCTCGGCCACCGTAGCGTCGTGGAAGTGGCGCCCGGTGGTGATCGCGACGGAGTCGGGGAAGCCCGCGGCGAGGATGGCGTCCGGCCCGGCGGCGAGGGTCTGGATCCAGCGCAGGCTTGTCATGTGGCCGGCCGTGTCCCGCAGGGCCGTCAAGGTCCGCGCTCCGCCCATGCCCCACAGGATCATCGCCTCCGCATCGCGGTGCTCGGGAGGAACCGGGGCGGCCTCATCGAAGACGACCACCTCGTGACCATCGGCGACCAGCGGCGATGGATCGAGGTGGGAGGTGGACGTGAGCAGGATCTTCATGGGCCCATTATGGTTCGCCCGCGCCGCTTTCGACTCCTGATACGGTCTCGTGGCCGACGCCGGGGTCTGTGACAATGAGGCAACGTGAGCACCACTTCTCCCGGGCGCGCCGCGCCCTCACGCCCCACCCCCTCCACCGCCCTGCCAGCCCTCGACCGCTTCTTCCGCATCACCGAGCGCGGCTCGACCGTCGCCCGCGAGCTCCGCGGCGGCGTCGTCACCTTCTTCACGATGAGCTACATCCTCGTGCTGAACCCGCTGATCCTCGGCGGCGCTCTGGCGGGCGACGGCGACGTGACCAGCGCTAAGGCGAAGATCGCCGCCGGCACCGCGCTCATCGCCGGGGTCATGACGATCCTCATGGGCGTCGTCGCCAACTACCCGCTGGCCATGGCCGCCGGGCTCGGCATCAACGCGATGGTCGCCTACACGATCGTCGGCAACCACGGCATGACCTTCGCCGATGCCATGGGCATCGTCGTCATCGAGGGCGTCATCATCCTCATCCTCGTCCTCACCGGCTTCCGCGAGGCCGTCTTCCGGGCCGTCCCGCCCTTCCTGCGCACCGCGATCAGCGTGGGCATCGGCCTGTTCATCGCCCTCATCGGGCTGGTGGACGCCAAGGTCGTGCGCGCCGGCGGCACGCCCCTCGAGCTCGGCCTGGGCGGCTCCCTCAAGGGCTGGCCCGTGGTCGTCTTCCTGCTCGGCCTGTTCCTCACGATCATCCTGCACATCCGCAAGGTCCGCGGCGCCATCCTCATCGGCATCGTCAGCGCCACGCTCCTGGCCGTCATCATCGAGGCCATCCAGGGCCTGGGCGCCTTCGAGGAGGGCTCCAACCCCACGGGCTGGGCGCTGAGCGTCCCCTCGTTGAGCGGCAGTCCCGTCTCCGTGCCGAACCTGTCGGGCCTGGGCCACTTCTCCCTGCTGGGCTCCTTCGAGAAGGCGGGCGTCGTGTCGATCGTCCTGCTCGTCTTCTCCATGATGCTCGCCGACTTCTTCGACACGATGGGCACGATGGTGGCCATCGGCGCCGAGGCGGACCTCCTCGATGAGAACGGCAACCCGCCGCGCACCCGCGAGATCCTCGTGGTGGACTCCGTGGGCGCCATCGTCGGCGGCGTCGGCGCGGTGTCCTCCAACACCTCCTACGTGGAGTCCGCGGCGGGCGTCGGGGAGGGCGCGCGCACGGGCCTGGCGAACGTCGTCACCGGGGCCCTGTTCCTCGCCTCGGTCTTCCTGTCGCCGCTCGTCGCGATGGTCCCCTACGAGGCGGCCACCCCCGCGCTCGTCGTCGTCGGCTTCCTCATGATGACCCAGGTGGCCGACATCGACTGGAAGCGGCCCGAACTGGGCATACCCGCCTTCATGACCATCATCATGATGCCGTTCTCCTACTCGATCACCAACGGCATCGGGGCGGGCTTCCTGACCTACGTGCTCGTCGAGACCGCCGTCGGCCGCGCGCGCAGGATCCACCCGCTCATGTGGCTGACCGCCGCGCTGTTCGCGGTCTACTTCACGACGGCGCCTATCAAGGAGATCCTCGGCCTGTCCTGAGCCGCCCAGCACTGCCAGCACGACCCCGGGGTCCTCCGCGCTCGCGGAGGACCCCGCGCGCGAGTGACCGATATCCTTCTCCTAGTCCCCGCGCCCTACGAGAGCGGCGGCGCGAGGGCCTGGCCGCCCGCCTGGGTGGGGAACCGTCGTCGCAGGAGGCGCGAGCGAATATGAGCGAACTCATCGACACCACCGAGATGTACCTCAAGACCGTCTACGAGTTGGAAGAGGACGGCGTCACCCCTCTTCGCGCGCGGATCGTCGATCGTCTCGACCACTCGGGCCCCACGGTCTCCCAGACGGTGGCGCGCATGGAGCGCGACGGGCTCATCAGGGTCACGGAGGACCGCTCACTGGAACTCACCGAGGAGGGCCGGCGCCGGGCCACGGAGGTGATCCGCAAGCACCGCCTTGCTGAAAGGCTGCTGCTCGACGTCGTCGGCGTCGATCGGCGCTACATCCACGACGAGGCCTGCCGCTGGGAGCATGTGATGAGCGAGAGGGTCGAGGACCGGCTCGCCGAGATCCTCGGGGACGTGGCCACCGATCCCTTCGGCAATCCCATCCCCGGCAGGCGAGCCGACCACCCCGCGCCGGGGAAAGACGAGTCAAGCGCCAACCGCGCGGTCCGCGACGGCGTCGGATCCGCCGTCGTGCGCCGGATCGGCGAGCCGATCCAGGCCGACGGCGAGCTCCTGGGCCGGATGGAGGACGCAGGGATCTGCGCGGGCGCGCGCGTGGAGCTGCGCGGATCGGCCGGGGGTGTGCGCATCGTGGGGCCCACGGGCATGCCGATCGTGCTGCCGGACGATGTCGCCCGCCACCTCTTCCTGGAGCAGGGCGCTCCCGCTGTCTGAAGCCCGGGTCGTGAGCGCCCGCGGCCGGTCAGGCCGTCAGTGGGCCTGACCAGTGTGAATATGCCTATGGGGCCCCTAGGAGAGGGATGCCACACGGGGTCGCGGACATCAAGGCTTCACTCTGGCGCGGGACTTCGACTAGTGTCAGCGGTGCAGCCGATGCCCCGGTTGTGGAGAGACGGGCGGAGCCAAACCCTGCCGGCGCCCCTCACTCCTGATTCCCACCCAGATCACCGGCAGGGACGGGGGAACCATTCCCCGGATGAGAACGAGCCTCGCGCTCGCTCCTCCTTGGGGTGAATCCCGCCTCGGCGGGTAGGGCGTCTCCAGCCCGAACCCGACAGCTAACCTCGACGGCTCTCCAGGAGAAAATCCAGTGACTTCCAGCGTCAAGGCACGCCACCGCAAAGCCACTCGACCGATCACCCCGTTGTCGAGCACCGGTCCGGCCGCGCGTCGCGGCATCGCCGTCGTCGCGTCCTCCGGTCTGGCTCTCACCATGATCGCCTCCGGCGCCAATGCCGCGAGTGACACGACCCAGCTCAGCGAGTCCGCCGGCTCCCTCGGAGAGAATGTCGGCACCGCCGCTCTCGCCGCCCCGGCGCACGAGGCCGTCATCGCCAACGCGGCCGTCAAGGTCGCCAGTGACGCCCAGGTGGACGGCTTCAACCACACCGCCGAGGCCGTCGCCGCCGAGGCCCCGGCTCCCGCCCCCACCGCTGAGGCGACCCAGGCTGCGACCGCTGAGGCCTCCACCGCTGAGGCGACCCAGGCCGCGACCGCTGAGGCCCGCACCACCCAGGCCGCGGCCGCCCCGGCCGCCGCCCCTGTCGCCCGAAACTCCATCGTGGGTCTCGCGATGGCGCAGGTCGGTAAGGCCTACGTCTACGGCGCGGGCGGCCCCAGCGCCTTTGACTGCTCGGGCCTCGTCTCCTACGTGTACGCCAACGTCGCGGGCATCAGCGTCCCGCACTCCTCCGGCGGCATCCGCTCGGTCGGCACCGTCATCTCCGCCGCCGAGGCCCAGCCCGGTGACGTCCTCTGGTGGCCCGGCCACGTCGCGATCTATGCCGGCAACGGCATGATGGTCTCCGCCGAGTCCGAGAGCGTCGGCGTGCAGTACCTGGCCGTCCGCGGTGGCGCCACGTACCTCCGCCTCTGAGCGAACCGGCGGTCGGGCCGCATCGGCTCTGACTCCGCTCTCGGCCCCGCTCCCCCCGTGGGAGCGGGGCCGAGATGTTTTATGTGGTGTTGCTCTCATCGTGAAGCCGCTCATTCGAGAGTGCCTGAATGGGGCTCTGAACTGGTCGGAACCCGTTGGAACGACGGGGAAAGAGGGGTGGTATTGTGTGGCAGGTCACGATCGTGTCGTTTACCTTTCCGTGACTTGCCCGTCGGCGCTCCGGTAGCCTCTCAGGTGTCGCGGGGCCTCCCCCTCGCGGCGCCCGAGCCGGGGCCCAGTCCCATCGTCCGGCCCGGGCTGGCGAACAACCAGCGATGGGGACGGGGGAACCGTTTCATGGGTCGCGGCCCTGAACGCGGCCCTCGGGGCGAGTCCCGCTTGACGCGGCGAGGGCGTCTCCAGCCCGAACCAGACAGTTCACCTCGGCGGCCATAGGAGAGAAACATGACCACCCATTCCCCGGCTCGTCACCGCGCCGCGACGCGCCCCACGACTCCCCTCGCCGAGGTCGTGCCCGCCACTCGCCGCGGTCTCGCGCTGGCCGCCTCGTCCGGCCTGGCCCTGACCATGGTCGCCTCCGGTGCCGCCACCGCCTCGGTCGCGGAGCCCGCCCAGGCCTCCGCGGGTTCCCTTGACGCCTCCGGCCTCAACTACCTCGGCCTGGACGCCCACGCAGCCGCGACGACCAACGCCGCGATCGTCGTGGGCGCCGATGTCCAGGCTGATGCCTTCAGCCACGGCTCAGAGGCGGCCGAGGCCGTCGCCGCGGCTCCCAAGCCCGTCGTCGAGGAGACGGCCCCTGAGCAGGCACCGGCCGCTCAGTCGGAGCAGGGCGCGGCCCAGGGCGGCTCCTCGGCCCAGCGGACCATCGCTCAGGCCGCCCAGGCGCGGCCCGCCGCCGCCCCCGCCGCCTCCGGCTCGAGCATTGTCTCCATCGCCATGCAGTACGTGGGCGCCGCCTACGTCTACGGCGGCTCCTCGCCCTCGGGCTTCGACTGCTCCGGCTTCGTCCAGTACGTCTACGCCCAGGCCGGAATCAGCCTGCCCCGCACCTCCGGCGCTCAGGCCGCCGCGGGCAGGGCCGTCTCCATGGCCGAGGCCCGCCCCGGCGACATCGTCTACTACGGCTACCACGTCGGCATCTACGCCGGCAACGGCATGATGATCGACGCCGGCAACGAGTCCACCGGCGTCGTGTACCGCGAGATCTGGGGCAGCCCGACCTCGTTCATCCGGATCGGCTGACACCGGCTCGGACCTCAGCCACCGCTTCGAGGGGGCGACCGCCACGGCGGCCGCCCCCTCGAAGCGCGTGCCGGGGCAACGTCCACTGAACCTCACCGCCGTGCGCTGCGCCACAGGTATGCTTGGGGGCACCTGGTTCGCCGGACCCCGGAGGGCCGGGGCCTCCGATGGAAAAGGCAGGGAACCATGGCTGAAGACAAAGTCGTCCTCGTTGGCGTCGACGGATCGCCCGAGTCTCTCGGCGCTGTCGACTGGGCGGTCGCCCGCGCGGCGCGCGAGGGGTGGAGGGTCCACATCCTGTGCGCCTACTCGCTTCCGTCCTTCACCGCCGCCTCGCTCGACGGCGGCTACGCGGCCTTGGACGACACCGCGATACGCGCCGGCGCCCAGGCCGTCGTCGACGAGGCCGTGGCCCGCGCCCAGCAGGCCGGCGTCGCGGTGAGCAGTTCGCTTGAGACGGGCGACCCCGCCGGAGTGCTTGTGGACCTCTCCTCCGATGCCGCCCTGGCCGTCGTCGGCACCCGTGGCGGCGGGGGCTTTGCCGACCGCCTGCTCGGCACCGTCTCCTCCGCCCTCCCCGCGCATGCCAAGTGCCCTACCGTCATCGTCCCCCGCCACACCACCGGCGCGGCCTTCACGCCGGTCAAGCGGATCGTCGTCGGCGTGGACGGTTCTGGCTCCGCCCGCAAGGCCGCGCGACGGGCCGTGCGCGAGGCCGAGGCCTGGGGCGCCGAGCTCACCGCCGTGGCCGCCGTGCCCATGAGCACTGGCACTGGCGCCCTCGCATGGCTGCCGGCCGCCGTGGACCGCCAGCAGGTCCTCGCCGACGTGCGAGCGGGCCTCGACCACGCCGTCGCCGAGGCCCTCGAGGGGCACCCCGGGGTGACGGTCCGCCGCCACGCGCTGGACGGCAACGCCGCTGAGCTCCTCGCCGAGTTCTCCACGGCCGTCGACCTCGTCGTCGTCGGCTCGCGCGGTCGCGGCGGCTTCACGGGACTCCTCCTGGGCTCCACGAGCCAGGCGGTGCTCTCGCACGCCGCCTGTCCGATCATGGTGGTGCCCGCCCGCGCCAAGGACGACGACTCGGCGGTCACTCGCTCCAACGTGCCCTGGGAGCGCGCCTGAGCGAGCAGGGGCACGTCGGTCCCCGATCGGCGCGGCACGCTGGTAGGCTTATCGCGCCCAGCCCTCGTAGCTCAGGGGATAGAGCACCGCTCTCCTAAAGCGGGTGTCGGACGTTCGAATCGTCTCGGGGGCACCAAAACCCTGGTTCACCAGGGAAAACGGATCGGGGTCTCGGGGCGCGGAAGCGATCGGGACCCCGATCCACGTTCGTAGTTCTGAATCTGACGAGCCACGACGCGGCCGCGAAGGTCCAGCCCGCCGTGTGGCTCAGCCGCCTGGGGCCGACGACTGCGGGATGTTCTACGGCTGGCCCGAGGAGGCTATGAGGTACTTCGACTGGGAGAAGTGGGAGTAAGACTCTTGTCACGGCTGCACCGTCGTTGAAGCCCCAAACGTGGGCGTCTTCATCGTCCGAGCTACGAACCCCAACCTCTTCGATGAGCTCGTCAAGGCGCTCAACGATTTTGAGATTCTTTCGAAAGATCTCCTTCTGGCGGGTGGGCAGGAATCAACTCTCGCGCGCCGTTTCAATGAAGGATTCCGTAGCCTGGGATGGCGTGAGGCTCGCGTCGACACTGACATTGAACTCAAACTCCGGATCATGCCGTACAAGCCCGCTGGTGAGACGAAGTCAACGGTGACCTCAAGTCCCGTGTCCAACAAGGGCTACAAGGTTGACAACTTCAAGGGGCGAGTGGCCCTCGATCTGGAATGGAACGCTAAGGACGGCAATCTGGATCGCGATATTAGGATTATGGCATGTCTGAGTCTGAAGCAAAGAAGATGCTTGCAACGACGACAACGACGAATCTTAAGAATTCGCCTACGCGGACAGTTTCTCCGGCTTCTTTGGGTGACCCCTCCTTCTGAGGGGCACCCCACTTTTTGCCAGGAGCGTGCGCACTCGTTGAATCGAGTACCCAGACTGCTTGGCAAGTTGCTGGACGGAGGTGCCGCGAGAATACTCGTCCGCCATGATCTGGCTCACGCGCTCAGAAAGCCAGTCACTCATGCGCTCATTCGGCTCCAGCATCGGCAATCGAGCGATCTCGCCCCCGCCGTAGCCTCTCTGTGCCTTGCCTTGAGGCTCGATCTCATCGTCGGATTCATTGCCCCACATGGACCAACCGGGACGTGCATATCGTGCGAACATCTCCAGGTAGGGTCCTGGAGAGCAGGACTCGATGAGACCATACTGTTCGTCGGGCTTGCGGCTGTGCTCGCGCTTGCGGGTCTCGATCATGTTCACCGTCGAGCGCCCGGGTGCGAGAGTCCTCATCGATCCTTTAACACCGAACAGGATCGGCTCGGTGACGTTGCGGAAGTAGAATCCAACTCCACGGCCGTCGGGGCCGCCGTCCTTACGGCGCTTTGCCCAGATGATATTCGAGACGTAGCGGAAACCCCATGCCTGGAGCACGTCGATACCCTCGGGTAGGAGAGCGTTGGGCACCCACAGGTACAGATGGGCGGACTTGGCGGTGACATCGCCTACTGGTAGAGCCTTGATCTCGTCCAGCGACATAGTGCCGTAGCGTCCGAGACGACGATGCTCTGGCGCAACCTTGCCCGTGCGGTTGGCGAAACGCCATGGAGGATCGGCCAAGATGGTCTGAAACCCGCCCTCAACGGTGGGGAGAGGGGCGATCTCCTCGTGTGTGTACGGTGGCTCATGCATGAGTCCAAGTGTATTAGACAAAGATCTACTTTAGTGGCGATAGATATTTTCCGGGCCTACCGTCACACAGTGTCCAGACTGAAGGAATGCTGGTCGCCGTGACGGTGACCAGGGTCTTGTCGCTGCCCTCACCTCCTTTTTCTCTTACCACGAGCCGAACTCATCACGCAGCCGTACTGCGAGCCTCCACACGACCGGCGTAAATCCAGCGACCCCGCCGAGCGTGGCCATCGCGATGAGAGTCTTCGCCCCGCCCTACGGCCGTCCATGTCATGCGTCCCTCCAAGGCCTCCAGACGGCGCTCTGCACGGCCTATCACACGGATCGGGGTCCGGGGCCGTGGAAGCCTTCGCGGCCCCGATCCGCTGTTCTGCCCGCATCTGCCACGGCCCGTGGTCCGCCCCTGGCGGCAGGGCTCGCCAACGCGCCGCGGGCAGGCCGGCGCGTTCCGGGAGCGGGTCCATGACCCGAGGGGCGCGCCCGCGATCCCGCCGCGGTCGTCGTCGCCGGGCGCCCGCTCGCGTGCTGACGCGGCGCCACCCCGGGGCGCCTCGGGCAGGAGCGCGCCGCGCGCGGATATTGTCAGAGCATGGCGCCTTCACTCTTCTCCTTCGGCCGCGCTCGGCACAGCGCGGGCCACGCAGCAGGCGATCGCGTGGGCACCGCCGAGGGGCGAGCCAACGGGAACGGGCGCGAGCCGCGCGTCACCGGTGCCATCAGCCCCCAGCCCGCGCCGACGGCGCCGGAGGCCCCCGCGTCCCCCACGGACCTCGACGACGCCAGCCGGGCCCGCGTGGACGCCGCGCTCGCGGGATGGCGAGAGGAGCTCGTCGGGCTCGGGGGAGTGGCCAGTCTCGACGACGTCTCCCTGCTCGACGGCGCCGTCGACCTCACTACCGCGCATCCCTCGGGGCTCGCTCAGCTCTACGCCGGGCGCCCCACCCCCCTGTCCAGCCTCATCCGCGAGCCCACCGCCCTGGCCGCCGCCCGCAAGTCCGTGCGCAAGGTCGCCGGGCGCACCGACATCCTCGCCAGGCAGTTCGGCGTCGCCCCCGTGTACCTCGCCATCGGGATCGCGACCTGGACTGAGACCATCCGGGAGGACTCCCGGCGCACCGGCGCCGCGGCGGCCGGCGGCGCAGGGGGCGCCCAGAACGGCGGCCCAGGCGGGCCCGGCGACTCCGATGCCGACCATGAGGCTGAGGCGCCCGCCGGGCATGAGATCTCCGACCCCGTCCTCGCCTCGGCCCTGGAGAGCGCGCTCTCCTCGCGGCCGGCAGGGCCCCCGGGAACCGTCCGCACCGTCAACGCCCCCGTGCTCATGCGGCCGGTCCGCCTGGCCAGCGCCTCCGCGGACGCGACCATCGCCGTCGACCCCTCCATCGAGGTCAACCCCGTTCTCACGCGCGCCCTGCGCCGCTATGGATCGACGGCCGACATCCAGGCCCTGGCCCGCGCCGCCCTGACCGCGGAGGGGTTCACCCCGCGCGCCGCCCTCACCCGCATCGCCGCCGCCTGCCGCGACTACCTGCCCGGTTTCGAACTGCGCGAGCGGCTCGTCGTCGGCGCCTTCGTTCACCCGGGCCAGGCGCTCGTCGAGGACTTCGACGCCGTCGTCGACCGCGCGCGCCTCTCCGCGATCGTGGCCGCGCTGGCCGGCGTTGAGCCCGCCCAGCGGGCCCTCGCCGTCGATCTGCCCGCCCTCCGGCGCGAGGACCGCGCCCCCGACGCCGAGCGCGGCGCGGGCGATCTCGACCCCGGTCAGCTCGACGTCGTCGAATCCGTCAGCCTGGGCGCCTCCCTCCTCCTCGACGCGCCCCCCGGATCGGATGTGGCCGCCACGCTGGCCGCCGTCCTCGCCGACGCCGCCGCCACCGGGCGCACCGCCATCCACATCCCGGCCACGAGCGGGGATGGCCACGCCGTCGCCCAGGCCCTGGAGGACCTCGGCCTGGGGGACCTCGTCGTCGATCTCACGGAGGACGCCAGCTGGCGCCGTCACGCCGCCGAGGCCGTCCAATCCGGGCTCGGCTCCCAGCCGCCCCAGATCGACGTCCCCGAGATCCTGCGGGTCCGCCAGCGCCTCACCGCCGTGCGCAAGCGCTTGTCCCGCTACGTGACGGCTCTGCACACGCGGCGCGCGCCCTGGAACGTCTCCGCTTACGAGGCGCTTCAGACACTCGCTGAACTCACCTCGTCGCGCTCGAAGGCCCGCACCACCGCGAGGATCGTCCCCGGACGGCTTGAGCGCCTCGACGACGCCGGGCGCGAGCGCGCCTCTCGCATCCTCCACCGCGCCCACTCCCTCGGGATGCTCGACCCGGTCCAGGCGCCCTCGCCCTGGAGCGGTCTGGCGCTGACCGACCTCGACGAGGTCACCGACGCCCTGGGGCGCCTGGGCCGCCTCGCCGACGACATACTGCCCGCCATCGAGACCCACAGCCGCGAGGTCTCCTCCTACACCGGGCTGCGGCGCGCCACGACGCCGGCCATGTGGTCCGAGCAGCTCGACATGCTCGACGGCGTGCGCGACTCCCTCGATGTCTTCCTCCCCGAGGTCTTCGAGCGCTCCGCCGCCGACCTCGTCATCGCCACGGCCACCAAGCGGTGGCGCGAGGAGCGCAGCATCGTCATGAGCGGTTCCGCGCGCCGTCGCTTCACCCGGCAGGCCAAGGACCTCGTGCGCCCCGGCCGCGTCGTCGAGGACCTGCACGCCGAGCTCGTCAAGGTGCAGCGGCGTCGCGAGGAGTGGCGCCACCACGATCCCGACGGCGGCTGGCCCACCCTCCCGCAGGGCTTGGACGAGATGCGCCGCACCTGCGAGCGCGCCATGAACGCGCTCACCGAGCTCCAGTCCCTCCTCGACCGCCACGACGGCTCCCCGGCGCTCGTGGACACGCCCCTCGCGGAGCTGACCACCCGTGTGCGGGCTCTCGCCGATGACCCGGAGACCGCGCAGGCCCAACCTGAGCGCAACCAGACCACCATCGCCATCGACGAGTTGGGCATGGGCCCGCTCGTCGCGGATCTGCGCGCCCGCCAGGTGCCCGATGACGAGCTCGATGACGAGCTCACCTACTGCTGGTGGTCCTCCGTGCTCGCCCAGGCCCTGCGGGAGGATCCGGATATGGGCGGGCTGGACGCCAAGGCCCTCAACGAGCTCTCCGAGAGCCTGCGCCGGCTTGACGCCGCCCAGTCCGCCTCCCTGTCCGGTCCCGTCGCGCAGGCCTGCGCCCGCCGCGTGCGCTCCGCTGTCGAGGCCGACAAGCAGCAGGCCCGCTCCCTGTACATCGCCCTGTCCAAGGACAACGGCGTCCCCCTGCGCGACATCCTCGATGCCCACCCGGTGGCCTGGCTGGCCCGCCCTGTCTGGATCGTCCCACCGACCCTTGTGCCGCAGGTGCTCGCCCCCAGCGCCGTCGTGGATCTGGCGATCCTCGACGCCTCTGCGAGCATGCCGGTCGCCCAGGCCCTGCCGGCCCTCGTGCGCGCCGAGCAGGTCCTCGTCATCGGGGACCCGCGCCGCGCGGAGAAGGGGCTCGCCGCCGAGCTCGGGCCGCTCCTGCCCTCGGTGACCCTGCCCACCGGCCGCAACCAGCTCGACGCCGGGATCGCCTCCTTCCTCGCCTCTAACGGCTATGAGGGCATCGTCGAGGTGATCCCCGGGCCGCCGGGCGAGTCCACCCTGTCCCTTATCCGCGTCGATGGTCGCGGCATGCCCGCGCCCGGTAAGAGCGCTGTGGAGACCGTGCCGGACGAGGTGGACCAGGTGGTCGACGTCGTCATCGAGCACGCGCTGACCCGCCCCGACGAGAGCCTGGGCGTCATCGCCCTCAACACCCGCCACGCCGACGAGATCCGTCGAGCGGTGGCCGTGGCGGCCGCCGAGTCCCCCGCCCTGGACGACTTCTTCTCCGTCGGCGTGAAGGAGCCCTTCACGGTCATCGACCTGCGCGAGGCCCGCTCCCTGCGCCGCGACCGCGTCATCCTCTCCGTCGGCTTCGCGAAGACCCCGCACGGGCGCACCATTCACGCCTTCGGCGAGCTCGGTGAGCAGGGCGGCATGGTCGCTCTCGTCGAGGCCCTGTGCGCCTCCCGGGGCGCTACGACCGTCATCTCCTCCATCGGGGCCGAGGACCTCGATCCCGATCGGCTGCGGGCGCCCGGCGCCAAACTGCTGCGCGAGGTCCTCGCCCGCGCCGCCGGGGGAGGGACCCCCGTGGGCCCGACGGAGAACGCCGAGCCCGATCGCCTCCTGGTGGATCTCGCCTGGCACCTGTGGCGCAAGGGACTCGTGGTGGTCCCCCAGTGGGGAGCCGACGGCGGCCCCCGCATCCCCCTGGCCATCGGCCACCCCGACTACCCCGAGGAGCTGTTCGTCGCCGTCCTGACCGATGACGACGACTACGTGGCCGAGCCGAGCCTGCGGCGCCGCGACCGCCACTGGGTGGAGCGCCTTGAGCACCGCGGCTGGCGGGTCCACCGCTCCTTCTCAGCCGGCGTCTTCGTTGACCCGGAGGCCGAGGCCCGCGCCATCGAGATCATGATCGATGAGCTCCTCGATGAGCGCTCCGCCGCCCAGGCCCGCCCGGAGGGCCCCGAGCTCCCTGAGCGCATCGACGACGCCGCCGGTGAAGGCGCCTCCTCCCCGGGAGCCGCCGGGGCCCGCGAGGCGGAGCCCGCAGGCGACCGGCCCGCGCCCGCTCCCGGGGAGGCCGCGCCCGCCAGTGCCACTGCCCCGGGCGCGTCCGCGGGCGCTGCCCGGGCGGATGCGCGCGGGGCTCGCCCGCCGATCGCGCAAGGGCTGCCCCTCCAGGCTTATTCCGACGACGAGCTCGATGACCTCGTCGCCTGGATCCGCTCCGATGGGATGGCGCGCAGCGAGGAGGAGGAACTCGCCGAGCTTCGCGCCGCCCTCGCCCTGACCCGCCGGGGGACCGGTGTGGACGCTGTCCTCGGCAACGCCGTGCGGCGGGGCCGATGAGCGCTTCCGCGGCGGGTGGGCCCCGCAGGCGCCGAGTGGTCCTGCTGTCCCCTCAGGACGCCGCGCGGGTGGCGCGTGGCGAGATGACTGAGGAGGACGAGGAGAACGCGCGGCGCCGTGGAATCGATGCCCTCACCGAGGCCCGTGCCCGCCGGGAGGACGCGCCCGGCGGCGGCAGCGCCAACGACGCGCGCCTGCGCGCCGAGGTTCCGCCCCACTGGTCCTGACCCCGCCCCCCCTTCACCGAGACCGGTCGAAATTACGAGCGAGACCGGTCGAAAACATGAGCGAGACCGGTCGCGGCGGGGGCGAAGCGGAGCGGATAGCACTGAGCCCCGCCGACCACTTGGGTCGGCGGGGCTCAGAGGGTCACTGGGGCGCGGCTTCCGGCGCTGCCGGGCGCGCTCGCTCTCAGTGGTTGCGGGCGGCGAGCAGGTCGCGGATCTCGCCCAGCAGCTCGACGTCGGTCGGCGCGGCGGGCTTCTCCTCCTCCTGCTTCTTCTGCAGGGTCCTCATCTTGTTCATCGGGACGACGATGCAGAAGTAGACGGCGGCGGCGACCAGGATGAAGTTGATGAGCGCGGTCAGGATCGTACCGGGCTGGATGTAGGTGCCCGAACCGCTGTCGATCTTGAACTGAAGGACGGAGTCGAAGTTCGGGGAGCCGACGATCTGACCAACGATGTCCAGGATCACCTTGGTGATCGAGTCAACGATGGGCTTGAAAGCGCCACCGATGATGACGGCGACGGCGAGCTCCAGGGCGTTGCCCTGAGCGATGAACTCCTTGAATCCCTTGATCATGAGGGGAGAACCTTTCGGTGAGTGCGCGCCCCGCAGGGGCGACAGGCGCGAGGCCGGGACGATGATCGACAGCCGGTTGGCTGCATCGGGCAGTCGGCGCCGGCTGAACGCGCCGGCGGATCAATGATCGGATCAATGATCATCCCGACTGTGATGAGGTCGTCAGGGGCTCAGCGCGAGGCCGAGGGCGCCCTGCGTTGCCGCACCGACGACTAGGGTAACGGTGTCCGCTGGGACGGCAAGTTCTACTACTGTGATCTTATTCCCTGAAAGTAACCTAGAAGTGTCACCTTCTGTTGTGGTAGCGACGACCCGTGCGCCGGAGCAGAGGATCCTGGTCCCCTCGCCCGTCGAAACCGGCGATGGCGCGGAATTAACCGCCTGATCGCGGGGCGTAGCGGGGCTCGCGGGCGCGCTCGCGGCTGTGACTGGGCTCTCGCCGATGATGTCGACGATCGCGCCCGGCTCCGCCAGTGATCCTCCCACCGCGACAGGAACCTGGACGATCCGCTCGTCGTCGGCGATCCCCCGGGCGCGCGCCGAGCTCGTCATCGATTCCGTCAGGACGGTGCCCTCCTCCAAGCGGACCGCCGCCCTGCTCCCGATGATGCTCTCATCCGCCCTCCCCCGGGCGGGCAGCGCCGCCCCTGGGATCGGGCGCCGCTCCACGTCACGGGCCTCGATCCGCTCCCCGGCGCCGATCGTCCGGGCGACGACCAGCGCGCTGCCGTCCTCCTGCGGTGAGGGGCGCAGCACGGAGAGCGCGAGCAGTACGGCCGCGCCCACGCAGGCGGCGATGACGAGGTGGCGCGCCCTCCACAGGCGCAACGATGGGCGAATGGCGGGGGAGCGCTTCAGGCGCGGGTGGGGGCTCATGACCCCAGGGTGGGCCCTCCATCCGGAAGACGGCTCCCCTCGTCCACAGGGCGCGGCCGCGGGTGTGCGCACGCGCGCCTGTGGTTCCCGGGGTGGTTGCGCGAGCCGCCTCCCCGCCGCCCCGTTAGGACCCGGAGGCGAAGACGGAGCGCTCCAGGAGGAACCATTGCTCGGGCGTGATGACGGCGTCCACCCGCTGGTCATGCGGCTCGGTGGGGAGTTGGTGCGGGGTGAGCTCATCGTCGTAGACCACGGCGAGCACGAGCGCCCCCTCGCGCCTCAGCGGCAGGGCGCGGTCGTACCAGCCGCCGCCCTGACCGAGGCGGTTGCCGGCGCGGTCGATGGCGAGCGCGGGGATGATCAGGGCGTCGACGTCGGAGACCGCCTCCGCCGGGAGGGGCGCGCCGCCTGGTTCGGGAGGGCGCCCCGGCGCGCGCTCGGCCAGATCAGCGATGCCCGTGAAGCGCCCCCAGCCGCGGGAGAGCTGCGGGCCCAGGACGGGCAGGAGGACCTCGCGGCCCTCGGCCTCCAGGTGCTCCAGCAGGAGCCGGGTACAGGGCTCGTTGCCCACCGAGACGTAGGCGGCGATGGTTCTCATGCCCTCGACGGCCTGGAGGGCGTGCTCCATGAGGCTCTCGCAGGCAGGGCAGTGGCCCGCATTGGGGTGGGGGTGTTCTCTGCGGCGCCGCTGGCGCAGGATCTGGCGCCAGCGGCCCTTGTCATGACTGGTCTCCAGTCCAGCGGGAGCAGGGGATGGGCGCGCCTGAGAACTCACCCCCCGATTCTCTCAGGTTCTCTTTCGCTCCGGGCGCGCCGAGCCGCCCCTGGGGTGGGGAGATGGGCCCCTGCGGGTAGCCTGACTGCCTGGAGCCGCAGGCCTCACCCCGGTGCCGCCCCGAGGTCCCGGGCCCTGCGGGCAGGGAGGAACCCATGAGAACCGTCGCCGAGCACCTCGCATCGTGCCTCGAGATCGCGCAGCCGGCGCCGCCGCTCGACGTCGTCCTTCTCGACGCCGTCGGCTGCGTCCTGGCTGAGGACGTCGTCGCGGAGTTCGACCTTCCCGGCGCGGACCTGGCTGGCCTTGACGGCTACGCGGTGCGCGCCGCCGACATCCGGGGAGCGACGGCGAGCGAGCCCGCCCGTCTCGACGTCATCGACGCCGTGCGCGCCGGCGACACCAGCAGCGCCCAGCTCGTCCCCGGCACCGCCATGCTCATTGACTCCGGCGCCCCCCTGCCCGTTGGCGCTGATGCCGTCGTCCCCTGGATCGACACCGACCGCGGCGCCCAGCGGGTGGAGGTCCGCTCCGTCGTCGTCGAGGGGGAGAACGTGAGGCGGCGCGCTGAGGATGTCGCCGCCGGGACGACGGTCCTGCCGCAGGGCTCGCGCGTGTCCGCCCGGCAGATCGCGCTCCTGGCCGGGGTGGGGCGGCTGCGCGTCAAGGTGCATCCCGCGCCGCGCGTCGTGATCGTGTCGATCGGCGACGAGCTTGTCGAGCCCGGATCGCCGGGCCGGGACGGCAGCGTCTACGACGCCAACGGGCACGCCCTGGCCACCGCCGTCACCGATGCCGGCGGGCGGGCCTTCCGGGTCGCTGCCGTCCCCGACGAGCTCGGCGCCCTGACCGAGACCCTTGAGGATCAGCTCGTGCGCGCCGACGTCCTCATCACCACCGGGGGCCTGTCCGTGGGGCAGGGGGACACCGTCAAGGAGGCCCTCGCGCCGCTGGGCTCGGTGCGCTTCGACGCCGTCGCCATGAGCCCCGGGCGCCAGCTCGGCGTCGGCACCGTGGAGGGCACGCCGATCTTCTGCCTCCCTGGCGATCCCGTGAGCGCTCAGATCGCTTTCGAGACCTTCGTGCGGCCCGTGCTGCGAGAGATCGCCGGCTGGCAGGGGCTTCACCGCTCAAGCCTGCCAGCCGAGATGACGCGGGGGTGGGCCTCGCCCGCCGGTAGGAGGGAGTTCGTTCCCGTGCGCCTGACCGGCTCGCCCTCCAGCGGCTACCGCGCCGAGCCGACGGCGGAGCCCGGCACCACCCGCCTCATGGGCCTGGCGCGGGCCAACGCCATCGCCGTCGTCCCAGAGGAGGCCCGCGGCGTCTCGGTCGGGGACACACTCCACTGCCTCCTCCTCGATGCCTGATGCCCGTCCGCTGAGATTGGGGCGACGGTCTCCGTGAGGGCGAGATAGCCCGGATGCCCGAGAGCCCCGGCGCGCGCTCGGGGAGTGGCCCATGCGCTTTGAGTGACTGTTGGGAATAGCGGGACTGCCGTGGCTGGATTGGTGTCATTCCGGGTGACAACACGCCGACAATCTCTCCTGACCGGGGCTCGGTGGCCCGTACCGTGGCGCTGTGGGAATTGAAGTCTGGGCGCTCCTCGCCCTTGTCGTCGTTCTCACCGCGTATCTCCTGCCCTTTCTGGTCGGGCGCCGCGAGGTGATGAGCCTGTCCCGCTCCGAGGATCGCTATTCCGCCGAATTGCGGATCCTGGCGACCGGCGACGCGGCCGCGGCCTCCGACGAGGCTTGCGAGCAGGGCGGGCACGCGAGGATCTTCCGACAGCTCCCGGAGGTGAGGGCGATGAACAGGCCAGCTGTGAGGAACGTCCGCGCGCTGCGCGTCGAGCGTGAGCTCGTGCAGGCCCGACGTGCGCGCGATGCCGCTCGCGCGCGCCGCCAGGACGCCGCCGCCAACCGCGCGCGCGTGGCCGCCGGCCTGCTCGGGGTGAGCCTCGGGCTGTGGCTGGTGGGATTCATGACCGTCATGCCGTGGTGGCCCGCGCTACTGCCGACGGCGCTGCTAATGGGGTCGATGGTCGCCGGGCATAAAGCGGCTGAGGCCTCCCGCGCCGCTGACCGCGCTGAGCGGCGCCGCATCGCCGCATTGCAGCGCGAACTCGACACCCTCACCGGCGCCCGCCCCAAGACCAGGATCGAGCCCGCCGCGCCCAGGCCCGTGGCCGCGCCCGCCGCCGGGGCCATCCTCGGGTCGAGTGAGTTGGGACGGGCCGCTTTCGTGGAAGAGGAGGCCGCTGGGCCCGCCGGCGCCTCGACCGCCGCCGCGCTCAGCGCCGCGAGCGGTGCTGAGCCGGTCGCTCCCGGTGAGACGGAGGAGCCGGCGAGCGGCGTCGTCGAGGCCTCGTTGACGTCCTTGGCCCCGTCCGCTGCAACAGCGCCGGCCGCGGCTGATACGGCGAAGCCCATGGAATGGATGATGGAGCCTCGCCCGCTGGAGGCGGCCGACGTCGATCGCGCTGACCGCGACGAGGCTGAGTCCGGTGAAAAGGCCACGATCGATCGTGGCCGCGTCGCGACCGCTGCCGCGAGCGGGCGCATCGAGTCCGACGGCGCTCCCTCGGCGGAGCGGCGCCGACAGGAGGGCGCGGCTAGCCCCGAGTCAGCGGCACCACGATCGGTGGCTACCCCGCCGGTCCGCCGCGACGCGACGTCGACCCCTCCCCAGGGCTGGCGCCCTGTGGCGGTGCCCGCACCGACGTACACGCTCGCCGCGCGGGCCCGCCGCCGTGCGGTGCCGGACCTGGACCTGCCGGAGGCAGAGTCGGTGCCATCCCCGGTGCGGCCGCGCAACGCGCGCGCCTATGTGCCGGCACCGGTCCTCGACGAGGAACAGGCCTTCAAGCCCATCAACCTCGATGAGGTCCTGGAGCGGCGCCGCGCCGCTGGAGCGTGATGGCCCGCTGAAACCGCTCGGTGGCGCGGCTCACGGCGCGTCAGCTTGCGGCGCACCGGAGTGCTGGTGCTAGTATCGTCCGGCACCTGGGGCTATGGCGCAGTTGGTAGCGCGTCTCGTTCGCAATGAGAAGGTCGGGGGTTCGAATCCCCCTAGCTCCACCGGTAGAGACCCGGGCTGTCAGGCTCGGGTCTCCTATCGCCCAGATCGTTCACGAACGATCCGGGGTCGAGATCGGGATCACAGAGCCTGAGATTGACAATCACCGCGATCATCTGGTTAAGTTGGTCGAGTCGCCTTGAGAGCGACGCGAGGAGCGAAAGGCTCTTTGGATCGCTCTCCTGGGTGTGTTGTTTGAGAACTCGATAGCGTGTCATGCTTGTTTATGTCTTGTTTTTTTGTTTGGCCTGTGCTGCTGCTGTTTTTGGTGGTGGTGTGGGTTGGGCCTGGTCTTTTTTTCTGGGCTTGTATGGAGTGGGCGCGTTCTTGGTTTGCTTTGTTTTTGGTGGGCTTGGGGCGTG
>NZ_VWPE01000005.1:0-105950 GCF_009829635.1 Actinomyces sp. zg328
AGAGGCGCGCCCCCGCGGCGGGCCCGGCCCAGGCTGGGCCCGCGCAGGGGATGGGGCGGGCAGGAGCCTCCAAGCGGGGTGGGGGCGCCGCGCGCGCTGGGCATGCTGGGTGCGCCGCGCGCGCTGGGCATGCTGGGTGCGCCGCGCGCGGGGCCTCTCGGGGCGTCCTCGCCTCGCTGCCGGCGCCCATGCGCTGGGCCGTCGTCTCGATGATGGTCGTCGTCCTACTCGCTCTGGCCGCCGCCGCGGGAATCATCGGCAGTGGTCTCATGGCCCCCGCGAAGACCTCCACGACCACGGTCCAGCCGGGCCAGTCCCTGTGGGACGTCGCCGCCGCCACGGGCGCGGCGGACGTGTCCGAGGCCATGGCTCAGATCGTCGACCTCAATGGCCTCGACTCCTCAACGATCCACCCGGGGCAGAGCCTCGTCGTCCCCGCCCACTGACGAATCGCCCAGAGGGGCGGTCGCTGGGTGCGCGGCTCCTTGCGGCGACGGCGGTGGGCGCCTAGGCTCCACGTCACAGGCCATGCTTCAACCCCGAGGAGCCCGCGTGCACTGTCCCTTCTGCCGCCACGACGGCTCCCGCGTGGTCGACTCCCGGACCTCCGATGACGGCCTGGCCATCCGTCGTCGCCGAGAGTGCCCGGCCTGCGGTCGGCGCTACACGACCATCGAGACGGCCAGCCTGTCCGTCCGCAAGCGCTCCGGCGCCGTCGAGCCCTTCTCCCGGGACAAGGTGATCGTGGGCGTGCGCCGGGCCTGCCAGGGCCGCCCGGTCTCCAATGATGACCTCGCGCTGCTGGCCCACAAGGTGGAGGAGGCCATCCGCGCCACCGGCCATGCCATCGTCGACTCCCATGAGGTCGGCCTGGCGATCCTCGGGCCGCTGCGCGAGCTCGATGAGGTCGCCTATCTCCGCTTCGCCTCGGTCTACTCCAACTTCAACAGCCTGGAGGACTTCGAGCGGGCCATCGCCGACCTCCGCGCGGCGCACGCCTGAGCCACCGGGAGAGCCCGCCGCCTCCTTAGCGCTCGTCGATCGCGCGGACCAGCCGCTCCACCAGGGACGGCCACGTCCAGCGATCGATCATGAGTTCCCTGCCGGCGGCGCCCATCCGGGCGCGCGCATCGGCGTCGGAGAGTTGGCGGACGATCGCTTCCACGAGCGCGTCCTGGTCGCGCCCGTCAACCACGTTCCCGGTCACGCCCTCCACGACGGTCTCGGGCGCGCCACCGCTGGTCCCCGCGATGACGGGCAGTCCCGCCGCGGAGGCCTCGAGGAACACGATGCCCAGGCCCTCGACGTCGAGGCCCCCGCCGCGCGTGCGGCAGGGCATGGCGAACACGTCCCCCATGGCCACATGCCCGGGCAGCTCGCCGTAGGGGACCTCGCCGGTCAGGATGATGGAATCGCGCACGGGGGAGCGCCGCTTGAGGAGCGCCAGGCGGCGCGCGTAAGAGCCCCATCCCACGATGACCAGGCGGGCCCCCGGGACGCGCTCCACCACGCGCGGCCAGGCCTCGATGAGGGAGTCCTGGCCCTTGCGCGCCACGAGCCGGGATACGCACACCACCGTCGGGGCGCCCCCCAGCCGGTAGCGGGCGCGGAGCGCGGCGCGGGCGGCAGGATCGGGGCGGAAGCGGTCGACGTCGATGCCGCTGGGAAGATGAGTGGTGAGGGTACCCGATGGCATGAAGGGGCGCAGGCGGCCGAGCGTGTACTCGGAGATGTAGGTGACGACGTCGGCTTCGCGGAGGATGCGGCGCAGGAGCCGGCGGGAGCCGGGCAGCATGGACCAGCCGACCTCGTGCCCGTGAGTTGTGGCGATGACGCGGCTCGCGCCGGCCCCCCTCGCGGTGCGGCCAAGCAGCCCGAGCGGCGCGGCGGCGCCGAACCAGACGGTCTCGATGCCGCGCTCGGCGATGATCCCCCGCATCCTGCTCCGCGCCCCCGGCGTGGGCAGGAGCATGTGGGTGGGCATGCGGATGACGTCGAAGGGGGCCTCGGAGTCGAAGGCCGCGGCGGCCTCGGGGCCCTCGGGGGGAGTGGAGGCCAGGACGGTCAGATCTGAGGGCGGTAGGCGGCGGGTGTAGTCGTCGAGATAGGACTGGATCCCTCCCACGACGGGCGGGAAGTCGTTGGTGACGAGGAGTGTCCGGCGCATGCCGGGAGTCTAGAAGACCTCTCCATCGAGACCGGTCGAAAACAGGAGCGAGACCGGTCGATATCACGAGCGAGACCGGTCGAAAACAGCGGCGAGACCGGTTCCCCGACCTCGCCGACGGTCGACCGCAGGACGACACCAGTGAGGACGGCGGGGCTCACGATGGCCACCGCCGCGCCATCGGCGGCGCCGTAGCGTGACGGGCCGGTCTCGCAGGTGGTTCCCCCGCCCCCTGACCCACGCCACCGGCTGGGTGAGCGGGTGGAACGCGGATGAGGCGAATCGGAGGCGCAGCAGTGGCGGCCCCTGCGGCGGCCCGGTCGGGCGCTACCTCGGCGTGCAGCGACGCTCCGGCTGGTCCGAACGGCATCACGCGACCGGTCTCGCTCTTGTTTTCGACCGGTCTCGGCGCGGGCCGCGGGTAGGTCCGGGGCCATGGCGCCGTCGTGGCGCTCGCAGCTGCCCTACGGATGCTTGACGGCTCCGACAAGACGGGAGATGACTGCCTCTGGGGCCTGGAGCCACTCCGGCATCCAGATCCGCTCGACTCTCGGCCAGCGCATCATGCGTGCGAGCACCCTTGTTGGCAGCACGTCGCGGTCGTAGGAGGTGCGTCGGCCCTCCCACTCCGGGCCGTCGAGCAGGACAGCCACCCGCGGCTCGTCGGGGCGCTCACCAGGGGCGAGGACGAGGTCGATGCGGAAGTCGGACAGGCCGATGTTGGTGCGCACGGCCAGCCCCTCCGCGCGCAGGGCCGCCGCGATCTCCTCACGGTGCCCGTCGGGGCGCGCGCGACCCTCCGCTCGCGCAGGCAGGGTCGCCGTGCCGTGCTCGGCGAGCAGCAGGTAGCGCTTGAGGTCCTGAAGCCCCGTCGAGGCACTGCGCTCCGCGCGGAGCGAGGCCGGGTTGAAGGAGCAGAAGAGAATGACTTGGGCCCGCGCCCTCGTGATCGCGACGTTGAGACGGCGCTCGCCGCCCTGTCGATTGAGGGGCCCGAAGTTGAGCGGGACCTGCCCATCCTCCCTCGCCGAGAAGGCCACGGAGAAGAGGATCGCCTCCCGCTCATCTCCTTGGACGTTCTCCAGGTTCTTGACGAAGATTCCCCCGGCCGCGTCGAGCGAGGCGGTGATCCTCGGGTCGTCGAGCTCGCGCAGGCGGGCCTCGATGAGATCACGCTGCTGGATGTTGAACGTGACGACACCGACTGATGGCCCCTCGGAATCGCTGGGAGCGGCGTCGAATCGGCGCTGGATCTCCTCAACGATGGCCTCGGCCTCCGCCTGGTTCGTGCGATAGGTCCTGCGCGACTGGCCGCGCGGGACGCTGCGCACGAAGTGTCCGTCAACGCGGCGCAGGCTGATGCCGAAGCCGTGGGGACCATCATCCCGCTCCGCCGACACGGGGCTCGGGAAGGAGGACAGCCGGCCCTGGTAGTACGCGGCGTTGGAGAAGGCGATGAGGGACTCGACCCTGCTGCGGTAGTGCCAGGACAGCCAGAACCGCGGGACGTGCGCGGCCACGCACTCGCTGAGGATCGACTCCTCGTCGACGAGGTCGTCCTCGCCGTCGTCATCTCGTGAGAGCTCGGCGAAGGACGTCGGGGGCATCTGCTTGGAGTCCCCGCAGATGACGACACTACGACCGCGCCCCATGGCTCCGATGGCGGAGGCGACCGTAATCTGGGAGGCCTCGTCGAAGACGACGAGATCGAAGTCTTGGCGGTCCGCGGGGAAGAACCGCGCCACCGAGTCCGGGGAGACGAGCACGCATGGGGTGAGGGAGGTGATGAGGTCACCGAACTCACCGATGAGGTCTCGAATCCTCCGCTTCTTGCGCTTGCGCTCGAGAGCGGCGCGCAGATTGGCCAGTCGCAGGCTCTCACTCGCCAGGGCGCGGCCCCGGGCGACAAGAGCGTCCTCGACGAGCGCCTCGGGCAGCATGCCGCGGATCTCGTCGAGCACCTCTGCGTACTGGGCCACAGTGGTGTTCTGCCGTTCGGCATCGAACTCATCGAGGCGGCCCCGCTCCCGCTGCAATTCCAGCGTGGCATGGATGAGGCCGATATCGAGGGCAGCGGAGGCGTCCGAGGAGAGCACCTCGCCTCGCCGGAGCTGGTCGAGGCAGGAGGCGAGGCCGAGGCGGCGGAACTGCGCCCCAGCGCTGAGGAACTCGCTCCAGCCGCGCAGGACCCGTTCTTGGCGCGGGGCGGGCATCGGCAGGAGGGTCTCGATAGCGCTTCGCCCGATGCCGACCCGGCTCAGGGCCGTCAGCCCCTCACGGGCCTGAGCGTACGCGCGCAGCCATCCTGCGATTTCTGCGCGGTCCGGTCGGATCGCGCACGCGGCGACAATCATCCGCGCCCGGCTGTGCTGCCCCGCGGCGGCCAGGTGGGCCCGTTCGAGCAGTTGGCGCAGCCTGTTCCCGGAGGCTGCGGCCATGGGCTTGTCGAAGGGCGTCCAACTACGGATCATCGCAGCGGTCCACGGGAGCACAGTGGAGTGCTGCCGGCGCAGTTCGTCACGTTGGGAGGCGAGGGCGATGAGTTCTTCGACGATGCCGAGCAGCGCGGCCGCGTCGTCGGGCATTGGCTTGCCGCTGCGGTGGCCAGCGAGCCGGGAGAGTGCTTTCTCGGCCTTCTTGGACTTGCCGAAGAAGGCGTGCTTGGCGTCGATGAGACTCTCCCTGACCTCCCTGAGAGGCTCGTCGAGGACGCTCTCCCGGTAGTAGGTGAGGGCCGGGTGCGTGTCAGTGGCCTCGGCATCGAGTTGGTGGAGGAGCCACTGGGCGTCGCGCACCCATAACGGGTGAGCGATGAGGTTGAGAACACGAGCGTCGAGGACGGGATCGGCGAGGATGAGGGCGGCAGTCTCCAGCTCAGGATCCGGCATCGTCTCGACGTCGGCTAGGAGGTCGTGGTCGACGTTCGAGATGACGCTCTTCCAGCGCGCGGTGGCGGCGAGGACTTCTGAGAGGCAGGCGTCGTCGAGAGGATCGGAGATCACGGGCTCGGAGCCGACGAGCACGTCGTGGTAACGGTCCAGGCACGTGCCGACGGATGGGATGGACGTGCGCAGACCAGCGATGTCGTCGTCCGTCATCGCGGCGAGCTGCGCGGACGTGATCGTGAGGCTCCCGACCTTGTGATGGGAGTATGCGATCTCGGCAACTCGGGCACTGTAGAAGGACATACCGCTCGGGCTGCGCCCGTGGAGGGCGGCGCGGTACTCGGCGAGTCTGGCGTTGTCGGCTCCGGCCAGAGCCCTGCGGGACTGCATGGTGACGCGGTCCGGGTGGGCCTCGAGATCCATCGCGGCGAGGATCTTCCTGCGCACGGCGTCCGGGGACTGCTTGCGGTCGTGGAGGTCGAGGAGGAGCCCGCCGATGCCCGCGTCGCGCAGGCGCCTGGCCACGACCTCAAGCGCCGCCTGCTTCTCGGCGACGAAAAGGACCTTGCGGCCTTCCGCGATGGCGCTGACGATGACGTTGGTGATCGTCTGGGACTTGCCGGTGCCGGGAGGGCCCTCGACGACGATCGTGTGCCCGCTGAGCGCCTGGGCGACGACCTCGGCCTGCGAGGCGTCGGCCGCCACCGGGAGCCGGGGCAGGAGCTGCTCGAGGTCGACCACCGGGGCAGGGGCCTGTGGGTCGGCGAACTCCTGGTCGGGCGTCTCGATGAGGTGGCGGACGAGGGGATTGCGGGCGATCTCCTTCCACGACTCCTCGAGGTCCTTCCACAGGCGGAAGGTGCCGAACTGGAAGATGCCGAGGTACGTCGTCGCCTCGACATGGAAGGGCAGGCGGTTGTCCGCGAGCACTCGGCGCACGACCTCGAAGAGGCGCGGGATGTCCAGGCCGGTGGCATCTTCCTCTGGCTCACTCAACTCCGTGAGGTCGAGGCCGATATCGATCCGGAGGCGCTCGACGAGGGAGTAGTTGGGGGTGGTTGTGCCCGAGGGATCGATCCGCAGGCGGAACGGGCTGTGGGCTGAGCGGCGCTCGAGATCGACGGGGACGAAGACAAGGGGGGAACGGATAGTCTTGCCGCCCGTCGTCCAGACGAGTGAGCCGAGGGCGAGGTAGAGGTTGTTGGCGCCGGTCTCCTCGGCGAGGGTCCTGGCGGTGGAGCGCAGACGGCGCAGGATCGGGTCATAGGTGCCCTCACCCAGGTCGATCTCGACCTCGCGGTGGTCCGCCAGCAGCGGGGCGAGCTGTGGAGGATCGAGCTCCGCGCGGAAGAGACCGCCGATGCGGCGCACCTCGGCGGCCCGCTCGCCAGCAGGCCTCAGCGTGATGTCACGCCCGGTATTCACGAGGTCTTCGAAGGATCCGATCACCGCTTCGGGAACCGCGAGCTCGACAATCTTGTGGCTGTGGATCGCACTATCCGAGCAGTTGATGAGGCGGTTGCGCAGGCTGAGATCAAGGAGCCGCGCCTTCCATGCCTCGACCCGATCCGGGGCCTTGCTCCGCGTGGGACGGGGCCGAGTGGTGTGAAGGAGCTCGCCGGCCAGTAGGACGGTGTTCGGCCGTGGCGTGGCGACATAGGTGCTCTCAACGATCTCACCGTCGTCGTTACGGGTCCTCAACGGCATGGGGAGCACCCCGCGCTCGCGGGCCGCCCGCACGGGGATCACGACATCGATCTCGGCGGCGTCGACGCCGATGAGGCGACGGGCCGCTTGATGGAGATGGTCAGCGGTGGCTGAGGCCTCGCCGGTAAGGAGAGTCGTCTCGACCAGGCGGATCTCTCCGAGGTCGATCTGGTTGAGCAGTTCCCACCCGGACATCGTGAGATCTTCGGAGAGATGGTGCTGCGTGCGCCAGTAGCCAAGGAGAGCGTGTCCCGGAAGAAGGATGATCAGCGGCTCGATCTCGAGGTACTCCAGAGCGCTCGCCAGGAGGATCGTGGTGTCGAGGCAGGTGCCGAGACGGTAGTCGAGCACGTCCTCCGCAGTGCGCACCCGCTGGCCCGACTCTCCCCAGGTCGTCGGCGGAACCGCATAGGCCACCTCGGCATCCTGGATGGCACGGCAGACTGCCGCGACGATGGAACTCACCCTCGCGGGGCCGCCCTCGTAGCCGTTGAGGGACGGCGAGCCTGTGGCAGCGCTGAGCAGCTGAGCGGCTTGGGAGCAGAGCGGCGCGAGCCTGGGCTGCTGGGGCTGGACGAAAGCGGCCAACGTGGCGGCAGCCTCCGAGAGACGGCCCCGCATCACCCACTGGCGCGGAGTGAGGACATCCGGACCATCAAGGAGGAGGTCGCGTCGCGCGCCTGCCGACTCGAGAAGCAGGTGGAGACGCGAGGGGCTCTGGGCGTCGACCTGGAGCAGGGCCGCTCGTTCCGGGAGGATGCTGACGGTGAGTTCCTCCCCCTGCGCGCTGAGCCGAGTCAGGGTGACGGGATGACCGGAGGCAACGCTCTCGCCATCAACCTCGACGCTGATGGTGACGCGGACATCCTCGAGGGGAACCCACTGCCGAGCCCCCTGTTCATCGAGGTCGGCGCCACGGGTATCGACCGGTCGCAGGTGGATGGTGGCGGTGAGGCGCGACCCGGCGACGGCGTGGGCATAGGAGACGACCGAGGGAGCGTCGACGGAGACCGCGAGGAGGTCGAGCCCGGTCCCAGTCGGCCGCGGCAGGGGCGGTGGCTCGGGCACCGCGACGCGCGCCGCCTCGTCCTGGGCAGGGGACAGCGGTTCGGCGGCGGATGGAACCGCACTAGACGCGGTGTGCTCGGCGCGCTTGCCCGAAGGCATCGGCTCCTCGTGCGCTGCGTCCGGCTCCTCGAGAGAGCCTGCTCGGGGAGCGTCCAACGGTTCGACAAGGGAGTCGGACCCGGCGGCGGGCTCCGCCCCCAACGTCTCCATCCTGGTTCCGGTATCCGCGTGAGCCGCGAGTTCCTGCCAGACCTGGTCGGATGCCTCGACATCCCCGATGAGCCGGAGGACCTCAGCGATCTCGCTCAGCGCCAGCAGCATCTCGGAGCGCTCAAGGCTGGCGCCGTGGGCGAGCCGGTTGCGCGCCATCCAGATGGCGTGGATCCTGCGGCGCAGGCCTGGCTCGACATTGAGAATCGACTTGCCGCCCCTGTCGCGCCCTGTCAGGGCGAAGAACTGAGTGGAGAGATCATCGAGGTCGGCATCCCACGGCGCCCCGTCCCACGGCGTCGTGGACAACCGGCCCTGGTTCGGGTATTCCTCAGCCAGGCGTCGGCGGACATAGGGGCCGAGGCTCTCCGAGAGCGCCTGAAGGACGCGGGGGAGAGGCTGTCGTTCATCAGGCAAGGGACGGTCCTAGCGCTCGGGAATTGGGCGTGCATAGTTTCGCACGCGAGTCCCCTGCGGAACAGCGGACGTCGGAGGACGTGGGATGGCTTCCGGGGTGCCACCTCGGCGCGCAGCGACGCTCCGGCTGGTCCGAACGGCATCACGCGACCGGTCTCGCTCTTGTTTTCGACCGGTCTCGCTCTTATTTTCGACCGGTCTCGCTCCTGTTTTCGACCGGTCTCGGCGAGGGGGGGGGAGGAGGAGGGGGGAGGAGGGGAGGGGTCAGCCCTCGTCAGCGGTCCGCAGGATCTCGGACAGACGGCGGGCGGCGGCCATGACCACGGCGCCGTGCACGCGGCCCGGCTGGCGGCCCATCCGCTCGATCGGCCCGGAGATCGACACTGCCGCGATCACCTTGCCGCTCGCCCCGCGCACGGGGGCCGAGACCGAGGCGACGCCCGGCTCTCGCTCGCCCACGGACTGCGCCCAGCCGCGCCGGCGCACCGCTGAGAGCATCGTGGCGTTGAAGCGCGCCCCCACCAGGCCCCTGTGCAGCCTGTCCGGCTCCTCCCAGGCCAGCAGCACCTGCGCCCCCGAGCCGCCCAGCATGGACATCGTCGCCCCCACCGGGATCGAGTCGCGCAGGCCGATGGGGCGCTCGGCGTTGGCCACGCACACGCGCACGTCCCCCTGGCGGCGGTAGAGCTGGGCGGACTCGTGCGTCTTGTCCCGCAAAGCCGCCAGCACCGGGCCGGCGGCCGTCAGGAGGTGATCCTCGCCGGCGGCCGAGGCGAGCTCGGTCAGGCGCGGGCCGAGGATGAAGCGCCCCTGCGAGTCGCGCGAGACCAGTCGGTGGTACTCCAGGGCGACGGCGATGCGGTGGGCCGTCGGCCTGGCCAAGTGGGTCGAGGAGACGAGCTGGGCGAGTGTCGCCGGGCCCGCCTCCAGGGCGCTCATGACGAGGGCCGCCTTGTCGATGACGCCCACACCGCTGCTGATCTCTGATTCCAAGGCTTCGTCCATACTCTGATACTGCCATCCCGAGGGCTGAGATCTCAAGTAATGTCGAGGATCTACGGCAACGGTGTGTCACGAAAGACAGTGAGCGACGCTGAAACGGCGCCGAGCGACGCTGAGTGAAGGGGTAACGCGATGGGAATGACTCTCGCCGAGAAGGTATGGCGGGACCATGTGGTCAAGAAGGGGGCGGACGGGGCCCCGGACCTGCTCTACATCGACCTCCACCTCATCCACGAGGTGACCAGTCCGCAGGCCTTCGAGGGGCTGCGCCTGGCCGGGCGCTCGGTGCGCCGCACGGACCTGACGATCGCCACCGAGGACCACAACACCCCCACTCTCGACATCGACCTGCCGATCGCCGACGTCACCAGCCGCGCCCAGATCGAGACGCTTCGGGCCAACTGCGCCGAGTTTGGGGTCCGCATCCACTCCCTGGGTGACGCCGACCAGGGCATCGTCCACGCCGTCGGCCCCCAACTGGGCCTGACCCAGCCCGGCATGACCGTGGTCTGCGGGGACTCCCACACCTCCACCCACGGCGCCTTCGGGGCGCTGGCCTTCGGCATCGGCACCAGCCAGGTCGAGCACGTGCTCGCCACCCAGACCCTGCCGGTGGCCCCCTTCAAGACCATGAGCGTGACCATCGACGGCGAGTTGCCGTCCGGCTCGGGGGCTAAGGACATCATCCTGGCCATCATCGCGAAGATCGGCACCAACGGGGCCCAGGGCCACGTCATCGAGTACCGGGGCCGCGCCATCGAGGGCCTCTCCATGGAGGCCCGCATGACGATCTGCAACATGAGTATCGAGGGCGGCGCCCGCGCTGGCATGATCGCCCCCGACGAGACCACGTTCGACTATCTCAAGGACCGCCCCCACGCCCCGCGGGGCGCCGACTGGGACGCCGCGCTGGAGCACTGGCGCACCCTGCGCACCGACGACGACGCCGTCTTCGACACCGAGGTCGTCCTCACCGCCGCGGACATCGAGCCCTTCGTCACCTGGGGCACCAATCCCGGGCAGGGCCTGCCGATCTCCGCGTCCGTCCCCGACCCCGCCACCATCGCCGACGAGACCGAGCGCCGCGCCGCCGAGCGCGCCCTGGAGTACATGGGCCTCGCCCCCGGAACTCCGCTGCGGGACATCGCCGTGGACACCGTCTTCCTCGGCTCGTGCACCAACGGGCGCATCGAGGATCTGCGCGCCGCGGCCGAGGTCGTGCGCGGCCGCACCAAGGCCCCGGGCCTGCGCATGCTCGTTGTCCCCGCCTCCGCCCGCATCCGCCTCCAGGCCGAGGCCGAGGGCCTGGACCAGGTCTTCAAGGGCTTCGGCGCCGAGTGGCGCAACGCCGGGTGTTCCATGTGCCTGGGCATGAACCCCGACCAGCTCACCCCCGGGGAGCGCTGCGCCTCGACGTCGAACCGCAACTTCGAGGGCCGCCAGGGCAAGGGCGGGCGCACCCACCTGGTCTCGCCCGTCGTCGCCGCCGCCACGGCCGTGCGCGGGAGGCTGTCCACCCCAGCGGACCTGGAGCCGGTGGCCGGGCGGGCCGCCACTGCCGGCCGGGCCGCCTGAGGGACACCGGGACGAGACAGAGAAGCAGGATCACCATGGACAAGTTCATCCGCCACACCGGTATCGGCGCCCCGCTGCGCCGCAGCGCCGTCGACACCGATCAGATCATCCCGGCGGTCTACCTCAAGCGCATCACCCGTACCGGCTTCGACGACGCCCTCTTCGCCGCCTGGCGCGCCGGCGAGCCCGACTTCATCCTCAACCAGGAGGCCTACAAGCGGGCCTCCGTGCTCGTTGCCGGCCCTGACTTCGGCACCGGCTCCTCCCGCGAGCACGCCGTGTGGGCCCTGAAGGACTACGGCTTCAAGGTCGTCCTCGCCCCGCGCTTCGCCGACATCTTCCGCGGCAACGCCGGTAAGCAAGGGCTCGTGGCCGGGGTCGTCAGCCCCGAGGACTGCGAGCAACTGTGGAAGATCCTCGAGAACGAGCCCGGCACCGAGATCACCGTGGACCTTGAGGAGCGCTCCGTGACGTGCGCGGGCCTGCGCACCACCTTCGCCATCGACGACTACGTGCGCTGGTGCCTCATGGAGGGCCTCGACGACATCTCGCTCACCCTCACCGAGGAGGAGGCCATCAGCGCCTACGAGGCCGCGCGCCCCTCCTTCAAGCCCGCCACCCTGCCCGCCCGCCACCTGCCCCCCGCCGAGGTCGTTCCCGCCCGCGGTGCGGAGATGCCCACACCCTGAGGGGGTCGGCCGGGCGCCTGGCCTCGCCTATGCTTGGTTGGCCCGCCGTCCCTGCGCCGGGCGGAGCGCGGACCCAGCCGCGCGGCGTTAAGGAGGTAGGCATGGTCGACGGTCTTCTTCAGGTTGAGGGCGGCCGCCCGCTCAGCGGTGAGATCACCGTGCGCGGCGCGAAGAACCTCGTCCCCAAGGCGATGGTTGCGGCGCTGCTCGGCACGACGCCGTCGGTGCTCGGCAACGTCCCCCTCATCCGGGATGTCGAGGTGGTCTCCGGACTGCTGACCCTCCACGGCGTCCAGGTGGACTACGACCAGACCGCCGGCATCCTCCGCCTCGACCCCTCCCGCGTGGAGGCGGCCCATGTGGCGGACATCGACGCCCACGCCGGCTCCTCGCGCATCCCGATCCTGTTCTGCGGGCCCCTCCTGCACCGCCTCGGCGAGGCCTTCATCCCCGACCTCGGCGGCTGCCGCATCGGGGACCGCCCGATCGACTTCCACCTTGACATCCTGCGCAGCTTCGGCGCCGTCGTCGACAAGCTCGAGGCCGGCATCCGCCTGACCGCGCCCGATGGCCTGCGCGGCACCGTCATCGAGCTGCCCTATCCCAGCGTCGGTGCCACCGAGCAGACCCTGCTCACCGCCGTGCGCGCCGATGGGCGCACCGAGTTGCGCGGCGCCGCCGTCGAGCCCGAGATCATGGACCTGGTGGACGTGCTGCAGAAGATGGGCGCCATCATCTCCGTGGACACCGACCGCATCATCCACATCGAGGGCGTCGAGGAGCTCGCCGGCTACCGGCACACCGCCCTGCCCGACCGCATCGAGACGGCCTCCTGGGCCTCCGCCGCCCTGGCCACCGGCGGCGACGTCTTCGTCCACGGCGCCCACCAGAGCCATATGACGACCTTCCTCAACATCTTCCGGAAGGTCGGCGGCGCCTTCGACGTGCGCGACGACGGCATCCGCTTCTACCACCCCGGCGGGGACCTGCGCTCCATCGTCGTGGAGACCAACGTCCACCCCGGCTTCATGACCGACTGGCAACAGCCGCTCGTCGTGGCCCTCACCCAGGCCGACGGCGTCTCGATCGTCCACGAGACCGTCTACGAGAACCGCTTCGGCTTCACCAAGGCCCTGTGCAAGATGGGCGCGGCCATCCAGGTCTACCGCGAGTGCCTGGGCGGGACCGCCTGCCGCTTCGGGCAGCGCAACTTCTACCACTCCGCCGTCATCTCCGGGCCCACGCCCCTGCGCGGCGCGGATATCGTCGTGCCCGATCTGCGTGGCGGCTTCTCCCACCTCATCGCCGCCCTGGCCGCCCAGGGGACGAGCCGCGTGGAGGGCATCAACCTCATCGACCGCGGCTACGAGCACTTCATGAGCAAACTGGGCTCACTGGACGCCAAGGTGACCCGCCTGGCCTGACGCCGCGCGACACGAGGGCGCCGCGCCCGGTGAGGCGGCGCGGCCGGGCCCGATCCGGCTAGAGTCGTGCCGTGCCTCAGAAGCGTCCTATGAGCCTGTTCTACCGCTTCGCCTCGCGCGGAGCGATCATCCCCTTCCTCAAGATCGTCTCGCGCCAGCGCGTGACCGGTGTCGAGCGCTTCCCCGCCGACGGCGGCTTCATCGCCGTGGCCAACCACCTGTCCAATATCGACGCCCTCACCGCCATGCGCACGCTCGTGGACGCCGATATCCCCGCCTACTCCCTGGCCAAGGCCAGCCTGTTCAAGATCCCCGTGGTCGGGCAGGTGCTGCGCGCCGGCGGCCAGATCCCCGTTCAGCGCGGCACGGCGAGCGCCTCCGACGCCCTGCGCGAGGCCGAGAGGGTCCTCGCCGACGGCGGCGTCATCATGATCTTCCCCGAGGGCACCCTGTCCCGCGACCCCTTGAAATGGCCGATGGTTGGCAAGACCGGCGCGGCCCGCCTGGCCATGAGCACCGGCGTGCCCGTCATCCCCATGGCGCAGTGGGGCGGGCAGGACATCATGGACACCTGCACCGACGCCTTCCACCCCTTCCCGCCCAAGCCCGTCACGGTGCGCGTGGGCGAGCCGCTGGACCTCACCCGCTTCGGCAGCGACACCGACGACCACGACGCCGTGCGCGCCTGCACCGCTGAGATCATGCGCGCCATCACCGCCGAACTCGAGGTCATCCGGGGCGAGAAGGCGCCCCGCCCCTTCGACCCGCGCTACGACATCGACCACGGCCCCGGGGCCTATGGCGAGCGCCGGCCCGACCCGGACCCGGAGCCGGCCCCCGGGGTGGCCGCCCGGCCCGAGCCCGGGGCCGGTGATGCCCCGGGCGGCCGCGTCGAGTCGGAGGAGGCCGGGCTGTGACCGGCCAGGGGGTGCCGGCCCGCGCCGCCATCATCGGCTCAGGGGCCTGGGGCACCGCCTTCGCCTCCCTCATCGCCGAGGCCGGCGGCAGCGCCACCATCTGGGCGCGCCGGGCTGAGATCGCCGAGGAGATCAACGCCGGCGCCAACGAGCGCTACCTGCCCGGCCTGCGCCTGCCCGCCGGCGTGCGGGCGACGACGGACATGGCCCAGGCCGTCAGGGGCGCGCAGATGCTGGTCGTCGCCGTGCCCTCCCAGGCTGCCCGGGGGATCGTCGCCCCCCTCGCCGGGCGCCTTGAGGAGGGCGTCGCCGTCGTCTCCCTCATGAAGGGCATCGAGTTGGGCACCGGGATGCGCATGAGCGAGGTCCTGGGCCAGGCCCTCCAGGCGGGGCCTGAGCGCCTCGCCGTGGTCTCCGGCCCCAACCTCGCCGACGAGATCGCCGCGCGGCAGCCCACCGCCACCGTCATCGCCGCGGCGGACGAGGGCCTGGCCGCGCGCGTGGCCGCCGCCTGCGCCACCGCCGCCTTCCGCCCCTACACGAACACCGACGTGCTCGGCGTTGAGTTATGCGGGGCGGTCAAGAACGTCATCGCGCTGGCCGTCGGCATGGCCGCCGGCCGGGGCTACGGCGACAACTCCAAGGCCACGATCATCACCCGGGGCTTGGTGGAGATCACCCGCCTGGGTCTGGCCCTGGGCGCGAGCCCCGAGACCTTCGCGGGCCTGGCCGGGATGGGCGACCTCGTGGCCACCTGCTCCTCGCCACTGAGCCGCAACCAGTCCTTCGGCCGTCACCTCGGCGAGGGCATGAGCGTTAACGAGGCCGCCTCGGCCTCGCGGGGCGTGGCCGAGGGCGCCAAGTCCGCGCGCGCCGTCCTCGATCTCGCCGCCCGGCACGGCGTTGAGATGCCGATCACCGCGGGAGTGGTGGCCGTCGTGGAGGGGGCGGCGAGCGTCGAGGAGGTCAATGACGCGCTCCTGGCGCGCCCCCGCAAGACCGAGGGCGTCCACGGCGAGCGGATCGACTAAAGGGGCGCCCTCCCGCCCGGGAGCGGGAGGGCGGGACGCACCGCTCAGGGATGCTTGACGTCCACGACCAGGCGCGTGGGAGAGTTAAGCGCGAAGATCCGGTAGGACCGCGATGTGGTGCCCAGGACCAGTTGGTACTGGGCCTCGACGGTCGGGTCGTAGTAGACCGAGGCGATCGCCGGCATGCCCACCTCCGCGCTGAGGGTCTTCTGCACCGACGCGATCTCCTCAGCGGTGGAGGGCATGCGCGCGCCCGTTCCGAAGATCCGCAGGATGTGGTCGCCGGAGGGCTGGATCGGGTCGCCCTTGCCCTGCGTGCCCGCGTCGGCGACCCAGTCCGCCCGCCAGCCGGGCGTCCCCTCGCCGCTCAGGTCGACGACGACGCGGTCGTAGTCCTCATGCGTCCCCGTGCGCACGCCGGTCACCAGGAGGCTCGCCGCGTCGCTGGCCGCCTGCGCGGAGCCCGTCTCCACCCAGAGCGCGTCGGCGCCCGTGGCGGATGACTCCGAGGCGGTGGCGATCGTCGTGGCGGTGGGCAGGGGCTCGCCGGTGGAGGTCGGCCCGGTGGCGGCGGCGCCATCCGCGGCGGCGCTGGTGGCCGGGGCCGCGTCCGGGGCGCTGGGGGTGGGGGGAGCGGGGTCGGCGGCGGAGCCGCAGGAGGCCAGCGCCAGGGAGGACAGGGATACGAGGCCGGAGGCGGTGAAGATGCGGCGGCTGGGCGCGGTGGTCATGGTTCCTCCTCGTGGGCAGTGGTGGGACGACAATAGCGCCTTGTGTCCCATGGCACGTCCCGGGCCGCTCGCGGGCCGAGCCGGTAAGCGCCTCGCGGCCTGAAAGGAGATGAATGATCGTCCGCTCAGTGGGATGAGAGGGAGGGGTGAGCAACAATGCCATCTATTTTCGGTCTCGTTGTGATAACTCCGCTGAGTTAATCTTCGGCCGGGGGTAGATTGATGGTCGGTGTTTAGGGCGCCCATTCCCCTGGGGTGCCCGCATGCCTCCTCTGTCGTATTTAGGGTTGAAAGATGTGGAGGAATGCTCTTGCCATCCCTATCCCATGACCGGATCTCGCGTCATCGCCGAGGTCGAATGACGTCGAGGGCGTCGATTATCCTGGTCGTCGTCGCTATGGCGTCATTGTTGTTCGTGCTCCCGGTGCTCCCCGGCGCGCTGCCCCGCGCGTCGGCCGTCAACTCCTGTGCTGGCAGCTTGTCTGAGTTCGCCTGGCAGCCGGGGCCCAACATCGTCGACGTCAATGGTGAGCAAACTTACCAGAGCAGGGGCGGCCAGCTGGCCCGCCTCCAGTGGAAATGGACGGTTGACGCCGACGCCAATCCAGGCGACACCATCACGATGAAGCTCCCAGAGCTCGTCGAGGTCTACCCCCTTCTGAAGCCTTTCGACGTCTATGACGGCTCGGGTGAGAAAGTCGGCACTGTCACCTGGGGGCCTGGCAAGGGCGCCACGGTTACGCTCACCCTCGGTAGTTACGTGAGCACCCACGGCTCGGTGTCGGGGTCCGCGTTCATCAACATCGTGTGGACGCAGGGGGCGGCTGTCGGCAAGCACGACCTCCTCTTCAAGGGGTGCAGGGGTGAGGCGACGCTGAAGTCCGAGCTCCTGCCCGAGCCTCCGGCCGGCACATTCGCCGTCAGTTCCAAGTACGGCCAGGTCGACTCAGGGAGGAATCAAGTCGTCTGGAGTCTCGGTATTGGCAGCGCCACGAAGCAGAACTACTCTGATGCCCAGCCGGTGATCGAGGATCCGGGTGGTGAGGGCTATGTTCTCAGCTGCGATAAATTGACTATTGACAACATCACGCCGCGCCCGTACACCGAGGTGGTGTACGGAAAGAACTACCTCGACAAGAGCAGGTATAACTGTGAGAAATTCGGTGAGCGCGGCATCAGGGTGACGATCAACAAGAACGCGGATGGCAACTACATTGATCGCTACGAGTCGTACTTCATGAAGATCTATGGAACTCTCGACCCCAATTACAAGGACTACGCGAAGCTCCATAACACCGCGAAGGTTAAGAACGGCCCCGATGTCGTTAAAGGCCCCGACTATGATGTGCCCGGTGAGGCGGAGGTTCCTGACGCTGGCGGAGCGGGCTCCGGCAAGCAGGTCAAGTTCTCCATCCAGAAGGAAGTGAGCGGGCCCGCCCCCGGCGGGACCAAGTACTCCTTCGAGTACAAGTGCCTGGCGGATCAGTTCGCCCCGCTGGGTACCGTGTCCGCCGGCGAGAAGACCACCAGCGCCACAACCAAGTCCTCAGCCAGGTGCACGATCAGGGAGAAGGATGTCCCCAGAGGCGTCACGGTGGCCTATGAGATCCAGAATCCCGAGTCAGGGGCCACGCTCACCCCGGGCCAGAATGGTGAGACCATTCTGACGTTCAGGCTGGATTCTGAGGCCGATGTCAAGATCAAGGCGACCAACACCTTCCCCGCTGAGCTCCCCGCTTTCTCCGTGAAGAAGGAGACCTCCGACGGCAGTTTCGTCGTCGGCTCCACCGCGAGCACCCTGCGCCGCACCTACAGTGTGACGGTGACGAACACGGGTACGGGTCGGGGGACATCCCCGGAGGTCGTGGACATCCCCTCCACGCCCCAAGGATTCTCAATCGACAAGGTCGAGGTCGACGGCGTCAAGGTGGAGAAAAATCAGGCTGGGTACTACGTGACCCGAGGCGATGAGCTCGACGTCAAGGCCTCCAAGACCCACGAGGTGGTCATCACGTACAGCCTTGATCCCACGGCCATGGACTCGGGAAGCTTCGAGCTTCTCGGCCAGTGCCAGACGGGCGGGGCCGCCGCCGACTCCACGAAGGGCCTCTACAACAAGGTCACCATGGACCAGGACTCCGATGGCGATGCCAACAACGATGCCTGCACCGTTGGTGAGGACCGCCGAGGACGGGTCACGTGGACCAAGATCGACGCCGACACCCGCCAGCCCCTGGCCGGATCCGAATGGGAGATGAGCGGCGAGGGCATCCCCGCCGGCACGGTCATCACCGACTGCGTCGCTGATAACGCGGACTCATGCGCTCCTCAGGGCGGCAACGGCGCGACGGCTCTCTACGACCGCGATCCGAAGCCGGGCGCTTTCGATGTCCAGAACCTCCCCCTGGCGAACACCTGGCGGAAGCTCAAGGAGTCCAAGGCTCCCGCGGGCTATGTGCTTAACAAGCGCGCGCAGAACTTCATCACCCACGAGGGCGCTCCTCATCACAAGTTCACTAAGCCTTTCGAGAACTCCAAATCGCCGGTGCCGATGCTCCCGCTCACCGGTGGGATGGGATCGGATGTCTTCCTCATCAGTGGAGGCGTCGTCTTCCTCCTGGGAGTCGCCTGGGAGGCAGCCCGCAGGGTCCGATCCAAGCGACGGCCCGCGTCCCTCTGAGCCTGTGACGGCAGTGAGCGGCGGGTAGCCTGGGCCCATGTCTGAGACCCTGGAACCCGCCGCTCCCTCCGCCGCAGAACCCGCCGTCGACGCCCCCGGGGCGCCTGCCGCCCGCGCTCGTCCCGCGTCCGGCAGGCGCCCTCGCGTCGCAGTCGTCTTCGGGGGGCGCAGCGGTGAGCACACGATCTCCTGCGCCACCGCCGCCGGGGTCCTGTCCGCCATCGACCGGGATCGCTACGAGGTCGTGCCCATCGGCATCACCATGGAGGGGCGGTGGGTCCTCGTCGATGACGACCCCGCCGCCCTGGAACTCCGGGACGACGCCCCGCCCGTGCGCGTCACCGCCGAGGGCATGGGCCGCGGCGAACTCGCCATGCGCATGGGAGGGGGAGCGCCGGTGGCCCTAACCAAGACCGGCCCCAGCGTCCTGGAGGAGATCGACGTCGTCCTGCCCCTCCTGCACGGCCCCTACGGCGAGGACGGCACCATCCAGGGAATGCTGGAGATGCTGGGCCTGCCCTACGTGGGCTGCGGAGTCCTGGCCTCCGCGGCGGGCATGGACAAGCAGGTCACCAAGGTCCTCCTCGCTGATGCCGGGATCGCCACCGCGCCGCACGTCGTCGTCGGCCCGCGCGCCTGGAAGCGCGATCCCGAGGCGATCCTCGCCGCCTGTCAGGAGCTCTCCTACCCGCTCTTCGTCAAGCCCGCCCGAGCGGGCTCGTCCCTGGGAATCACCCGCGTGGAGTCCCCCGAGCGCCTGCGCGCCGCCATCGAGGCCGCCCGCGAGGTGGACCCCAAGGTGCTCGTGGAGTCCGGGATCGAGGGCCGCGAGATCGAGGTCGCCGTCCTGGGGGGCCACGGCGACGACGCCCCGCGCGTGGCCGAGCCCGGCGAGATCGCCATGGACGCCGCCCGCGGCGCCGGCGAGTTCTACGACTACGAGACGAAGTACCTGGCGCACGACGCCGTCGCCATGGTCTGCCCGGCGCCCATCACCGCCCAGGAGCGCGAGCTCCTCATGGGCACCGCCGCCCGCGCCTTCGAGGCCATCGGCGCCGAGGGCCTGACGCGCGTGGACTTCTTCCTGACCCCCGACGGGCGGGCGATCGTCAACGAGGTCAACACGATGCCCGGGTTCACGCCCTTCTCCATGTACCCCTACATGTGGCGCAAGAGCGGCATGACCTACCCCGAGCTCGTCACCGAGCTCATCGAGCTGGCCCTGGCCCGCCCCGTGGATGTCAACCGCTGAGGGAGCGGGCGCGCAGGGCCCGCGCGCCCAGGGGCGGGGCGGGGACGAGGCGCGCCTGACCGTCGCGGACCTCGGCGAAGAGGGCCTGCTCGCCCGCTTCGCCCCCCTGCTGCCCCACGCGGCGGGCGAGGTCGTCGGCACGGGCGATGACTGCGCCGTCCTCGCCGCGCCGGACGGCCGCTACGCCGTGAGCACCGACATGCTCGTCGAGGGACGGCACTTCCGACTCGATTGGTCCACGCCGGAGCAGGTGGGCCGCCGTGCCGCCGCCCAAAACCTCGCTGATGCCGCCGCCATGGGGGCCCGGCCCACCGCGCTGACCGTGGGGCTGGCCATGCCGGGGACCACGCCGGTCGCCTGGGTGGAGGGTATGGTCGCCGGCCTGGGCGAGGCCTGCGCCGAGTGCGGCGCCGGCGTGGTCGGCGGCGACCTCGTGGGCGGCCGCGCCATCGTCATCTCCGTGACCGTCCTGGGTGATCTCCAGGGCCGCGCCCCCGTGACTCGCTCCGGGGCGCGGCCTGGGGACGCGATCGTCCACGTGGGCGCCCCCGGGCGAAGCGCCGCGGGACTGGCCCTGCTCAGCGCTGGGATCGGGATCGGGGAGGCCCCGGGCCTCGCGGGGCGGGGGCCGGCGCTCGCGGGCCTTCCTCGCGCCGTCGACGCGGGCACCCGCGCTGAGGCACTCGCCTGCCTGGAGGCCTTCCGCGCGCCCCGGCCGCCCCTGGAGGCCGGCCCCGCCCTGGCGCGCTCCGGCGCGAGCGCGATGATGGACGTCTCGGACTCCCTGCTGCGCGATGGCGACAGGATCGCCCGCGCGAGCGGAGTCATCCTCGATTTCGACGAGCCCGCGACAGGAGAGGGCGCCCTCGCGGACGCGGTGGCCTCGCTCATGCCGGTGGCCCGCCTGCTCGCCGATGACGAGGCCGCCGCCTGGGCGATGGCCCGCGCGTGGGCTCTCACCGGGGGAGAGGACCACGGGATGCTGGCCACGGTGCCCGCGGAGGCCCTGGGCGCGCCCGCCGGCGCCGACAGGCTCCCGGACGGGGCGCGGGTCATCGGGCGCGTGCGCGAGGCGGGCGACGGCGAGTCGCCGGGCGCGCGCGTGGGAGGGCGCGCCCCCGGGGCCGGCCTCGGCTGGGATCACTTCGGCGGGTGAGGCCCCTCAGCGGCCTTCGCCCGCGCATGACGAAGGCCGCCGCCCCAGGGGGCGACGGCCTCGACGTTGGGCCTCGGCGGGTGGGCGCGCGCTCAGACGTTGCGCGTGACCTTGCCGGCCTTGAGGCAGGACGTGCACACGTTGAGGCGCTTGGGGGCGCCCTTCACGAGCGCGCGCACGCGCTGGATGTTCGGGTTCCACCGGCGGTTGGTCCGCACGTGGGAGTGCGAGACGCTCTTGCCGAAGATGGGGCCCTTGCCGCAGACGTCGCACACAGCAGCCACGGATCTCTCCTGATCTTCCTAGCTTCAACGCTGGGGCCTCCTCGGCCCCGCGCCAGGTCTTACCGCCCGAGGCCGCGCCTCGGGCAACCAGGACACAATAGCGGAACCGCGCGCCGGGCCCCAACCAGCGCCGGCGTGGGCTCAGGCACACGACGACGGTACCCTGGTCCCCAGGCACGCCGCCGATCGGGCGCGCGCATGAGCAACTGGGGAGGACGCCGCCATGGGACCACGCGCCATCAACGACCCCGGCCCCGCCCCCCGCCTGGACGCCCCGGCCCTGCGCCGCTGGCTCGCCCTGGCCGCCTCCGTCGCGGAGCGCTCCCGGAACCTGGTGGACTCCCTCAACGTCTTCCCCATCCCAGACGCCGACACCGGAACCAACGTCCTGCTTACCCTGCGCTCCGCCCTCGACGCCGTCGGGCTCCTGCCCCCTGGCGCCGATGCCGCCCAGACCAGCCGGGCCATTGCCGACGGCGCCATCCGCGGCGCGCGCGGCAACTCCGGACTCCTCGTCTCCCAGGCCCTGGCCGCCCTGGCCGAGGCCTTCGCGAGCGCCCCCGATCCCGCCGGGCTGCGCCCCGTCGAGCTCGTCCACGCCCTGGAGCAGATGGCCTCCAGCACCTGGGCGGCCGTCTCCCGGCCCGTCACCGGCACCCTGCTCACCGTGGCCTCCGACGCCGCCTCGGCCGCCCGCGACGCCCTCGCCGCCGCCGGCCCTGAGCAGCCCGCCACCCCGGTCCTCATCGCCACCGCCGCCGCCCTCGGCGCCCAGGAGAGCGTCGTCGAGACCGGCGGACTCGGGCACGGCCCCGTTGACGCCGGCGGCGCCGCCCTCATGCTGCTGCTCACCAGCCTCGCCGACACCCTCGACACTGCCGCCGGCCCCGCGCCGGGCCCCGTCCCCAGTCCCGCCACCGACGTGTCCCTCCAGATGCTCACCGATCTCGCCGCCGGCGCCCCCCACCAGGGCGCGCCCGAGCACGTGTCCACCGGAGAGTTCGAGGTCATGTACCTCCTGGAGGCCACCAGCGCCCAGGCCTCCCGCCTGCGCGCCACCCTGGAGGGCATCGGCGACTCCGTGGGCGTCGTCGGCACCCCCGACGCCCTCGGCGTGGGCCTCTTCCAAGTCCACGTCCACACCGACACCCCCCGAGCCGCCCTGCCCCGGGCCGGCCGCGCCCGCCAGATCTGCGTCCACCATCTCGCGCCCACCCCGCTCATCGCCGAGGCCGACGAGCCCCCCGCCCCCTGGCTGGAGGCCGGCGGAGGCGACAGCCGTGTCGTCTCCTTCGAGCGGCTCGCCGCGCGCCGCGCCCGCCGGGGCGCCGATGGGCCGGTCCCGCGCCCCTCCCACCCACGCCCCGCCTCGCGCATCGGCGTCATCGCCTGCACCCGCGCCCCCGGCCTCATCGAGCAACTCGCCCGCGCCGGTGCCGCTGTCGTCCTCGATCCCAGGCGCGAGGGCATCACCCGCGCCGCCGGGGACCTCGGCGCCGACGAGGTCATCGTCCTGCCCTGCGACGACGCCGCCACCACCGCCGCTCACGAGGCCGCTCGGGCCCTGGCGGCCCGCGCCGCCAGCGCGTCCCCCGGCGGGGCGGAGGGCACCCACCTGACCATCGGCGATACCGACGACGAGGCCCAGGTCCTCGCCGCCACCGTCGCCCTGGCCGGCCAGGCCGAGCGCCAGGGCGCCCAGATCGGCGATCTGGCCCGCCGCGCCTGGCGCGCCGCCGCCCACGTGCGCACCACCGCGCTGAACGGGGCCGCCGCCGAGCCCGACGCCGTCGCCCGCGCCGTCACCGCCTCCCTGCGCGCAGACGACGAGATCCTCACCGTCATCCTGGGCCGCTCCGCCCTCCCCGACGTCGGCTTCATGGCCCGCGAGGCGGCCCAGCGCCCCACCGGGGCCGCCGCCGACCCCTACGGCGGGGAGGACGGCGGCGGCGCCGCGGACAGCGCGGACGCCGTCGAGGTCATCGTCCTCGCCGGCGACCAGCCCACCCCCGACGTGCTTCTCGCCTTCGAATGACGCGGTGAGGAAGCGCCCATGAGCCCGAGCCCGCCCCACGGCCCAGCCGCCGGCGCCCCCGGCGCCACGCACCGTCCGCCCGGCTCCGTCCCCTTCCTGCTCCGCCCGCTTGACAAGGTCCTGGGCAAGCGCACCGCCGACCAGCTCGCCAAGCAGGGCGCCACCACCGTGGCCGGGCTCCTGCGCCTCCTGCCGCGCCGCTACGACACCTGGGGCGAGCTCACCGACCTCGCTACCCTCGCCGAGGGAGAGCAGGCCACCCTCCAGGCCGAGGTCGTCCGCTCGGCGGCCCGCCGCACGCGCTCCGGTCGGCCGCCAGCCATCCTCGAGGCCACCGTCACCGACGGCTCCGGCCTCATGGACGTCGTCCTCTTCGGCGCCGCCGGGCTCATGAGCGCCCACGCCGCCCAGCTCGCCCCCGGCTCCACCGTCCTGCTCAGCGGCAAGGTCGGCATGCGGCAGGGCCGTCGCCAGCTCGCCAGCCCCCGCTTCCAGGTCCTCACCGATCTCGACGACGCCGAGCGAGAAGCCCTCCTGGCCCGCCCCGTCCCCATCTACCCGGCCACCGACGCCCTGCCCTCCTGGCGGGTCGCCAAGGCCGTGCGCGCCATCCTCGACCAGCTCGGCCCCGAGGACGTCCCCGACCCCATCCCCGCTGACCTGCGCGACTCCGAGGGCCTCATCGACGCCCTGACCGCCTACCGGTGGGTCCACATGCCGCAGGACCCCTCCCAGTGGAAGGCCGCCCGGGCTCGCCTGCGCCATGAGGAGGCCCTCGTCACCCAGACCGCGCTGGCGCAGCGGCGGGCCGAGCACGCCGCCACCCGCACCGCCGTCGCCTGGCCCGAGCCGGAGGCCAGCGGGAGCCTGCGGGCCGCCCTCGATGCCTCCCTGTCCTTCTCGCTCACCGAAGGCCAGAGGCGCGTCGGTGACGAACTCGCCGCCGCCCTGGACTCCGCCACCCCCATGCAGCGCCTCCTCCAGGGCGACGTCGGCTCCGGCAAGACCCTCGTCGCCCTGCGCGCCATGGCCCAGGTGGTCGGTGGCGGGGGGCAGGCCGCCCTCCTCGCCCCCACCGAGGTCCTGGCCGCCCAGCACCGCGACTCCCTCGCCGCGCTGCTCGGCTCCCTGGCCAGCGCGGGCACCCTTGAGTCCTCCCTGCTCACCGCGCCCGGCCAGGCGCCCGCCCCCACCACGGCGCTCCACCTGCTCACCGGTTCCACCCCCGTCCCCGAGCGGCGCCGCATCCTCGCCGCGCTGGCCGCAGGGGAGCCCGGCATCGTCGTGGGCACCCACGCCCTGCTCTCCCAGACCGTTCGGATGCCCTTCCTCGGGCTCGTCGTCGTCGATGAGCAGCACCGCTTCGGCGTGGCCCAGCGCGACGCCTTGCGCGAGCGCCCCGGCATCACCGACCCCGCCACCGGCCAGGTCCGCACCCCCCACCTGCTCGTCATGACCGCGACCCCCATCCCGCGCACCATCGCCATGACCGTCTTCGGGGACCTCGCCACGAGCGTTCTGGACGAGTTGCCCGCCGGGCGCAGCCCCGTGGAGACCTTCCTCGTGCCCTGGGAGCGCCAGAGCTGGGTGGAGGGGCTGTGGCGCCGCGCCGCCACCGAGATTGCCGGCGGCGGGCGGGTCTACGTGGTCTGCCCCCGCATCGAGGCCGGCGACGGTGCCACGACGGGGGAGGAGACCCCGGAGCTCCCCGCCGGGGACCCGCTCGATGGCCCCGCCGGGGGAGCGGGGGATGGCGCCCCCGACCGGGCGCTCGCCGCCGTTGAGGACTGGGCTGAGCGCCTCGCCCGCGAGCCCGCCCTGGGCGGGGCCGGGGTCGGCGCCCTGACCGGTCGCATGACCTCGGCGGAGAAAGACGCCGCCATGCGGGCCTTCGCCTCGGGAACCGCCCCCGTGCTCGTGGCCACCACGGTCATCGAGGTCGGGGTCGACGTCCCCGAGGCCACCATGATGGTCATCCTCGACGCCGACCGCTTCGGCCTGTCCCAGCTCCACCAGCTGCGCGGGCGCGTGGGCCGGGGCGGCAGGCCCTCGGTGTGCATGGCCGTCACCGGGGCCGAGGTCGGCTCGCCCGCCTACCACCGGCTGCGCGCCTTCGCCTCCACCCTCGACGGTTTCGCGCTGGCCGAGGCCGACCTCGATCTGCGCAGCGAGGGCAATGTCCTGGGCTCCGCCCAATCCGGGCGCCGCAGTGACCTCGACCTGCTGCGGGCGCGCCGCGACGCCGCCCTCATCGAGCGCGCCCGCGCCCAGGCCGAGGCCATCATCGCCGCCGACCCGGCGCTGGCCGAACACCGCGCGCTCGCGGCCGCCATCGCCGACCGCCTCGACGACGAGGCCCGCGCCTACCTTGAGCGCTCCTGAGTGCCGCCGCTCATGGGGGAGGGGCCCTCCGCCGCCGAGGAGCCCGGGGACTGCCGCCGATGGCAGCAGGACGCCCGGGGCGGCGACGCGGCCCGCCAGCACGGGCGATCAGCCGTCGTCGGGGTCGGGCTCGGCGAACCAGACCGTGGTCTCGCCGTACTTCTTCAAGGCGAAGCGGCGCAGGCCCGCGGGCCACTCCGGCTCGCCCGAGCGCGCGGCCCGCTCGACGACGACCACCGAGGCCTCGGCCAGCCACGGGTCCTCCGCGCGCGTCAGCGGGGCGAGGATCGCGCCGAGGCCCGCCGCGTCCATGCCGTAGGGCGGATCGATGAGCACCAGGTCCACCGGCGCCCCCGCGACGCCGGCCAGATACCCCGCGGCGCTCGCCTTGACCGCCCGCACGCCCGCCAACCCCAGTGAGCGCGCGTTGCGCCGGCACGCGGCCACCGCGCCCGGCGCCGAATCCACCAGCGCCACCTCGACGGCCCCTCGGCTCGCCGCCTCCAGTCCCAGGGCCCCCGAGCCCGCGCACAGGTCCAGCACGCGAGCGCCATCGACCACCCCCAGGTGCTCCAGGCGGGAGAACAGGGCCTCGCGCACGCGCTCGGAGGTGGGGCGTGTCCCCGACACCGGCACCTCAAGCCGCCGGCCACCGGCGCTGCCCGCCACGATCCTCGTCATGGGCCGGAGCCTACGCGACCCCGCGTCGGCCCGCCCGGCTCCCTCCGGCGCGCGTCCCGCACGCGCGCCGGCCCCGCCGCTAGCGTGGGGCCATGCCCATGCCGTCCGAGTCCGCCCCACCGCCCCCGCCGGCGGCGCCCCTCGCGAGCGCCCTGGCGGTCTACCCGGGCAGTTTCGACCCCATCACCCTGGGGCACCTGGATGTCATCCGCCGTGCGGCCGCCCTCTTCGACGAGGTCATCCTCGGCATCGCCCACAACGCCGCCAAGGCCGGGCGCCACCTGCTCGACATCGACACCCGCGTGAGACTCGCCCGCGGCGCCGTCGAGGGCATCGAGGGCGCGCGCGTCGAGATCATCCCCGGGCTGCTCGCCGACTTCTGCCGGGAGCGAGGGGCCAGGGCCATCGTCAAGGGCCTGCGCAACGGTGCCGACCTCGACGCCGAGGCGCCCATGGCGCTGGCCAACCGGGAGCTCGGCGGGCCCGAGACGGTCCTGCTCATCGCCTCCCCGGCCCACGCCCACGTCTCCTCCTCCCTGGTCAAGGACATCGCAGCCCACGGCGGCGACATCGCCCCCTACGTCCCGCCGGCCGTTGCCACCGCGCTGTGCCAGCGCCTGGCACCACTGCCGGGCCCTGACCGCCCGCACCCGGGCCCTCAGACCACCTCACCCGCCCGATCCTGAAGGACTCAGCCGTGACCAAGCAGCACGACGCGTCAGATGACCTCCTCGACATCCTCGACGCCCTCGACGAGCTCATCGCCACCGCGCGCTCCATGCCGATGAGCGCCTCGGCGATCGTCAACCGGGACGACGCCCTCGACCTCATCGACCGCGCCCGCCGCTCCGTGCCCACCGCCATCCACCGCGCCCAGGCGATCGTCGCCGACGCCGACGCCGTCCTGGCTCGCAGCCATGACGAGGCCGAGCGCATCGTGGTCCACGCCCACGAGGAGGCCGAGCAGATCGTGGCGGGGGAGAACATCGTGCGCATGTCTAATGACCGCGCCGACGAGATCATCGCCGCCGCCGAGGAGCGCGCCTCCTCCCTGCGCAGGGGCGCCGATGAGTACTCCGACCGCTCCCTGGCCACCCTGGAGGCCGAGATCGCCAAGATCTCCGAGCAGATCCGCTCCGGGCGCGAGGTCCTCGCCTCCCGCCTGGGCGCCTGGGACGGCATCATCGGAGGCCAGGGCGACTCCTCAGACTCCCAGCGCTCGTCGTGGTGACGCCACCGGCGCGAGGGGTCCTTCTCACGGCGGCGCTCGCCATCAGAGCGCGCGCGGGGCGCCGCCCAGCGAGTACATTCGGCGCGTTCGCACTCCTGGAGGAATCATGAACGGACTCGTCGTCGACATCCTCGACCTGCCACCGACCATCGGCGCCACCAAGCAGGTCCACCTCGACCTGGTCGCGCCCGAGGACCTGGGCGCCGAGGTCATCGGGGCGGAGCCCGGCAGCCCCCTGGTCGTCGACGCCGCCCTGGTCTCGATGGAGGACGGCGTGCTCGTTCGCGGCACCGCCCAGGCGCGCATCCACGGCGAGTGCGTGCGCTGCCTGACCAGCATCGACGAGGATCGGGAGATCACCTTCGACGAGCTCTACCTCCTGCCTAACAAGGTCGCCGAGGCCCGCGCTGACGAGGAGGATGAGGAGGCCGACGACCTCTTCGTGGCCGGGGAGACCACCATCGACCTCGAGCCGGCCCTACGGGACGCCCTCATCCTGGGCCTGCCCATGCGCCCCCTGTGCCGCCCCGACTGCGCGGGCTTGTGCTCGCAGTGCGGGGAGCGGCTCGACGACCTGCCCGCCGACCATCACCACGACATCATCGACTCCCGCTGGGCCGCCCTGTCCGAGTTGCTGCCCGGCTCCGACGAGGAGCGGGACTGATGGGGCGCCGCACCCCGCCCCCCGCCCGTGACGACGTCGAGACGCTCCTGTACCGCTGGGGCGAGCGGATCGACCCCGACCTGCTGGACCTCGCCCTGACCCACCGCTCCTGGGCCCATGAGAATGGCGGCCTGCCCACCAATGAGCGCCTGGAGTTCCTCGGCGACTCCGTGCTCGGCATCGTCGTCACCGAGCGGCTCTTCCGCTCCCACCCCGACTCCCCGGAGGGCCAGCTCGCCAAGATGCGCGCCGCCACCGTCTCCGAGCCGGCCCTGGCCGCCGTGGCCCGCGACCTGGGCCTGGGGGAGTTCATCAAGCTCGGCAAGGGGGAGGCCCTCTCCGGGGGGAGGGACCGCGCCTCCATCCTCTCCGACACTGTCGAGGCCCTCATCGGCGCCACCTACCTGACGGCCGGCCTGGAGCCCACGCGCGCCGTCGTCGAGAGGCTCGTCTCCCGCTTCCTGGCCACCGCCCGCACCCGCGGCGCCGGACTGGACTGGAAGACCAGTCTCCAAGAGCTCGCGGCCGCCCACTCCATGGGCCTGCCCTCCTTCTCGGTCGACGGCGTCGGCCCAGACCACGACCGCTCCTTCTCCGCGCGCGCCATCATCGACGGCGAGGTGATGGGCGAGGGCGAGGGCCGCTCCAAGAAGATCGCCGAGCACGCCGCCGCCGAGGCCGCCTACGCCGCGATCCTCGCCGCCAAGGGCGATGGCGGCCTCGATCTGCCCGGCGTCAACGAGGCCCTCAGGCAGGACCTGGCCGACCACTCGCGGCGCGCGGCCACTGCGCGGACGACCGCGCGCACAAGGGACTGAGCCCGTGCCCGAGCTCCCCGAGGTCGAGTCCGTCCGCGCGGGCCTCGCCCGGCACCTGACGGGACGGCGCGTCGCCGACGTCGAGATCCTCGATCCCCGGCCCCTGCGCCGCCAGGAAGGCGGGCCGGAGGCCTTCGCCCAGGCGCTGCGCGGGCGCGTGATCACCGGCGCCGTGCGCCGGGGCAAGTTCCTGTGGCTCCCCTTCGACGACGGGCGGGCCCTGTCGGCCCACCTCGGCATGAGCGGCCAGCTCCTCGTGCGCGGGACCGCCGCCCCGGCGGCCGCCGCGCCCGGGGCTCCTCTCAGCCCTTCGGGCGAGTCGCCGCCGGACCTGACCGCCACTCGCGCCCCGAGCCTCGTGCGCGATCTGTCCTCCCACCCTCGGCACCTGCGCATCCGGCTGCTCTTGGCCTCCCGGCCCGGGGATGCCCCCGGCGGTGCGGCGCTGGACCTCGTTGACCAGCGGATGCTCGGCGGCATGCGCGTCACCGAACTCGTGCCCACCCTTGATGGCGCCCCGGGCGGGCAGGGCTCGCCGGAGCCGCTGGTCCCCGCCGATGCCGCCCACATCGCCCGCGACCTCCTGGACCCGGCCCTGGACTGGGAGGCCGCCGTCGCCAGGGCCCGCTCCTCGCGCCGCGCCATTAAGACCGTCCTCCTGGATCAGGGCATCATTTCCGGGATCGGCAACATCTACGCCGACGAGGGGCTGTGGCACGGGGGAGTCCACGGCTCGCGGCGGACCTGCGCTCTCAGCCGGCAGGCGGTGGAGCGCGTCCTGAGGGCCACGGGGGGCGTGATGGAGCGGGCCCTGGCCGTGGGAGGCACCAGTTTCGACGCGCTGTACGTCGACGCCGAGGGCGCCCCCGGCTATTTCGCGCGGTCGCTGGCCGTCTACGGGCGGGCGGGTCGCGAGTGCCGGCGCTGCGGCGCCACCCTCCGCTCCGAGGTGATCGGCGGGCGCTCCCACACGTCCTGCCCCCGCTGTCAGAGGCGTGCGCGGGACGCGCGGGTGACCCGCGCGGGACGGCCTTTGTGACGTAGGTCCTCAGACGCTGCTAGTGTCAGGCTCATGCCGAATGCTGCAACGCCCGGGACGGTCCGCGTCATGATCGTGGACGACCACGAGATCGTCCGCCGCGGGATCGCCGAGATCATCGATCGAGCCGATGGCATGGAGGTCGTGGCCGAGGCCGCCTCGAAGGCGGAGGCCGTGCGCCGTGCCGAGCTCGTGCGCCCCGACGTCATGCTCGTCGACCTCCAGCTGCCCGACGGCACCGGTATCGAGGTCATGCGGGAGATCCGCGACTCCGTGCCCACCGCCCTGCCCATCGTCCTGACCTCCTTCGACGACGATGAGGCCCTCGCCGAGGCGCTGGAGCTCGGGGCTCGCGCCTACCTGCTCAAGACCGTGCACGGCGCGGAGATCAGCGACGTCGTGCGCGCGGTGGCCTCCGGCCGCGTCCTGCTGGATGAGCGCACGGTCACGCGCCGCCGCGCCGACCACGATGACCCCACCGCCGAGCTCACCAACGCCGAGCGCAAGGTCCTTGAGCTCATCGGCGACGGCCTGTCCAACAGGGAGATCGGCGAGAGGCTGGGCGTGGCGGAGAAGACCGTCAAGAACCACATCACCTCGCTACTGGCCAAGATGGGCCTCCAGCGCCGCACGCAGGTGGCCGCATGGGTGGCGGGGCAGCGGGCCTCCGGCTGGCGCAACAAGAACTGAGACTCCGCCCGGGCCCGGCTGGGCGGCCCGTGGCCCCGGATCTAGGCGTGGTCCAGCGGTACGATCCAGGTGAAGATCGTCCCCCGTCGGGGTCCATCCGAGCGCGCCCTGGGCCCGATGGAGAAGTTGCCGCCGTGGCGCCTGGCCCGCTCGGCCATGTTGGCGGTCCCGGAGCGGCGCGTGACCGCGGGATCCACCCCGATGCCGTCGTCGCGGCAGGCGATCGCGACGAGCGGCCCGGACATGCCCGCCCAGCTCTCCTCGATGCGCTCGGAGGCCGGTAGCACGCCGTTGATCCGCACGTGGATCGTCGCCGAGGAGGCCCGGGCGTGGCGGGCCACGTTGCTCAGCCCCTCCCGCACGACGGCGACCATGTCATCGGCGACGTCGTCATCCACGGAGGCGGCGATCGCCCCTGACAACTCGGGGTGGGCGCCCCCGCCCTCCTCGGTGAGGGAGTGGCCGTCGACGGTGATGAGCAGGGAGGGCGCGAAGCCGAGCGAGGTGCGCGCCAGGGAGGCCTCACGCCGCAGCCTCTCGACGAGGCCGACCTCCTCATCGCGGTCCCGCAAGGAGTGAACGATGGCGCGGATCTGGCTCACCGAGTCGTCGACGGCGGACAGGACCGAGTCCAGGATGCCGCGCATCGCCTCGCAATCGGCGTCATCCTCGCGCAGGCGGTCCCGGGCGGCCGTCACCCGCATCCCGGTGGCGAAGAGTTGCTGGATCGCCAGGTCGTGGAGGTCCCGCCCGATGCGGGCGCGCTCATCGAGGAGGTTGGCCATCTCCTCGGCGTGCTGGGCGTCGGCGAGCTCGAAGGCCATGGTGGCCTGACCCGCGACGAGCTCGGCGATCTCCAGGTCGTGCTGCGTGAAGGGGGCCTCCCCGGGCTCGCGCAGCAGCAGCATGACGCCGACCCCCCGGTCGCGGTGGATCATCGGGGCGTAGAGCGCCGGGCCGAAGCGCGCCAGCGCCTCCACCTTGAGATCCGCCGCGCCCCAGGCGTCGATGAGAGAGGGGACGATCAGGCCGGTGCGCCGCGCGAGGGTGGACATGGCGCGCCCGGTGGGAGGGAAGTAGGTGCCGATGAGTTCGTCGGCATGGTGCCCATCGGCGATCTCGCAGATCCAGGTGTCGCCCACGCTGGGCAGCACGAGGGCGGAGGTGCCGGCGTGGGCCACCTCCCGCACGCGTCGCGCGATGAGGGTGAGGGCGTCGTCCTGCTCCGCCCCGGACAGCAGGAGGGTGGTGATCTCCTGGGACAGGGCCATCCACTGCTCGCGGTCCCGGGCCTGGCGGTACAGGCGGGCGTTCTCGACGGCGATGGCAGCCGCCTCGGCGAGTGTCACCACGGCGTGGATGTCGGCGCGCCCGAAGCCCCCCGGGCGGTCGCCCAGGTAGAGGCGGCCGAAGAGCCGCCCGTGGGCGCGGACCGGCACCGACAGCATGGCACCGGGCTCCTCCCCCTCGATGACCCCGGTGAACGCGGTGGTGCCCGACAGGTCGTTGACGACGACGACGCCCCGGGGGACGCCCTCGACCGGCCTTCCGTCCATGAGGCCGGGAGCATCCGGGTCTTCGATGGCAGGGGCGCCGCCGAGGACCCTCTGGAGGATCTCGGGGCGATCCCCCACGAGGTTGGGGACCCGGCCGGTGGACGGGGGAGCGGCCGCGTCAGGTTCGACGACGGCGTCCTTGCTCACGGCGATCGTGCCCCATGCGGCGCCGGTGATCGAGCAGGCCGAGTCCACCAGGCGCCGCAGCGCCTCGGTGACCCGCAGCGAGCTGGTCAGGCGCAGGGCCGCCTGGACGACGTCGGCCGCGCGCTCCCAGGGCGGCCCATCGTCCCGGCCCCCCCTGGCCGCCGCGGGCGCCTGGTGGGCGTGTACGGCGTAGGCCAGGGGGCCACCTGGGCGCGGCTCCCGAGCCTCGTCATGCTCAGTCATCGGCGTCCTCCTGCGAGAGCGACCAGCGGTAGGCCTGAGAGTTCCTCATGAGTTCCTCATGCGTGCCGCGCGCCAGGACGGTGGCGGGCTCGCCGCGATCGCGGTCCGATTTCCCCGGGCGGCCCAGCACGAGGATCTCGTCGGCACCCGCCAGGGCGCTCAGCCGGTGCGTGATGAGCAGGACGCCCCGCTCCCGGCTGCCGGCGTCCAGCAGATCGGCCACGAGACGGTCGGCTGTGGCGGCGTCGAGATGCTCCCCGGGCTCGTCGATGAGGAGCAGCGGCGCGGGGGCGGCCAGGGCTCGGGCCAGGAGCAGTCGGCGCCGCTCCCCGCCTGAGATGCCGGTGGCCCCGGTGCCCAGGGGCGTGTCGAGCCCCGCGGGCAGGGCATCGAGCCAGGATGCCAGCCCCGCCCGCTCGAGGAGCGCGGTGGCGCGCTCGGGCGCCAGGGTTCCGTCGGCCACCCTGAGGTTCTCCAGGACGCTGGTGCCGAAGACGTGGGCGTCCTCCGCGGTGAGCGTGAGCCGGCCGGCCACGTCCCGTCGCTCGGCGCCCCAGGGGGGAGCGCCGTCGATCGTGATCTCGCCGGCCTTGGGCTCGATGAGCCCGGCGAGGGTGAGCAGCAGGGTGGTCTTGCCGATTCCGGAGGGACCGATGATCGCCAGGCGGCGCCCGGGGGCCAGGTCGAGGTCGATGCCCGAGGCGACGACCGGCCCTGCGGGCCAGCCGACGGACAGGCCCCGGGCGCGCAGCCGGGGCCCTCCCTCCACGACCCCGGGGAGGGGTGACGGCTCGGGCACGCGGGCGGCGGAGGCCTCCGCGGCCTCCACGAGCTCGACGACGCGCCGGGCGGCTCCCGCCGAGCGGACGAGCTGGACGCTGGCCGGGCCGAGCGCGGCGACCGCCTCGAAGGCGGACAGGGGCACTAGGACGATGACGGCCAGCATGACCGGCGAGAGCTGTCCACTGCTCACCGCGGGTATCCCCGTCAGGAGGGCGCCGATGACGGCCAGTCCCAGGGCGGCGATATCCAGCGCGGCGGCGACCGCCGCTGGCTGGGCCCCCGCGTCACGGGAGGCGGCAAGGCGCTTCTCGGCGCGCGCCACCTCCTCCATGAGCCGCGGCATGCGCCCCGAGACGCTGAGTTCGGATCCGGACTCGATGGCGGTAAGCGCATGGGCAGAAAGATCCGTTGCCTGCTCCTGGCGCGCCAACTCGGCCGCCCTGGCCGAGCGGATGGTGATGGCCGGCCCGACGATCCCGGACAGGAACAGGCAGGCGGCGAGGATGAGACCCGCGGGCCAGTGGACGATCGTGATCCCCGCCACGGTCCCCGTGCTCACGGCGATGGCTATGGCCATGGGCAGGTAGGCGCGGATGACGATATCCCCGACGGCGTCGATGTCCGCTCCCACACGGGCCAGGACATCGCCGCGGCGCAGCCCCGCCACTGTGTCGGTGCGCGAGCCGGCCAGGGTCTCATAGAGGCGGGCGCGCAGCGCGCTCATCCCGCTCAGGGCGGTGGAGTGCGAGATGAGGCGCTCGCAGTAGCGCAGGACCGAGCGCGAGGTGCCGAAGAGCCGCACCGCGACGGGCGCCACGCCGAGCGCGGCGATATCGGGGATCTCGGCCGCCCGCGCGATGAGCCATGCGGCCACGGCGCTGAGGCTGACGGCGCTGCCCAGGCCCAGGGCCCCGGCGATGACGGACATGGCGAACCGGCGGCGGTCGAGCCCGAGCAGGTCCACGGCGCGCCGCAGCGCTCGCCGCTCGTCGATGGTGAGGGGGGACGGGAGCACGCTCATCGCCCCTCACCGGTCCCAGCGGGGGCGCTCGCGGCGATCGCCTCGCCGGGCGCGGTCATCGCGGCGTCGAGATCGAGGGCCGAGCGGACCTCGATGACGTCGTCGGCGATGGCGATGAGGGCCTGACGGTGGGCGATGACGATGATCGTCCGCCCAGCGGCCCGAAGCGCCTCGACGGCCCGCAGCACATGGGCCTCGCTGGCGGCGTCGAGGTGGGCCGTGGGCTCGTCGAGCACGACGAGGGGCCTGGGCGCCAGGAGGGCGCGGGTGAGCGCGAGGCGCTGGCGCTGGCCGACGCTCAGGCCGACCCCGCCCTGGCCGATTGGGGTCAGCCAACCGCGCTCCAGGGAGGCGATGACCTCATCGAGACCGGTCTGGGTCGCGGCCCGCTCGACCGCCCCGGGAATGGGGGCGCCGGCGGCCTCGAGCGCGGCGGCCTCATCCTCGCCCAGGACGTGGTCGAGGATCGTTCCCGGCAGGATGGCTGGGCGCTGGGGCACCCAGGAGATCTGCTCCCACCAGGTGGTGGGGTCGATGTCCGCCAGGTCGATGGGCGCGTCGGCGAGCGCCCCTGGGGAATCGCCGGGCGGGGGGCTGATGAGCACGCGGCCGCGGTCGGGGGGCAGAAGGCCGAGGAGGACCTGGGCGGTGGTGGTCTTGCCGGCCCCGGAGTCACCGGTGAGCGCCACGAGCCGGCCGGGGCGGATGACGGCGGTGAGGGCGTGGGGCGCCCAGGCGCCCCGGGCGGCGACAGACAGGTCCTCGACGCGGATGGTGGCGGTGGCGAGGGAGGGCGCGGCAGTGGTGCCGCGCTCCGGGACGGGGGTCTCGAGAATGGAGAAAACGGCCTCGGCGGCGGCCACGCCGTTGGCGGAGGCATGGAAGTGGAAGCCCACTTGGCGCAGGGGGTTGAAGATCTCCGGGGCGATCATGATGACGAGGAGGCCGGTGGCCAGGTCGAGGTCGCCGTACAGGAGCCGGAATCCGACCTCGACGGCGATGATCGCGACCGACAGCGTGGTGATGAACTCGAGGACCGCGCCGGACAGGAAGGCGACGCGCAGGGTGGACATCGTGGTGGCGTTGTAGGCCTCGCCCAGTGCCCGCACGCGCTTGACCGGGCCGATCTCGCGGCCCAGGGCCTTGAGCGTCGGCAGGCCCGCGATGAGGTCGAGCACCTGGGATCCCAGTTGCTCCATCGCGGCGAGGCGCTGCGTGGAATGCTTCTGGGTCAGACGGCCGATGAGGATCATGAACACCGGGATGAGGGGGATCGTGAGCACGACGGCGATGGTCGACGGGATGTCGGCCGCGAGCATCACAGCGCCGGTCATCGGGGTGACGGTGGCGGCCAGGAGGAGCTGGGGCAGGTAGCGGACGAAGTAGGGCTCGAGGTCATCCAGCCCTCTGGTAAGGAGGGTCGTGGTGTCGGCGCCGTGGGCGGACTGCCACCGGGGGCCGAGCGCCGCCGCGCGGGCCAGGACGAGGCGCCGAAGCTCGATGATCGTGGAGGTGGCCGCCCGGTGGGCCCGGCCCTCCTGGACGAGCACGACCAGCGCGCGCGCTGCCGCCACGCCGGCCAGCGCCGCGATCAGGCCTCCCTGCTCGCCCAGGCTGGCCTGGTCGAGGATGACGGGGGAGATGATCCGGGAGATGAGCCAGGCCTGGGCGACCACGAGAACCGCTGTGAGGACGCCTGTCGCAGCGGTCAGGACCACGTAGCGCCTAGCGGAGCGCGCGTAGCGCATGAGGCGTGGGTCAAGGGGTTTCACGGCGTCCATCCTAGGGGGAGGCTCTTGAACAACGGTTTATAGGGGTTGACTATTTTGCAGGGCGACTGCGCGGCGTGACGATGATCGCCGCTCGGCCCATCGAGGCCGAGCGGCGATCATCATGCGCGGTGCGCGGGTCCTCCCCGCAAAGGGCCTTCCCCGGCGCGCGGGTGGGTAGGGCTCAGTAGCCGATCACGGCCTCGGGCTGGGCGGAGTCGCGCACCTTCGTGGGATGCAGGCCGCCCACGCCGGGGGTGATGTCCTCGACGCTGACGCGCCCGGCGAACACCTTGTAGGACCAGATCGTGTAGAACAGCACGACCGGGACGAACACGGCGGCCGCCACCGTCATGATCAGCAGGGTGACATCGGCGGAGGCCGCCTGCTGGATCGTCAGGGAGTAGGCCGGGTCGATGGACGAGCGCATGACATCGGGCGCCATGGCGGAGAAGATGAACGCCACGGCGAAGGCGATCGCCGCGAAGTGCAGCCCGAACGCCATCCCGAAGCGGCCGCGGTGGCTCATAAGCAGGGAGCCGACGAGGCTGGCGGCGGCGACGATGAGCGGCAGCCAGGCCAAGGCGTTGGGGGAGTAAGCCACCTGCGCCCACAGGGCCCACACTGCGGTGAGCGCCGTGGAGGCGCAGCCGGAGCGCACGGCGAAGGAGCTGGCGCGCTCGCGAAGCGCCCCGGTGGTCTTCAGGGCGGTGAACAGCGCGCCATGGGTGAGGAAGAGCGCGCAGGTCACCGCGCCGCCCAGAAGGGTGAACGGGGTGAGCAGCGAGAAGAATCCTCCGGTGAGCTGATGCGAGGCTCCGCGCAGAAGCGAGCCGGCCGGGACGCGTGACGGGTCCACGGCCGCCCTGCTCGCCGTCTCGATGACCTCGATCTTCATGCCCTGCACCAGGTTGGCGAAGGCCACGCCCCACAGCACGGCGGGAATCCACGCGCTGATCGTGTGGGCCCAGTCCCACCAGTCCCGCCAGCGCTGGGAGTTGATCTTGATGCGCCACTCGATGGCGCAGATGCGCACGATCAGGCACAGCAGGATGAGGAACAGCGGCAGATAAGCGCCGGAGAAGAGGGTGCCGTACCACTCCGGGAAGGCGGCGAAGGTCGCGCCGCCGGCGGTGAGCAGCCAGACCTCGTTGCCGTCCCAGTGAGGCCCGATCGTCCCCATCATGGCGCGGCGCTCGCGCTCGTCGCGGCCGAGGATCCTCAGGAGCATGCCGACTCCGAAGTCGAAGCCCTCAAGGGCGAGGTAGCCGGTCCACAGGACGGCGATAAGGATGAACCAGAGAGCCGAGAGCGTCATGGTCGTGTTCTTCCTTCCCGACTTCAGTACTCGAAGGACAGCAGGGCGGGGGCGCCCGCGGTCCTCGTGGATTCACTCTGCCCGGAGGCCTTGGACGTGGAGGCGGTCGCCGGATCGACCGGGGTGCGCACGCCCTCGTGGATGTAGCGGCGCAGGAGGTAGAACCAGATGACCCCCAGGATCGCGTAGAGGAGGGTGAAGATCACCATGGAGGCCAGGACGGTTCCCGAGGAGACCACGGTGGAGACCCCGTCGGCGGTGCGCATGTAGACCTGGGAGACCGGGTCGGCCAGGTTGGGGGCGATGAGCCAGGGCTGGCGGCCCATCTCCGTGAAGATCCAGCCGAAGGAGCAGGCGATGAAGGGCAGCCACATCGTCCACAGGGCCGCCTTGCCCAGGGCCGGGCTGCCGATGAGCCGGTCGCGCCGGATGAGCCACAGCGCGACGGCGCCGATGGCCACGGAGATCATGCCGAGCCCGATCATGAGGCGGAAGGTCCAGAAGGTGATCATCTCGTTGGGCGTGTAGTTGCCCGGGCCGAACTTCTGCTCGTACATGGCCTGGGCGTCTTTGAGGCCCATGACCTTGGCCTGCGGGTCGTTGGTGGCCATGAAGGAGTAGACGCCGGGGATCGTCAGGAGGTGCGACGCCGTGCCGTCGGTGCACGAGCCGAAGGCCGCGACGGTGAATCCGGCCCCCTTCTGAGACTCGCACAGCATCTCGGCGGCGGCCATCTTGGCGGGCTGGACCTCCGTGATGATCTGCCCCTGGGCGTGGCCCGAGGCGGCGCACAGCAGGCCGGAGATGATCATGGTGACTGCCCCGAAGCGGGTGAGCCGCCGCCACAACTGCCGGGCCTCGAAGTCCTGGCCGGCGCGCACCGCGCGGGTCATCCACCACACGGCGACTCCCACGATGACGGCCCCCGCCACGAGGAAGGCGCTGGAGATGGTGTGGGCCAGGGTGGTCCACAGCAGCGGGCTGCCCAGCACCTTGAGGAACCCGTTGACGCCGTCGAGCTCGGCGCGCCCGGTCTCCGGGTTGAGGACGGCGCCCACGGGGTGCTGCATCCAGGAGTTGGCCGCCAGGATGAAGAACGCCGAGACGTTGGTGCCCAGGGCGACCAGCCACATGCACAGGTTGTGCAGCTTGGGGGACAGGCGGTCCCATCCGAAGATCCACAGGCCCAGGAAGGTTGACTCCATGAAGAAGGCCAGGAGCGCCTCGAAGGCCAGCGGGGCGCCGAAGATGTTGCCGACGAACCGCGAGTACTCCGACCAGTTCATCCCGAACTGGAACTCCTGGACGATGCCGGTGGCCACGCCCAGGGCGAAGTTGATGAGCAGGATCTTGCCGAAGAACTTGGTGGCGACCTTCCACTGCTCGTTGCCGGTGCGCAGGTAGATGGTCTCCATGAGGGCGACGAGCGGGGACAGGCCGATCGTCAGGGGGACCAGGATGAAGTGATAGACCGTGGTGATACCGAACTGCCATCGAGCCAGGTCGAGGGAGTCCAGCGCCATCGGCGCGAGGGTCATGATCGCACCTTTCGGAAGAGGTGAACGGAAATATAAGTGACGCCATTTGGTGTGATGGCGGCGCATAGGGGCGGGGTCGGTGTCAGTGTAGGGCACGCGCTGACGCCGCGTCGCGATTTCGATGGCGCGCGAGGCCCTGTTTCTCGCCGTTTTTGGTGGGCCGGCCCTGCGGCGCCCCGGCGGGGCCTCCCGACGGTGTGGTCAGATCTCGCGGAGCCCCTGGGCGGAACCGCCGCGGAGGCCGACGTGCGCTACGCCTCGGGCGTGATAGGCCCGGCCGCGCCGTCGGGCGCCAGGGGGTGTGGAATACTCTGACCCGGCCCCGACCCCCCTCGTACAGGTGGTCGGTGCCCGACCCTCGTCGGCTACCCCGGCAGTGGAGACTTGCGCCGCATCGCGCGCCGCCGCACTCCCGCGCCGAGCGGGTGCCCCGACGAGCCGGCGCCACACGGCGCAGACGCAGACTTTCTCTGCCCCTCGCCGAGGGGCTGACAGCGCCCCGGCGCCGCGAGTACGGGCGGTGCGCGGGCATCCGGAGAGTGCACACGATGCCACGAGCCAAGAAGACCAACGAAGCCGCCACCGAGGCCGTCGAGCCCATGAGCGCCGTCGAGCCCGAGGAGGCCCCCGCCGCGCCGGCGCGCCGGCGCCGCAAGGCGACTGCCGCTGCTGCGGCCCCCCAGGCCGCGCCCGAGTCCCGGGCGGAGAAGAGCCCCCGGCGCGCCCCGGAGGCCGACAGGGCCGGGGCTCGCGAGGCCGAGCCGGACGGCGCCTCGCAGGACGACCAGCCCATGCTGCCCGTCGCCTCCCTGCTCTTCCAGGCGCCCGACCCCGCCCGCGCCAGGCGCCGCCGCCGGGCCACCTCGGCCACGACGACCCCGCAGGAGGCGCCCGCCATTGAGCAGCCCGCCGCCCGCGGGCGGGGCGCCGATGATGATGCCGCCCAGGCCGACGGGCCGCAGGGCCCCGATGCCGCCTCCGAGGACGCCGCCGCGCCCGCGGGGAAGGGGCGCCGCCGTCGCAGGGCGACGGCCCCGGCCTCCGCGCCCGAGCACGTGGAGGAGACCGCGCCGGCCGGGCGCCGCTCGCGCAAGAAGAAGGCGGCGGACGCCCTCCCGGAGGCCGACTCCCCTGAGCCCCAGGACGCCCCGATCCCCGCCGAGGATGAGGCCGCCGAGTCCCCCGACGGCGCGAACGAGGCGGATGCCGCCGATGACGCCTCGGAGGCCGAGTCGGGTCAGGGCAGGCGCAAGCGCCGCCGCGGGGGCCGGGGGCGGCGCTCCCGCGCGCAGTCTGCCGAGGACGGCTCCAGCGATGACGCCCCCGGCGCTGAGGGCGCTGACGACGGCGAGCCCGATGGCCGGGCCGTGGGCGCGCCGGTGGGGGCAGCGGAGGACTCCGACGGCGCTCAGAGCGAGGAGGGCGGCGGCTCCTCGCGCCGCCGTCGTCGCCGCTCGCGCACCCGCTCCGACCGCGAGGCCAGGGAGGGCCGGGGCAGGGACGTCCGCGATGAGGTCACCGCCCTCAAGGGTTCCACGCGCCTGGAGGCCAAGCGCCAGCGCCGCCGGGAGGGCCGCGCCGCCGGCCGCCGGCGCCCGATCGTCACCGAGGCCGAGTTCCTGGCCCGGCGTGAGAGCGTCGACCGGCGCATGATCGTGCGCGAGCAGGATGGGCTCAACCAGATCGCGGTACTGGAGGACGGCCTGCTCGTCGAGCACTACGTCGCCCGCCACACGCAGGCCTCGATGGTCGGGAACATCTATATCGGCCGCGTGCAGAACGTCCTGCCCTCGATGGAGGCCGCCTTCGTCGACCTCGGCAAGGGCCGCAACGCGGTTCTCTACGCCGGCGAGGTGAACTGGGACGCTGCGGGCATGGAGGGCAAGCCCCGCCGGATCGAGGACGCCCTCTCCAGCGGAGACACCGTCCTCGTCCAGGTCACCAAGGACCCCATCGGCCACAAGGGGGCGCGCCTGACCAGCCAGATCACCCTGGCGGGCCGCTACCTCGTGCTCGTGCCGGGCGGCACGATGACCGGCATCTCGCGCAAGCTGCCCGACACCGAGCGGGCCCGCCTGAAGAAGATCCTCAAGCGGGTCGTCCCCGACTCCGCCGGCGTCATCGTGCGAACCGCCGCCGAGGGCGCCTCGGAGGAGCAGCTCGCCGCTGACGTCAAGCGCCTCGCGGACCAGTGGGCCTCGATCGACAAGCGCGCCAAGGCCGTCCTGGGCGGCTCGGGGAAGGCCCCGGTCCTCCTCAAGGGCGAGCCGGAGCTTGCGCTGCGGGTCGTGCGCGATGTCTTCAATGAGGACTTCGGCCAGCTCGTCGTGGCGGGACGGGATGCCTGGCGCACCATCTCCGAGTACGTCACCGAGCTCAGCCCCGATCTCGCCGATCGCCTCCAGCACTGGGTGGAGCCGGAGGACGTGTTCACCGCCCATCGCATCGACGAGCAGCTCGCCAAGGGCTTCGACCGCAAGGTCTGGCTGCCCAGCGGCGGCACTCTCGTCATCGACCGCACGGAGGCCATGACCGTCATCGACGTCAACACCGGCCGCTACACCGGCGCCGGCGGCACCCTGGAGGAGACGGTCACCCGCAACAACCTCGAGGCGGCCGAGGAGATCGTCCGCCAACTGCGCCTGCGGGACATCGGCGGCATGGTCGTCATCGACTTCGTCGACATGGTCCTGGAGTCCAACCGCGACCTCGTCCTGCGCCGCCTCGTGGAGTGCCTGGGCCGGGACCGCACCCGCCACCAGGTCACTGAGGTCACCTCCCTCGGCCTGGTGCAGATGACGCGCAAGCGCGTCGGCCAGGGACTGGTCGAGGCCTTCTCCACCACCTGTGACTGCTGCGGGGGCCGGGGCTTCATCGTCCATGAGAGCCCCGTCGAGAACCAGCAGGCCGACCTGTCCGCCTCGGGCTCCCGCTCATCGGGTCGCAAGGGGCGCAAGGGTAAGGATGGCTCGGCGAAGCCCTCCGAGCGCGCCTCGGGCAAGACCAGCGCCAACCGCTCCGATCAGGCGGAGGACGCCGGCGACGACGAGGCGGCGCGCGCCGCCGTCCGCGGGGCCCTCGCTCAGATCGCCGCTGCCGCCGAGCAAGCGCACGAGCAGTCGCAGGACGCCTCCCCGCAATCCGACGGCGACTGATCGGGGCCGGGTGGGCCCAACGTCCCACCGCCTGGGCGTTTCGCCGGAATCGACGTGAAGAATCACGGATCCAGACCCTCATTGTGATGGCGGGCCCCCGAGGAGCCCGTAGCATTGGATGTGATGACGCAATGCCATCAACCGGGGGGATGATCCTCCGGCAAAGTGCGCAGACTCGGGGGAGGGGCAATGGCGGCGGCCACCGTCAGGAGGATTGGCATCGCCGCGATCCTGCGTTGGATCGTGGCATTCGCGATCGGCATCCTCATCGGGCTGATGGCCTACACCTTCGTGTACGCCAAGGGGTTCTCCTACCTCAGCAATGACCCGAAGGCCTGCGTCAACTGCCATGTGATGGAGGACCAGTACAAGTCCTGGCAGGCGGGGCACCACCGGCACACCGCCACCTGCGGGGACTGCCACCTGCCGCACGACAACATCATCCACAAGTACTGGGTGAAGGCGGAGGACGGCTTCCTCCACGGCTTGAAGTTCACCACCGGCGACTACCCCGAGAACATCGTCATCCGCGACGTCAACATGGATGTCGCCAACCAGGCCTGCGTGCACTGCCACGCCGATGTCACCGATGACATTCGCCATGGGGCGCTCAACCGCAACGAGGTCTACGACTGCGTTCACTGCCATTCCGGGATTGGCCATGAGTAGAGAGGATCAGGCCATGGACACCGCCGACCAGAGCCCCGAGGGGCTCGCAGCGGAGGTCGAGCGCGACAGCGCCACGAGCCCAGCGAGGGACGCGCGTCCCGGTGAGAGGGCGGCGCGGCACAAGCGCTCCTTCTTCAGGGGGCCCGTGTTCATGGTGCTGCTCATGGCGGTGGTCGCCGGGGCGACCTTCGTCGTGACCATGCTGCTCATGAGCATCAACAACCACCAGGCTGAGGGCTCGCGCGCCTTCTACAACGTCGCGCAGCTCGATGAGACTTCCTACGACCCCGCCGTCTGGGGTCAGAACTACCCCGTCCAGTACGCGGACTACAAGAAGACGGCGGAGTTCACCCCCGCCGAGCACGCGGGCAAGATGGTGCCCCACTCGGTGGAGGGCGACCCCCGCACCGAGGTCAAGTCCCAGAAGTTGGAGGAGGACCCCCGACTAGTCAAGATGTGGTCCGGGTACGCCTTCGCCGTGGATTACCGGCACGCCCGCGGGCACGCGTACACCACGGTGGACCAGCAGTACACGCTGCGCAACGCCAAGGACCAGCAGCCCGGCACCTGCGCGAACTGCCACGTCTCGGCCCCGGCCCTCTATGACAAGCTCGGCAACGGCGATCGGGAGGCGGGCTTCGAGGCCACCGGCACGATGAAGCTCTCGCAGGTCCTCGCCGACGAGTCGGTGTCCCACCCGGTGGCCTGCATCGACTGCCACGACCCCAAGACCATGGCGCTGCGGGTCACCCGCCCGTCGTTCATGCGCGGCATCAAGGCCCTCAAGGCCAGCCAGGGCGTGAGCGACTTCGAGGTCAACAAGGACGCCACGCCCCAGGAGATGCGCACGTACGTGTGCGCCCAGTGCCACGTTGAGTACTACTTCAAGGGGGAGAACAAGGTCCTGACCTTCCCCTGGGACAAGGGCATCGACATCGACAACATCTACTCCTACTACCAGGAGCAGGGCTTCACCGACTGGACCCATGAGAAGACCGGGGCGCCCATGCTCAAGGCCCAGCACCCCGAGTTCGACATCTGGTCCAACTCGGTCCACGCTGCCAATGGCGTCGGCTGCGCCGACTGCCACATGAACTACAAGCGCGTGGGCTCCGGCAAGGTCTCCAACCACCATGTCACCACGCCGATGAAGGACGTCAACGCCTCCTGCGGCACCTGCCACAAGACCGGCGACGGTGTCATCGAGAAGCGGGTGCGCACGATCCAGGCGAACTTCATCTCCTCGCGCGACCGCGCCTTCGACACCCTGGTCGGTCTCATCTCCGACCTGGAGGCGGCCAAGTCCGATGGCACTTCGCCCGAGCAGATCGCCCTGGCCCAGCAGTACCAGCGCAAGGCGAGTTTCTACCTCGACTACGTCTACTCCGAGAACTCCTACGGCTTCCACGCCCCGGACTACGAGCAGCGGATTATCAACCAGGCTGAGCACGCCGCGCAGAACGGCCGCCTGGCGCTGACGGGCAAGACCGCCGAGGAGCTCAAGGACTCGGACGTTTCGACCGCCAATGCCGAGCACTACCCCTCGGATAAGGCGGCGAGCGGCGCCTCCCGAGGCAGCGGCCACTGATGGCGGGCGCTGAGAGCGGCGACGCGCGGGCCGGTGCCCCAGAGCCGGATGACGACCGCCTCAGGCGAGTCCGCGAACTCCTCGATGAGCTGAGCCCGCAGGAGCGCCAGGAGCTCCTGCGGGCGGGGGGACGGGCCGCGGGGCCCGGGAGCGCTGAGGAGACCTCCGAGGACGGCGCCGAGGGATCGGAGGACGGCGCTAACGCCGCCGATCCAGAGGAGCCGGACGAGTCCGAGGCCTTCTACGCCGGCCTGGAGGACGATGACGACCTCATCGGCTCCAAACTCGCCTCGCGCCGCGCCAAGCGGGGCAAGGACGAGCCCCCGGAGTCGGCTGGCTCAACGCCGAGGCGGCGCGCGCCCTTGTCGAGCGCGGAGCGCATCGCGCTCATCGCCGCCGTCGTCCTCGGCATCGCCGCCGCGATCTGGTACAGCAATGTGGGGGGAGTCTCCTCCGGCTCTCCCCACGGGGGCGCCATGGCCAGCGCTGGCGCGCAGGGCGGTGCCTCCAAGCCGGGCACCGAGCAGTGGGCGGCGGAGGTCTCCACCATCCAGTCGCAGATCGAGGCCGATCCCACGAATGCCGATCTGAAGATCCGGCTCGGGCGCGCCTACGCCGGCCTCGGTGACTACGACCGGGCGATCGAGACTCTCACCGGCGTCACCGATGAGGACCCGGCCAAGACGGAGGCCTGGTACTACCTCGGCTTCATCCACATGAGCACCAAACCGCCGAACGAGGCGGCCGCCCAGGCCGCCTGGCAGAAGGTCATCGACCTCGACCCCGACTCGGAGATGGCCGGCAAGGCGCGCTCGCATATGGCCAACCTGGGCTCGCAGGGCGGCACGGCCGGGCCCCAGGGCTCGCCCGCCGCCCCCACTGGAAGCGCGACCGCCACCGCCGAGGCGGCCCGATGACGTCGGTGTCCGTCCCCGTCGCTCTCCTCGCGGGTCTCATGGCCTTCGCCTCACCCTGCTTCCTGCCCCTGGTGCCCGCGCTCCTCGCCCACCTCGCCGGGCGCGGAAGCGCCGCCGCGGCGGAGATCCCCTCACTGCGGCGCGCCCCCGTGCTCACCCGGGGCGACCTCGCCCCGGGGAGGGGCAGCGGTGCGGCCATCCCCCTGCGGGCCCCGGCCGTCAACGGGGCCGCGCGCCCCGCCACGCCCCGCGTCGTGCTCAACGCCACCGCCTTCGTGCTCGGCTTCTCCGCCGTGTTCGTGGGGCTGTGGGCGCTCGTCGTGTCCGGCGCCGTCGCCCTGGGCCCGCACCGCCGGGCCCTGCGCCTGGTGGGCGGCGCCCTTCTGGTCGTGATGGGCTTGCACGCCGTCGGACTGCTGCGGATCAGGGCGCTGGATCGCGCCCTCGGCGGTGGGCTCGGCGATGCCGGCCGCCCGGGCGGGGGAGCGACCCCGCTCAGTTCGCTGCTCATGGGCATCGGCTTCGCCCTGGGGTGGTCGCCCTGCATCGGCCCAGTGCTCGGCGCGATCATCGCGCTCGCCTCCCAGGCGGCCTCCGCCTGGCAGGGGTTCGCGCTCATGGCCGTGTTCTGCGCCGGGCTCGGCTCGCCGGTGATCGCCCTGGCCCTGGGCATTGACCGCGCGGCGGCCAGAACGGCGTGGCTGCGCGCCCACGGCCGCGCCATCCGGATCGCCTCGGGGGTCCTGCTCATCGTCGTCGGGGCGCTGATGACCATGGATCTACTGGCCCCGCTCTCCGGTCTCGTGAGCACCCCACTATGAGGAGGACTCCATGACAGATAAGGCGCCCAAGGCCGCTTCAGGCGCTGAAGGGCCCGACTCGGCCGCTGAGGTCACCGCCCCCGACATCAGCGGCGGGGAGAGGGACGTGCCGGTGGTCGAGCTGTTCCTCTGGCTCTACCGGCTCTTCTACTCCAAGACACTCGGCCTGACGGTCATTCTCCTGTTCGCCCTGTACGCCTTCATCGGCTCACTCCTGCCGCAGGCCACGAAGGAGGTCCTGGCCGACCCGCGGGCCAAGGAGACCTTCCTCAAGGCCAGGCGTCCCGCCCTGGGGCGGATGACGACGGCCCTCGACGCCCTGGGCCTCTTCCACGTCTTCACCTCCATCGGCTTCTACGTGGTGGTCTCGCTACTGGCCCTGAGCATCATCGCCTGCACGGTCCACCGCGTCCCCGAGCTGGTCAAGCGCGAGAAGGAGCCCCGGGTGCATGTCGCCCCCCGGTTCTTCGACAAGGCCCGCTACCGCGCGCGCGTGCCCAGCCCCGATGGCGTCTCGGCGTCTCTGGAGGCGACCCGGGAGGCGCTGCGCAAGGCCCGCTGGCGGGTCATCCCGGATGACCGCGACCCCGAGCACTGCCTCTACGCCGACCGCAACGCGCGCTCGGGCATCGGCACCGTGCTGGCGCACGCGGCCTTCGTCCTCATCCTGGGCGCTTTCGTCGTCTCCTCCACCTGGGGCGTCGAGGAGGACCTGACCGTTCCCGTCGGCTCCAGCGTCGAGATCGGCCACGGAACGGGGCTGAGCGTGCGCGCCAACTCCTTCACCGATTCCTACACCGACACCGGACAGCCCATGGACTACGTGTCCGACCTGTCCATCCTGAGCGGGGAGACCGAGGTCGCCCGCCAGGAGGTGCGGGTCAACTCGCCGCTGTCGATCGGCGGCTACCGGCTCCACCAGGCCTCCTACGGCACGTCCGCGGATGTCACCATCGCCGACGCCGACGGGAACGTCCTCGCCAAGCGCAGCGTCCCCTTACGGTGGCAGACCCCGAAGAAGACCGAGGTCTATGGGCGGGCCGACCTGCCCGATGGCAGGGTCATCTACGTCTTCCTGCCCGCCTCAGGGCAGGCGGTGTCCAAGATCGCGCCGGGAACCGCCGTCTTCGGCCTGGCCCCCGACGGCTACACCGACCCGCAGTCCCAGCAGCGGGCGGAGGCCGGGGCCACGGCCCAGCTCGAGGACCTCTCCGTCACCTTCGAACGGGAGCGCCAGTACACGGGGCTCACGCTTCGGCGGGACCCGGGCACCCCGATCATGTGGGCCGCCTCGGCGCTGCTGATGATCGGCATGTCGATCACCTTCCTCATGCCCTACCGACGCCTGTGGGCGCGCGTGGAGCCTGACGAGAAGGGCACCGGGAGCGTCATCCGCCTCGGGTCGGTCTCACGCCTCGACATCACCTTCGAGCGCATGTTCGCCGCGCTCGTCGGGCGCATCGAGTCCGCCGTCGGGTCCCAGGACGATCCCGAGGACCCCGATCCCGCCACCACTGCCAAGGAGAGCAAGGAGAAGGAGCCCAGCGACCATGGATAACGTTCTCAGCATCGGCCAGTTCCTCTTGACCTCGGCCATGGCGATCCTCGTCCTGGCCGTCGTCTGCGACGCCGTCGTCCTCACGGGGCGCGGAGCCCGGGCGCAGGCCGTCCCGGCCCCGGCGAGCCCGGGCGGGGCCCACGGCGGCAAGGCCTCCGGCGGTGCGGTGGGGAGCCGGGCGAGCCACTCGGCCCATTGGGCGCGCGCCTCACGCCCGGGCCTGCCCAGGGGGCTGGCGCTGTACGCCACCGGCTTCACCGCCATCGCCCTGGCCCTCATCACCGCCTATCTGGCCCTGCGCGCCAGCGCCACCGGGTACAGCCCCTTCGCTAACCAGCATGAGTTCGCGGTGTCCTTCACCTTCGGCATCCTGCTCATGTACCTCATCGCCGAGTTCCGCTACCGCGTGCGCTGGCTGTCCATCGTGGTCCTCCCGGTGGTCATCGCCCTGCTCATCTACGCCGACAGCCAGGACAAGGCGATCAAGCCGCTCGTCCCGGCCCTGCGTAACTCCCTCATGCTGACCCTCCACGTGTTCTTCGCGGTACTGGCTTACGGGGCGGCCTGCGTGTCCTTCGCCGCGGCGATCCTCTACCTCCTCCACCCCCATCTCAAGAGGTTCCGGTCCCTTCCCTCGCGCGAGGTCCTCGACGACGTCGGCTACAAGGCCGCGACCGCCACCTTCCCGCTGCTGACCATGATGACCGTGCTGGGCGCCGTGTGGGCGAACACCGCGTGGGGCCGCTACTGGGGCTGGGATCCTAAGGAAACCGCGGCCCTCGTGACCTGGCTGGTCTACGGCGCCTACCTGCACGCCCGGGTGACCAGGGGCTGGCAGGGATCGCGCAGCGCCTGGCTCCTCATCCTCGGGTTCGCCGCGGTGCTCTTCGCGTACTTCGGGAACCACTTCTTCGGAGGGCTGCACTCCTATGGCTGACAGTGAGGTGAGGGACGACGAGGCCCTCCTGGACGAGTGCGGGGCGAGCCCCGCCCTGTCGACGGCGCCCGAGGGCGGGGCAGGGGGCGCCGAGCCGGGCCCGCGCTCCCACCACCGCGTCCCCGTGTGGCTGAGCAACATCCTCGTCCTGGCCGTGGCCACGGCGCTCATCCTGAGCGGCGTGTGGCTGACGGGCTCGTGGCGCACTCAGGGCTCCGCCGCCCCGGCCTCCGGCCAGGGCGACGGCGGGGTGACGATGCTGTCGACGGGCGCCCCCAGGGGCGCCGCACCCCAGGTGGGTCAGGAAGCCCCCGCCTTCAAGGCCACGGACATCAACGGCGCCCCGGTGGACCTGACCGATCTGCGGGGCCGGCCCGTGTGGCTGCTTTTCGGCGCCACCTGGTGCACCGATTGCCGCACCGAGGCCCCTGATGTCCAGGCGATCTCCCAGGAGTACGGGGATCAACTGGCGATCATCGCCGTCCATGTCCAGGACAAGACCCAGACCGTCGCCGACTACGTCCAGCGCCTGGGACTGACCTACACCACTGTGGTGGACACCGACGATGCGATCTCCTCGGCCTACGGCGTCTACGGGATCCCCGCCCACTGGTTCATCAACGCCGACGGCACGATAGCGGCCACGCGGGTCGGCGCGATGTCCCCGGACCAGATGCGAGCGCAGGCGCGCGCCCTCATCGGCTAGCCCGGGGGAGCGCCCGTGCCGAAGAACACAGGCGCGCCGCGGTCCTGGGCTTGGAGCCCCGGGATCATTTCACCTAAAGTAGTCAGCCGGTGCGCGTCGCACCGTTTGCCCAGGAGAGCGCCCTCCCGGTGCGGGCCGGTCAGGCCCACCGGAGGCGCTCCGCAGAATCGGAAGAGATGAGCATTCCCGTGGTCTACGCGATCGTCAAGGCTGGTGGCCGTCAGGAGAAGGTCTCCGTCGGCGACGTCGTGGTTGTCGACAAGCTTGCCGGTGAGATCGGCGACGAGGTCACCCTCGCCCCCGTCATGCTGGTGGATGGCGACAAGGTGACCGCCTCCGCCGCTGACCTTGCCACGTCCTCCGTCAAGGCCGAGATCGTCGGCGACGAGAAGGGCCCCAAGATCAACATCCTCAAGTTCAAGAACAAGACCGGCTTCCGCAAGCGCCAGGGCCACCGCGCCCAGCTCACGGCCGTCAAGGTCACCGCGATCAAGTGACGCCCGGCGCCACTGAAGAATCGCATCAGTCAAGAGAGAGAGAAGCCTGAGATGGCACACAAGAAGGGTCTTGGTTCCTCCCGCAACGGCCGTGACTCGAACGCCCAGCGCCTCGGCGTCAAGCGCTTCGGCGGCCAGTTCGTCAAGGCCGGCGAGATCATCGTCCGCCAGCGCGGCACCCACTTCCACCCCGGCAGCAACGTGGGTCGCGGTAACGACGACACGCTCTTCGCCACCGCGGCCGGCAACGTCGAGTTCGGCACCCGCCGCGGCCGCCGGGTCGTCAACGTCGTGCTCCCCGAGGCCTGAGCCTCGCGCACCGGGACTCTCGCGAGGGCGAACGGCTTCGGCCGTCCGCCCTCGCGCTGTTCCCAGGGCCGGGCGCGGCGCCCGCCCCAGCCCAACCACCCCCCGGCCCCATCCATGAGGAGAGACCATGCCCAGTTTCATCGACCGAGTGGTCCTCCACGTCGCCGGGGGCGACGGCGGTGATGGCTGCACCTCCATCCACCGGGAGAAGTTCAAGCCCCTGGCTGGCCCCGACGGCGGCGATGGCGGCCACGGGGGTGACGTCATCCTCGCCGTCGACCCCCGGACCACCACCCTGCTCAGTTATCACCGCTCCCCGCACCGCAGCGCCGGGAAGGGCACTCCGGGCATGGGCGACTGGCGCCGCGGCGTCGACGGCAAGGACGTCATCCTGCCCGTGCCCGAGGGCACGGTGGTCAAGGACGACGAGGGGCGCGTCCTGGCCGACCTCGTGGGCGCGGACGCCCGCGTTGTCGTCGCCCAGGGCGGCACCGGCGGGCGCGGCAACTTCTCCCTGGCCTCCTCCAAGCGCCGCGCCCCCGGCTTCCACCTCCTGGGCGAGCCCGGCCAGGTCCGCGACATCACCCTGGAGCTCAAGACCATCGCTGACGTCGCGCTCGTCGGCTACCCCAGCGCCGGCAAGTCCTCGCTTATCGCCGCCATGAGCGCGGCCCGCCCCAAGATCGCCGACTACCCCTTCACCACCCTCGTGCCCAACCTGGGTGTCGTCGAGGCCGGCCAGACCCGCTACACGATCGCCGACGTCCCCGGCCTCATCCCCGGCGCCAGCGAGGGCAAGGGGCTGGGCCTGGAGTTCCTCCGCCATATCGAGCGCTGCGCCGTCATCGTGCACGTCCTGGACTGCGCCACCCTGGAGCCCGGCCGCGATCCTCTGAGCGACCTGGACACCATCGAGGCCGAGCTGGCCGCCTACTCCGAGCGCCTCGGCGATGACAACGACCCCCTCTTCACCGGCCGCGTGCCGCTGATGGAGCGGCCGCGCGTCGTCGTGCTCAACAAGGCCGACGTCCCCGACGCCGCCGAGCTCGCCGAGTTCGTCACCGACGACATCGCCGCCCGTGGGCTGCCGGTCTTCACGATCTCCGCCGTGGCCCGCACCGGCCTGCGCGAGCTGTCCTTCGCCCTGGCCGAGCGCGTGGGCGCCGCCAGAGCGGCCCAGCCCGCCTCCGCCGCCGAACTCGCCCAGCAGCGCGAGGCCGCCCGCCCCGTCATCCGGCCGGCCGCCGTCGGACGGCGCGGCAAGGAGGACATCGCCGTCGTGCGGCCCATCAACCACCCCACCGAGGGGCGCGTGTACCAGGTGCGGGGGGAGAGGCCCGAGCGCTGGATCCTCCAGACCGACTTCTCCAACAACGAGGCGATCGGCTACCTCGCCGACCGGCTCGCCACCGGGGGAGTCGAGGACCTGCTCGTCAGGGCCGGTGCACGCGCCGGGGACGCCGTGCTCATCGGCGCCATCGACGGCGGCGTCCTGTTCACCTGGGAGCCCACGATGACCACCGGCGCCGAGCTCCTCGGGGCGCGGGGGACGGATATGCGCGTCGAGGACTACCACCGGCGCACCAACGCCGAGCGCCGCACGCGTTACCACGAGCGCATGGACGCCAAGGAAGCCGCCCGCCAGGAACTGCGCGACGAGGCCGCCGAAGGCATCTGGACCGACGCCTCTTCCTGGTCCCGCGGGGGCGGCGGCGATGATGAAGAGGCGGGGTCGTGAGCGCGCGCCCCGCCGCGCTGCCCGAGGGGTCCCGCGTCGTCATCAAAGTGGGATCCTCCTCGCTGACCCGTGATGATGGCGGGCTCGATCTGAACCGCATCGATGTGCTCGCCAGGCTCGTGGCGGGCATGAGGCAGCGTGGCCACGACGTCGTGCTGGTGTCCTCCGGCGCCGTCGCGGCGGGCCTGCCCCCCTTGGGGATCGAGCGCCGCCCCGACGACCTCAGCATGCTCGCGGCGGCGGCCTCCGTGGGCCAGGGCCACCTCATGGCCCGCTGGCAGGCGGCGATGAGCAACCACGGGGTGGTCATCGCCCAAGTGCTCCTCACCGCGCAGGACGTGGCCGTGCGCAGCCATTACCGGACCGTTCGCGCCACCTTCGACACCCTGCTCGGCCTGGGCGCGGTGCCGATCATCAACGAGAACGACGCCGTGGCCACGACGGAGTTCAACCTGGGGGACAACGACCACCTGGCCGCGCTCGTCGCCCACCTGGTGACGGCGGACGTCCTCATCCTGCTCACGGATGTGGACGGCATGTGGACCGCCCGGCCCGGCACGCCCGGCGCGGCCCCCATCCGCTATGTGCCCCGAGGCAGGAGCCTGGAGGACGTCGATGTCACCGGCTCGGGATCGGCCCTGGGCACCGGTGGGATGCGCACGAAGGCCCAGGCCGCCACGATCGCCCGCGCCTCGGGGACCGCCACGATCATCGCCTCGGCGGATGACGCCGCCCGCCTGCTCGGGCCCGGGGGAGTGCCGGCTGACCTCGGCACCTGGTTCGAGCCGACCGGCCCCCACCGGCCCAGTCGGCGGTTGTGGATGGCCCACGCCTCCCGGGTCGAGGGGCGCGTGCTCATCGACGCCGGGGCGGCCGACGCCCTCACGGTGGGTAAGAAGTCCCTCCTCCTGCCCGGGGTGGTGGGGGTCAACGGCGAGTTCGAGTCCGGCTCCGTCATCGAGATCATCGGCCCCGGGGGCCCTGTGGCCCGCGGGATCTGCCGCTACGCCTCGAGCGAGATCGAGGAGGTCCTCGACGCCCGCGGCAGTGGGGCCCCGATGCCCGACCACCTCGCGCCCGTCGTGCACCGCGACGACCTCGCCGAGCTCCCGCGCCTGGCGGGCTGAATCACCGCCGAATCACCGCTGAGTCACTTCGGGGTCAGAGTGAGGGTCCCCTCGGGGCGCTCCAGCATGATGGAGCCATCGGCCAAGCGGGTGACGGAGCGCGCCACGAAGAGGCTCCCATCGCGGTTCGTGATCGTGTAGCCGTGTGAGTCCTGGCCGATCTCCCAGCCGTCGTACTCGGGCAGGCAGGGCGCCGGCGCGCTGGCGACGGCGGATCCGACATAGGTGTGGTCGGCGTTGAACGTGGCTTCCAGCCCGACACACTCGGGCGCGGAGGCCTGGGAGATCGTGAAGGTGGAGCCGCTGAGCGCGGCCGACAGGGCGCCCTTCTCCGAACTGATCGAGGCCTCGGTCGACGCGCGGTTCTCCGTGGCCAGGGCGGAGGGGGCCGGTGACGCCTGCTCAGTGGAGGAGGGGTGGGCGGTGGGGTCCTCGGGGATCGCGCTGGCGCCCACCGCGGGAGGGGGCGTCTCCGGCTGAATCGACGTCGGCGCGTGGTCGGCGCCCGGGGCCCGGTCGGGCTCGCGGGTGGGACCACCGCCGCCGGCGGCGCCCGGGGGGACGACGATCGTCGGCTCCGGGGAGCCTGAGGCCCCGCTGGGGCGCCCGTCGTCGGCCGGCACGCTCTGGCAGGCGGCCAGCGGCGCGAGGATAGCGAGCGCCACGGCGCGCAGCGGCGCGCGACTTCGAGGTCTCATGCGCTGACTCCTCAGGGGACTGGTGCTTCCGCCTATCGCGTGAGCGGTGCCGACGGCACGGGCTGGACGCCGTAAGACGCCACAGCCGCCACTGCGCGACCAGGCGTCATGGCAGTCTACCTCGATGAGGGCCCCCTGCCCAGGGTGAGTATCGTCCGGGGTCAGCGTCTCGACGCCCTCGACCACCCCGTCCCCTCGGGCGCCTCCCGGGGAAACGTAGACTGGTCCCATGACGACGACGCGGTCCACCCAGTCCAGCACCATCGCGGCCCACGCCCCCACTCAGGACCCTGCCGAGGTTTCTGCCGAGGCTCTCGTCCGCGAGGCGGCCCTCGCGGCGCGTCAGGCCCAGCGCGAGTTCGCCGGGGCGACACGGGCGGTCAAGGACGCCGCCCTGCTCGCCATGGCCTCCGCTCTGCGCGCCCAGAGCGGCAGCATCCGCGAGGCCAATGAGGAGGACCTGGCGGCCGCCCGCGAGGCCGGCATGAAGGAGGGGCTCGTCGACCGCCTGGCCCTCGACGAGGCCCGGATCGAGCGGATCGCCGCCTCCGTGGAGGAGGTCGCCGCCCTGCCCGACCCCGTGGGCCAGGTCGTCGACGGCTCCACCATGCCCAATGGGCTGCGGGTGCGCCGACTCCGCGTCCCCATGGGCGTGGTCGGCATGATCTACGAGGCCCGCCCCAATGTCACCGTCGATGTGGCCGCGCTCGCCGTGAAGGCGGGCAACGCCGTCGTCCTGCGCGGCGGCAGCGCCGCCGGGCGGAGCAACGCCGCGATCGTCGCCGCGCTCCGGGCCTCCCTCGCCGAGCAGGGACTGCCCCAGGATCTCGTGACCACCATCGATCCCGCCGGGCGCGAGGGGGCCCAGGCGCTCATGCGCGCCCGCGGCCTCATCGACGTGCTCGTGCCCAGAGGCGGCGCCGGGCTCATCCGCGCCGTCGTCGAGAATTCCTCCGTCCCGGTCATCGAGACCGGCTCGGGCAACTGCCACGTGTACGTCGACGCCAGCGCCGACCTTGAGGCGGCCGTGGGCATCATCGTCAACGCCAAGACCCAGCGCGTCGGGGTGTGCAACGCCGCCGAGACCCTGCTCGTCCACCAGGACATCGCCCAGGAGTACCTCCCCGCCGCCGCCCGGGCCCTGTGGGAGCGCGGAACCACCCTTCACGCCGACGACGCCTCCCGCGCCATCCTCGCTGCTCCCGCCGCCGGGCAGGGCGCCGAGCGCCACCTCGTCGCGGCGGTCGAGGAGGACTGGGGCACCGAGTACGGCTCGCTGGACCTGGCCGTGCGGGTCGTCGACGGCCTCGAGACGGCGATCAGCCACATCCGCCGCTACACCACCGGCCACACCGAGGCGGTCCTCGCCCAGGACGTGGCGGTCATCAACCGCTTCATCGCCGCCATGGACTCAGCGGCCGTCATGGTCAACGCCTCCACCAGATTCACCGACGGCGGCCAACTGGGCCTGGGCGCCGAGTTCGGGATCTCAACCCAGAAACTCCACGCCCGCGGCCCCATGGGCCTGGCGGAACTGACGACGACCACCTGGGTGGTGGAGGGCGATGGGCATGTGAGGCCCTGAGCCGTCTCACACGGTGATGACCTCGATGCCCGCCCGCCGCAGTGGCCCGAGCTGCTCGGGGGTCGCGCCGGAGTCGGTGAGCAGCGCGTCGATGCGATCGGCCCGGCAGATCAGCGCGAAGGCGGCCACGCCCAGTTTCGTGTGATCGGTGACGATGACGACCCTGCGCGCGCAGCGCACGAACGCGGCGCCGACCGCCGCCTCGCCCTCGTGCTGCGCGTAGGCGCCCAGGGCGTCAATCCCCTCGACGCCGAGGAACAGCGTGCCGATGGTGATCTGGGGGAGGATCAGCTCGGCAAGCGGGCCGGTGAGCTCGTAGGAGCGCGCCCGTGCCACACCGCCGGTGACCACCACGCGCACGCCCTGGCGCACGGTGAGCTCGGAGGCGATGTTCACCGCGTTGGTCACCACGGTGACCGGATGATCGGGGTCGGCCGCGCCCTCCAGGAGGGCGATCTCGCGGGCCACCTCCGTCGTCGTGGTCCCGCCATTGAGGCCGACGGTGTCGCCGGCGGAGACCATGGCCGCCGCCGCGCGGGCGATCCTGGTCTTCTCATCGGCCATCCGGGAGTTGCGGTAGCGAAGAGGGAGCTGCGCGGAGGTCGGGTTCGCCGAGGCTCCGCCGCGCGTTCGGGTGAGGAGCTGCTGATTCGCGAGCAGGTCGAGATCGCGCCGCGCGGTGGCCGCTGAGACGCCGAGGCGCGAGACGATGTCATCGATATGGACGCCGCCCTCCTCGACGATGATTTCCAGGATCGCTGAGAGTCGTTCATGCCTGGACATGAGGTTCCTCCTCGTCTCATCAGGGCCCTGCGGGCCGCGCGGCACGGCCGGGGCGCCTCCCGCGGCGGGTCGCGGCGGCGCTGTGCCGCGACCGCATGGAGCCGGCCCAGGAGTTGGCCCAGGAGCCGTCTCAGGTGCCGCCCCAGGTCAGGAATACAACAAATAATGGCACTTCGAGGCGCTCAGCACGCCCGAGCCACGCGGCTCAAGGCTTGAGGAAAATGCCACGAGGCGCACTGGCGCGTGTGGCAAGGCCCCCGATTTGTGTGCGTCATGGCAGGATGGTGGCACCCCGCGTGCGTGCGCGGGACTGACCGGAGGAGTGTTCGTGCCCAAGAGTGCTGGTGAGGCGGGCGTGGCGCAGGGAGCGCCGCGCCAGTTGCGCATCGGCATCATGGGCGGCACCTTCGATCCCATTCACCACGGGCACCTGGTGGCGGCGAGCGAGGTCCAGCACGCTTTCGACCTCGATGAGGTGATCTTCGTCCCGACGGCGACGCAGCCCTTCAAGAAGGACCGCCGAGTCTCTCCTGCGGAGCACCGCTACCTCATGACGGTCATCGCCACCGCCTCGAACCCGCGGTTCACCGTGTCCCGGGTCGACATCGACCGCGGTGGCACCACGTACACGATCGACACCCTGCACGACATCGCCGCGAAATACCCTGGCGCCGCGCTCTACTTCATCACCGGAGCCGACGCGCTCGCGCAGATCCTCACATGGAAGGACAACGAAGAGATCTTTGAGCTCGCCCAACTCGTGGGCGTGACCCGGCCGGGCCACGTTCTGACGGATATGGGCCTGCCTGAGGACAGGGTTTCCCTCATGGAGGTCCCCGCGATGAGCATCTCATCAACGGACTGCCGTGAGCGGGTGAGCGACGGGGGGCCCGTGTGGTACCTCGTGCCCGACGGTGTGGTTCAGTACATTCGCAAGTACGGCCTTTACCGTAGGGCCGGGCGGGCGTCATTGACGACGTCGATGACCGCGCGCGTCGCGCGAGAGCAGTCGCTCAGGAAGGAGAACGAAGGTGAGCCCGGAGCCCACTGACGCCAGGACATCCGATTCTAAAGGCGACCCGGACCACTCCAGCCGCCGGTCCATCCGGCGGGCGGAGCGCGAGGCGGAGCGCGAGGCGATCCTCACCGGTCAGCAGCCCCTTCTGACCCGCCGGGAGATGAAGCGCCTGCGCGAGGAGGCCGAGGCGCTGCGCGCTGCTGTCGCGGCGGGCGAGATCACCATCGAGCAGGCCCGGGCGCTCCAGGACCCACTGGCCGACGACCACAACGTCGTGATCCCCTCGGTAACGGCGGCATCCTCGGCTCCGGCGGCGTCTGAGGCGGCCTCGGCTGAGGCGGCCTCCTCATCCACGGCGGCGTCGTCGGCTGAGGCGGCGTCCTCGGCCACGGCGTCCTCGGCTGAGGCCGCAGCCGGTTCCCACGACTACTCCGCCTCCGAGGGCGCGCTCGGCGTCGGTCACGGTTCGGGGCCCGAGGGCCCCGACGAGCCCGTCGCGACACCCGGCGGCGTCGTCGCCGAGCCCGCCCAGACCGAGGAGAAGGAAGCCTCCTCAGCGCCGGTCGACTCCTTGCGGCACGACTCCGCGCCGCCCGCGGGACGCGCCGGGGACTCAGCCGATCACTCGGCGCCGGCCGATGGGCATCGCGGCCCAACGAGCCATGCGGCGGCCTCCCGGGCACAGGAGCCAGCGGCAGGCCATGATGACGGCCGCTCCGCGGGCGTGGAGCTCCCGTGGGTGCGGGCCTGGTACGCCAGTCACCAGGCCGCCCCTCCCAGCACCTCCTCGGCCGCCGCGAGCGAGCCCGTTGAACCGTCCCCGATGCCTCAAGATGACGCCGAGGAGGCTTCCCCGTCCTCTGAGTCCCACGAGCCCGGGCGATCCCAGGACGGGCAGGCGCAGCGCGAGCAGCAGATCGGCTCCGCGTCCTCGCTGAGCGCCGACCAGGTCGTCGAGATCTCCGGGTTCGAGACCGGGGTCCTCCCCGCGGCCGAGCTCCCGCTCGCCCAGGACGGCCCGCGATCCACTGATGGGGCGAGTCAGGCGGTGCCGACGGCAGGCCTGGGCCCCGGCAGCAACGGCGAGCAGAACCCGCCGGCTTCCCCCCCGCGGCGCTCGCTTATGGAGCGGGGCGCGCAGGCCGACTCGCCGGGCGCCGCCCAGCAGCCCGCGTCGCCCCAGCGTGGCTGGCAGCCGCCTCAGGCCGACCGGGGGTATGAGCCCACCTGGCGGAGGGACGCGCGAGACGGCTCCGCGCTCAGCGCCCCGCAGGCCGAGGCCTCACCCGTTTCGGATGAGGTGAACAACCCCGCCTCCCAGTCCGGCAGTACGACGGCGGAGCCCTCAGCCCCCAGCGCGATCCGCCGGCCGATCGTGCGCATCCCAGCAGCCGCGCAGGGCGTTCGCACGATGAACGCCAGCACCGGCGAGCTCGGTTCCGTCCAGCCCGTCGATGAGGACTTCGATGGGATCGACTCCCCGCAATGGCGCGCCCTGCGCTCCGGGGACGAGGCCCCGCTCGAGGCCGAGGCCCCCTCTCCCGGCAGCCCCGCCGACACCGTGGTGACCACGGTGCCCGCGGACCTCAGGGACGATCAGGCGGACGATCCCGGTCACGTGGTCCCGTCACCCTATGGCTCCTACGCCGGTTACAACGAGCCGGCCGAGCCGTCGGAGCCCGCCGTGGCTGAGCCGCAGGCCGGCCATGCCTCCTTCGGAGCCCGGTCTTCCACTGAGTCGTGGGAGGATGTCACGCGTCCAGGCAAGGACTCCTCCGGATCGCCGGCCAGCCGCCGGACGCTCGCCGTCCTCCTCGCCTTCGTCCTCGCGGCTGTCGTCCTGATCATCATCTGGGTCGTCATCTCGCAGGTCGGGGGTTCCTCCGTCAACGCCGAGGCGGTGCCCGGCTGGAGTCCCCTCCTGACCTGACCGGGCGATGGCCGCAGGGCCATCGCGTGGTCGATCAGGCCAACGCCAATCCGTCCCCCTCGAGAAGGAGCCCCATGGCCGCGACCGAACGCGCCGTCGAATTGACCATCGCCGCCGCGCGCGCGGCCGCCGAGAAGAAGGCGGAGGAGATCATCGCGATCGACGTCTCCGAGCGCCTGGCACTGACCGACGTCTTCCTCGTGCTCTCCGGCGGCAACGACCGGCAGGTGCGGGCGATCGTCGACGCCGTCGAGGAGGCCATGACGCGCGCGGGCGCCAAGCGCCGGATGCGCGAGGGCATGGAGGAGGCCCATTGGGTGCTCCTGGACTACGACGAGATCATGATCCACGTCCAGCAGGCCGAGGACCGGGAGTACTACGCGCTGGAGCGCCTCTGGAAGGACTGCCCCGTCATCGGGCTGCCCTTGGCGCTCCCCGAGGCCGTCCAGGCGGCCGGGGCCCCCGAGGTCGGCGACTGATCCCGGATCCATCATGATCGACGTCATCCTCTGGCGCCACGGGCAGACCGACTACAACGTGGCGGGCCGTGTCCAGGGCCGGGTCGACATCCCCCTCAACGCCACAGGCAGGGCCCAGGCCGAGGCTGGCGCCGAGCGACTCGCGGACGTCCTGCGCTCCCTCATCGGCGCGCGCGAGCCGGGGGCCGGGCAGACGGCCGCGTGCCGGATCGTCTCCTCGCCACTGGCCCGAGCCCGTGCCACGGCGCAGGCCCTGGCCGCGCGCCTCGCGGTCGAGGTGACCACGCATCCCGGCCTCGCCGAGCGCGACTTCGGGCGTTGGGAGGGGCTCACAGCCGAGGAGATCAGGGCGGGTTGGCCCGATGCCCATGCTGTGTGGCGCACCGGCCAGGACCCCCAGGGGGTCGATGTGGAGCCCCGCCGCGCCGTCGGCCAGCGCTTCAGCGAGGCCGTCAGGAGCCTCGCAGACGCCGCGGGGGAGGGGCCACTCGTGATCGTCGCGCACGGGTCGGCCATCACCCAGGGCACGACCGCGCTGCTCGGCATGGACGCCTCCAGCTGGTTCGGGCTGCGGGGCCTGGACAACGCCCACTGGGCGAGGCTGCGCTCCTCCTCTCGCGTTCCCGGGTGGGAGCTCCATGACTGGAATGACGGCGCTGAGCCGACGGCGCTGCTGCCCTGACACTCCGGTCTCCGCGCGGTTCGGTGAGCCAGCACACGCGCGGCGGATTTGCCCAGGAGGCCGCGAGTCCATAGAGTTATCCGCGTCGCCCAGAGGGTGGCGCCCGTGAGGGGCTATGGCGCAGTTGGTAGCGCGCTTCCATGGCATGGAAGAGGTCGGGGGTTCGAATCCCCCTAGCTCCACGATCCGATCGGCTATGCCGGGCGGATGTCCCTTCGGGGCTATGGCGCAGTTGGTAGCGCGCTTCCATGGCATGGAAGAGGTCGGGGGTTCGAATCCCCCTAGCTCCACTCCTTTACGCAAGGTCCGAACCCCCGCCGTCATCGATGGCCTTGGTTCGGGCCTTGTGCGCGTGTTGGGCCCAGATGAGGGCCGCGGCGTCGGGCTCATAGGGCGCCTCGCCTTGGCTGGGGCCGGGATCCTATTGGTCTTGCGGGAGTTGGCCGCGTTCGGGTCGATTCGTCCTGAGCCCGCTCCCGAGTACCCCGCGGGGGTCTGACCGGGGTTCGGTCGTGTTGGAGCCGGGGTTCGGTGCCCGCCGCCGTTCGGTTGTGTTGGAGCCGGGGTTCGGTGCCCGTCGCCGTTCGGTGTGGCCGTTGAGAGCAGCGCTCGGCCGACTGCGGCATCGGTGGACTGGTGAAAGCAGCGTGGGGAGCGCGGCTTTCGATGGTCCAGCGCGGCTTTGGACGGCCCAGCGTTGCTACGGACGGCGCGGCGCGGTGCTGCTTCAGGTGTTCCAGCGCGGCTTTCGATGGTCCAGCGCGGCTTTGGACGGCCTAGCGCTGCTTTGGGCGGCCCAGCGTTGCTACGGACGGCGCGGCGCGGTGCTGCTTCGGGTGTTCCAGCGCGGCTACGGGCGGCCCGGCGCTGCTCTCGATGACCCCGGCGATGGGAGGCAGTCGAACCCTCTGCGCATGTCAACCCCTCGCTGAGACCGGTCGACAAGCGCCTCGAAGCCGGTTCCGAGTTCTCGGGTTGAGCCTCGCTCCCCGGGCCGATCGCGCGCCATCGAAACCCCCATGCCAGGTGCCGCCCGTTCCAGCGCTTCCGCTACCCCTTCATCCCCGCGCGGGCTCGACATCGCCCTCGACGCCAACGCCCCCCGGCGGCCACGAAACCTTTGTCCCGCGTGGGCTCGACACACCCCCACCCCATGAGGGTAGCCTTACCTGTGGCGTGAGGGCGCCCCGCCCGATTGCCGGATGAAGGAGACCGCATGAGTCCTGCCCACGAGCGCCCGGGTACCGGCGCGCCCGGCATCGATGAGCGCGCGCGCCGCACGGCCCGCAGGCTTCTCGCGGGCGCCGGGAGCGCCACCGTGAGCGCCTACAGACTCGACCCTTCCGGGGCCGGCGCCTACGTCGCGCACGCGCTCGACGTCGATGGCTTCATCCTCATCGCCATCCGCCCGCAGCCCGGCACGCCCCTCGCCGATGCCCCGGACGACCGCCTCATCGACGTCCGCCTCGACATCGTCTTGGACTCCTCTGAGCCCGGCATCCGCGTCACCGCCGCCAGCGCCCATGTCCTGGGCTCCCTCCGTTGGGTGCCCTCTAACTGGGTCGAGACCGTCCTCGCCGAGAGCGCCACCCCCGCCTGCCACTGCGCAATCACCGGGGAGGACCCCCTCGGACGCGTCAGCGAACTGGCCCGGACCCCCGGCGCGCGCCTCGCCCTCGTCCAGGGCAGTCGCGTCATCCTCCACGGCCCCGACGGCGTCTCGCGCCACATGGTGGAGGACCTCGCCGGCCAGGGCGACGAGGAAGCCACGACACCCGGGACCGCCTGGTCCCCGCTGGAGGTCCTCGACGCGCATGAGGCCGTGCGGTCCCTTGGAGACCTGTCCCTGCGCGCCCTGTGCGAGGCGGTCATCGCTGACGAGGCGCCGGGCTCGCTGTGCTCGAGGCGGCCCAGCGCCGGGGTGACCCGCAGCCTTATCGAGCGGGTCCTCGTCGTCGACGCCGACCCCTGGGGCGTCACGCTTATGCACGTCGGCGCCGACGAGACCCGCACCGTTCTGGTGGCCCTCCCCGGCGCGCCCCTGGCCCCGGCTGAGATCACCCCGGTCCTGGGCGCCCTCGCCGACGAACTCCTGCCCGCGCGCTTCGAGTTGGGCTGAGCCACGCCCGCGCGCGCCCGGGCTCGCGCGTCAGGAGGCCTCGTAGGACAGGCAGGCGGCGGTGTCACCGCCGATGCTCACGCCGTCGGCGGTGCACATGAGGTCGGAGTTGTGCACGCACTCGAGGCGCTGGCAGGCGCCCACGTGCCCCTCGGCGACGGGCAGGCCTGCCCGGGCGTCCAGGGTGATGAAGGTCGAGCAGGCGGCCTCGCCGTCAACGGTGATCGCGAAGGCGGTGCAGCCCCCGTTGTTGAAGGCGCAGGAGGTGGTGGTGCAGGTGGAGATGGGGGCGACGGCGGCCATGATGGGCTCCTCTCGGATGGCGCCTCGCGGCGCCGGTGAATTGGATATGAATAAGGTGACTCAGTTCCACCGGTGACGCCAAGGAAGGTGGCCCTCAGGGCGCCTGCGGGGAACAGGAAAGTGGCGGAATTCCAGGCATATCCCGAGCTGATCCGCGTGGGCGCGTCGGTGGTGCCGGCCGTGTCCAGCCGCGCGAGTTGAAGCCTCTGGGTGTTGCCAAACAAAGCCAGGTGAGCCTGGGCTGCGGTATTTTCGCAAGCGCGATACCCCTGCGCTGACCTGTCGGCGCGGAACGGACTTGGTCAGCGGCGCGGTGATGGCGGCGATACCCCTGTGCCGACCGGTCGGCGCTGATGGGGGCGTGTGTCCCGGATGATGGACCGCTCGCTGGCGGTGATGCGCGCGGGGCTACGGTGCCGAGGATCGTCCCGGGGCGCGCTTCGCGCGCGATCCCACGGCATCCTCGATTCCCCGCGCCGGGCACCGCCCCGGCGCCTCACCCCAGGAAGGCACAGCATGTCGTCCAGTACCGACGGCGCCTCAGCGGCGCGGGCACCCGAGCGAGAGCAGTGGAGCGGCCAGCTCGGCTTCCTCTTCGCCGCGATCGGCTCGGCCATCGGGCTGGGCAACATCTGGCGCTTCCCCGGCGTCGCCTACACCAACGGCGGCGGCGCCTTCATGATCCCCTACATCATCGCGCTGCTTTTCGTCGGGATCCCCTTCCTCTTCCTCGACTACGCCCTGGGCCACCGCCTGCGCGGTAGCGCCCCAGCGGTCTTCCGCCGCCTGAGCAGGCGCTTCGAGTGGATCGGCTGGTGGCAGGTCTTCATCTGCTTCGTCATCATGACCTACTACGCCGTGGTGGTGGCCTGGGCGCTCAGTTACGCGGTCTTCTCCGTCACCCTGGCCTGGGGGGATGACGCCGGTGGCTTCTTCTCCAAGTACGTCGGCCTGGACCAGTTCGGCGACGCCGCGCCGTCGTTCTCGGCCACCCCCATGGCCGGGGTCATCATCCCGCTGGTCATCGTGTGGGCCTTCGGCATCGTCACCATCTCGCGGGGCGTGAGCAACGGCGTGGAGAAGGCCAACAGGATCTTCCTGCCCCTGCTGGTCGTCATGTTCCTCGGGCTCGTGGCGCGCTCCATCCTCCTGCCCGGCGCCACCGGCGGGCTCAACGCCCTGTTCACCCCGGACTGGTCCTCCTTGGGCGATTTCAAGGTGTGGATGGCCGCCTTCGCGCAGATCTTCTTCTCCCTCTCCATCGGCTTCGGCATCATGCTCACCTACGCCTCCTACCTGCGGCCGCGCTCCAACCTCGTGGGCACGGGCCTCGTGGCGGCGTTCGCGAACTCCTCCTTCGAGATCCTGGCGGGGATCGGGGTCTTCTCGACACTCGGGTTCATGGCCCACGCCCAGGGCATCACCGTGGGAGAGATCGACAAGATCTCCGGGCCCTCGCTGGCCTTCATCACCTTCCCGACGGTTATCTCCCAGATGCCCGGCGGCCCGATCTTCGGCGTGCTCTTCTTCGCCTCCTTCGCGATGGCGGGGCTGACCTCCTTCATCTCCATCATCCAGGTGGTGGTCCCCGGGTTCTCCGAGAAGACCGGCATGTCCATCCCGCGCACCACCCTCCTCGTCTGCCTGCCCTCGGCAGCCCTCTCACTCCTGCTGTTCGGCACCGCCTCGGGGCTGTTCGACCTCGACATCGTCGACGCCTTCATCAACAACATTGGCGTGGTCGGCTCGGCCATCATCATGTGCATCGGCGTCACCTGGGTGCTGCGCCGCGCCAAGCCGCTCCAGCGCCACCTCAACCTCGTCTCCGAGACCCGCGTGGTGGGCGGCTGGTGGCGATTCCTCATCGCCGTCGTCACCCCGCTCGCCCTGGCCTACATGCTCTTCCAGACGGTGCGCTCCTACGTCCAGGACGGCTACGAGGGCTACTCCGATGCCATGATCGGCGCCTTCGGCTGGGGAATGCTCGCCCTGGGCGTCGTCATCGTCGCCGCGCTCACGCTCGCCAGGTGGCGAACCCCGGTGGATGACTTCACCCCCATCGACCTAGATGCCCCTCTCGCCACCATCGAGAAGGAGAACTGACATGACCGGCGCCGCCATCATCCTCATGCTCGTCGCGATCATCATCATCTGGGGCGGTCTGGCCGTCTCCGTCACCGCCCTGTACGTGCGCGGGCGCCGGGAGGAGCGGGAGGCCCGTGAGAAGGCCCTCGCCGCGGCCCACGAGCACCTGCGCGGCGGGCAGGACTCCTGATCCCGCGGCGCCACTGTCCGGGCGCGCCGCGCCGGGCCCCGATCCGTTTCCGCGGACCGGGGCCCGTGGGCCACAATCGCCTCATGACCACCTCATCCGACGCGCCGGCGCTCCCCGCGCTGGTGGCCTTCGACCTCGACGACACCCTCGCCCCCTCCAAGTCCGCGATGCCCGAGCCCATGGCCGCCGCCCTGCGCTCACTGCTGGACGTCGTCCCCGTCTGCGTCATCTCCGGGGGCCAGATCGGCCAATTCCGCGACCAGGTCCTGGCCCACCTCGGCGCCGACGACGCCGAGCTCTCCCGGCTCCACCTCATGCCCACCTGCGGCACCCGCTACTACGCCTATGGCGCCTCCTCCGACACTGCCCGCGCCGATGACCAGGACGCGCGCGCCATCGAGGGCATGCCTGGCTGGCGGCTCGTCTACGCCAACGACCTGAGCCCACAGCAGATCGAGGAGGGCTTCGCCGTCGTCGAGGCTGAGGCCCGACGACTGGGCCTGTGGGAGGAGCGGACCTGGGGCGACATCCTCGAGGATCGCGGCAGCCAGATCACGTTCTCCGCCCTCGGTCAGGAGGCGCCGCTCGACGCCAAGCGCGCTTGGGACCCGACGGGGGAGAAGAAGGGCGCCCTGCGCGACGCCGTGGCCGCCCGCCTGCCCGGGCTCGAGGTCCGCTCCGGCGGCTCGACCAGCGTGGACATCACCCTCAAGGGAGTCGACAAGGCCTACGGGATGACCCGCCTCGCGGAGGTCACCGGCATCCCCGGTGAGCGGATGCTCTTCGTCGGGGACCGCCTCGACCCCGAGGGCAACGACTACCCGGTGCTCGCGCTCGGCATTCCCTGCCACGCCGTCTCCGGCTGGGAGGAGACCGCCGTGTTCGTGGCCGATCTCGCCCAGCGCATCGCCGCCGGGGGCGCCTGAGGGCCCTGGCTGATGACCCACCAGGACGAGGCTCCCCACGAGGCCGGAATCAGCGGCAGGCCGGCCCGCGCCGCTTCGCCGCTGGCCGCGCTGATCAGAACGGTCACGAGGCCCCGGCGGGTCATCTCGCGGGTGTGGTGGTCCCGCGGCGCCGGTTTCCGCCGCGTCGTGCGCGCCCTGGGGCTGCTGCTCGTCTCCGGGACGATCAGCCTCGGCCTGGGCGCCGCCACCGCGCAGGCCTCCTCGCCCGTGGGCCCGCACGAGGCCCACTGGTCCACCAACCTCGACTCCGTCGTCGTCCTCGACCTCGGCCCGCTGGGCAGCGCCTCCATGGACTCCCCGGTCCCGCCGCTCGGGGCGCGCGTCGTGCTGGGGGAGATCCCCTCCTCCATGGGCGTGGCCCCCGTGGACACGGCGAGCCTGGGCGAGTCCCTGTCCCAGGATGCCAACGCCTACCTCACCCTCGCCTCCCGCCCCGGGCTGACCATCGACCGCGGGGTCCACGCGCTTATCGACGACGCCCTGCGCAGGGCCGGACTGATCGAGTCCCTGCTCCTGACCGCCGTTGCCGCGGGCCGCCTGAGCGCCAAGGGCCGCCTGCGCGCGCTCGTCGGCATGGGGCTGCGCCGCCGACCCGCGGCGGCCCTGGCCGGAGTGGGCGCCCTGGCCACGATGACCGTCATGCTCGCCCCCGTGCTGCGCCCCACCACCGTGCCCGGCGAGACGATCCCCGCCCTGGAGGGCACGTCTTTTGCCTCGGCGCGGCTGTCGGGCCGCATCGCCGACATCGCCGCCGCCTACGGCGGCACCGTCACCGGCTTCATCAGGGACAACCAGGCCTTTTATGCCCGGGCCCAGAGCAATCTGCGCGCCGCCTGGACCGCCTCGCAGCGCGTCGGGGGCAGGATCGACGTCACCGCCTCCTCGGGGGGCTCCGACGAGGCCTCGATCCAGTCGGCCCTCTCCCAGTCCCAGGCGGCCCACGAGGCCGCGGCCGCGCGGCCCGCCGCCGGCCCCTCACCCAGCGCCGCCCCCAGCGCCACGGATGCCGCCGCCCCGCCGTGGGCAGGCCCCTCGCCGTCGCCCTCGGCCGGCTCCGCCCCCACCATTCCCGCCACGCCGAGTCAGGCCCTGGCCACCCGGGCCAACGAGGCGCCGGTGACCGCGGTGATGTCCACGGACCTGCACTGCAACCTCGACGTCATCTCCTTCACCGGTCTGCTCGACCAGCTCGCCCGCCCCGACGTCCACATGGACGACGGCGACCTCGCCATGACCGGCTCCAACCCCGAGCAGGTCTGCGTCGACGCCCTCAGCCGGGCGGTTCCCTCCGGCGTCGCGCGCGTGGCCACCATCGGCAACCACGACTCCGAGGCCACCGCCGAGCGCCTGCGGGGCCAGGGGTGGACCGTCACCGGCGGCAAGCCGGTCAAGGCGGGCCCGCTGACGGTCCTCGGGGACGACGACGTCGAGCGCACCACCGCCGCGGGCACCACCCAGCGCGGGGCGGAGGACGCCGCCCAACTCGGCCAGCGTCTGTCCGACCAGGCCTGCCGGGCCGCCAATGCGGGGAGCGCCGTTGACGTCGTCCTCGTCCACCGGCCCCAGGCCTTCGCACCCCTCCAGGCCTCCGGCTGCGCCCCCCTGCTCCTGGCCGGCCACGTCCACGAGGAGCGGGGGATGACCGCCGTCGACGGCGAGAGGGGACGGGTCAACGCCCTCACCTCCGGCGCCGGCAAGGGCGGCACCTCCATCGGCCCCGTCACCCAGGAGGCCTGGCTCCACGAGCTCGCCTTCACCTCTGATGGCGCGCTCATCGCCTGGCGGGCGATCATCCTGCGCCCCGACGCCTCCGTCACCGTGGGCGCCTGGCAGGGACCTCCCCAGCCCACCGGCGCGCCTGTCGCGACCGGTGGCGCCACGGCGGCCCCGGGTCCGACCGGTCCGACCGGTCCCGCCCCGACGCCCGGCACCGCGCCCAGCCGGGGCGCCGCCCCCGCGGCTCCGGCGAGCGCCGGGGACGCGGGGCCCGATCCCACCGATGAGGCAGACACGCGGGGCGCGACGAGGGCCGAGGGCTGAATGGTCGCGTCATCGAGCGCCCTCAGGGTGCACAATGAGCCGGTCGCGTCACCAGGCGCGCGGCCGTCGATGACCCGAGCAGCGAGAGGAGCGCCGTCATGGCCCACGTGCCGACTCAGGCGGAGATCGACGCGATGAGCGAGGAGGAGCTGGAGGCCTACCTCGCCAGCGCTGAGGGCCCCGACTCCACCATCCTCGAGGTTGAGGGCACCGGGGCCACCGCCTCCTCCGGAGCCCCCCGCGGCTACGCCTGGCTCCTCGTCATCGGCTCGATCGTCGCGCTCGGGGCCTGCTGGGAACTCACCGCCGCCCATATCAAGCAGATCAAGGAGCCCCTTGAGAGCCTGTCCTGCGACATCAACCCCCTGGTCTCCTGCGGGGCATCCCTGGACATATGGCAGGGCAACCTGTTGGGCGTGCCCAACGCCCACATCGGGGCGATGGCCTTCGCCGCGCTCCTAACGCTGGGAGCGCTCCTCCTGGGCGGGATGCGCCTGCCGCGCTGGGTGTGGCGGGGCATGGTGGCCGGGACCATCGGCGGGATCCTCTTCGTCGCCTGGTTCCTGTTCGTCTCCGTCATGGACCTGGGCAAGCTCTGCCCCTTCTGCATGCTCATCTGGGCGGTCACCATCCCCGTGGCCACCTCCACCTGGGCGTGGGCCGCCGCCGGTGGGCACCTGGGCGTCAGCCCCGCGACCGCTCGCCGCCTCGTGGCCTGGCGCTGGTGGGGCGCGGCCGTGCTCTACGCGCTCGTCGGCCTCGTGGTCGTCGCCGGCCTGTGGTCCGAGTGGATGACGCTGCTGCGATGAGTGCCCCCGCCCGCCCCGGCATCGAGGAGAGCCCCGCGCGCGCGGCGGTGCCCGCGCGCCCCATCGACGCGGCCGTCCTCGCTGATTCGACCGTCGCCCAGGATTACCTCAAGGCGGTGTGGGCCGCCACGGAGCGGGGCGGCGCCGGCGCCTCCATCACGGGCCTGGCCCAGCGCATGGGGGTGGCGGCTTCCACGGCATCGGAGAACGTCTCCCGGCTGGTCGACGCCGGCCTCCTGGAGCATGAGCCCTATCGCGCCGTCACGCTCAGCGCCGCGGGCATGCGGCGCGCCATGGGCATGGTGCGCCGCCACCGCCTCCTGGAGACCTACCTCGTGGAGGCCCTCGGCTTCGACTGGGACGAGGTCCATGAGGAGGCCGAGGTCCTCGAGCACGCCATCTCCGAGCGCCTCCTCGATCGCATCGACGCCGCCCTGGGGCGCCCCTCGCGTGACCCCCACGGTGACCCGATCCCCGCTGCCGATGGCGCCATGGCGGTGCCCGCCCTGCGCAGCCTCGACGCGCTGCGCGTGGGGGAGACCGGCTCCGTGGCCCGCATCCAGGACGACCCCAACACCCTCCAGGCCCTTGACCGCGCTGGGATCGGCCTGGACTCGCGGATCGTCGTGACGGGCCGGGGCCGGGCCGACGGCGGCTCGGGCCCGCGCCCCAGCCGCGTCCGCCTCGTCAGCGCCACCGGGGAGGGGCGGGGGGGAGCCCCCGAGGCGGTGGCGGCATCCGGTGGAGCACCAGGACCGGGGGAGGCCGTGATCCCGGCGGGCTCCCTGTGGGTCCTCGCCGAGGACTGAAGGATCAACGGGGCCGGGCACGGCCCGCGGCCGGAGCGCCGCCGCGGGCGCCATCCGCCCGAACCGCCGCCTGGAGCGAAGGCCCCCGACCGTCGCGCGCGGCGCCTTCGTCTGGGAGGATTGGGTGCATGAGCACCCTCTTCACCAAGATCATCAACGGCGAGATCCCCGGCTCCTTCGTGTGGGCGGATGAGCACTGCGCCGCCTTCGCCACGATCGAGCCCCACACCGACGGGCACGTCCTCATCGTCCCCTTCCAGGAGATCGACTCCTACGTGGACGCCCCCGACGAGCTCGTCGCCCACCTGGCGGTGGTGGCCAGGCGCATCGGGGCCGCCCAGACCCGCGTCTTCGGTGCCGCGAGGGCCGGGGTCATGGTGGCTGGCTACGGCGTCGACCACCTCCACGTGCATGTCCTGCCGATCCGCGACGAGGCGGACTTGCAGTTCTCCTCCGCCCGCCAGGACGCCGCCCCTGAGGAGATCGAGGCCGCCATGGCGCGCCTGCGCGCCGGACTGGATGAGGACGGCTGGGGGGAGTTCGTCATCACCAGCGCCCCGGGTGCCCCGGGCGCCCGCTGAGCGGGACCGCGCGCCCGGACGTGACCGGCCCCTCAGAGGGAGGGGGCGCCCACCGCTCGGGCATGGCGCGGGCAGGGCCCGGCCGGGCGATAGGCTGGCCCCAGCCACGATCCCTGGGGGATGAAGCCCCTCAGGGCATGATGATCAGGGAAAGAGCGCAGAGCACCATGACCCAGAACCCCGTAGCCGCCCCGGAGCCCACTGACGCGCCTCCCTTCCGGTACACGGCGGCGCTCGCGGGCAGCATTGAGACCTCCTGGCAGGACCGTTGGGAGAGCGAGGGCACCTTCTGGGCGGACAATCCCACGGGCGATCTCGCCGGCCCCGGAGCGAAGCGCGAGAAGTTCTTCATGCTCGACATGTTCCCCTACCCCTCCGGCAAGGGCCTGCACGTGGGCCACCCCCTGGGGTACATCGCCACGGACGTCATCGCCCGCTTCACCCGTATGACCGGCAAGAACGTCCTGTACACGATGGGCTACGACGCCTTCGGCCTGCCCGCCGAGCAGTACGCCGTGTCCACCGGCCAGCACCCGCGCGTGTCGACCGAGGCCAATATCGCCAACATGCGCCGCCAGCTGCGCCGCTTGGGCCTGTCCCACGACTCGCGCCGCTCCATCCAGACCATCGACGTCGACTACGTGCGCTGGACCCAGTGGATCTTCCTGCAGATCTTCAACTCCTGGTTCGACCCCACCGCCGAGCGCCGCGACGGCCGGGGCACGGGCGCCGCCCGCCCCATCGCCGAGCTCGAGGCCAAGCTCGCCTCCGGCGAGGTGCCCACCCCGGACGGCCGGCCATGGGCGGAACTGGGCGAGGCCGAGCGCGCCGAGATCATCGACTCCCACCGGCTGGCCTACGTCTCCCACGCGCCGGTGAACTGGTGCCCTGGCCTGGGCACGGTGCTGGCCAACGAGGAGGTCACCTCCGAGGGCCGGTCCGAGCGCGGCAACTACCCCGTCTTCAAGCGCAACCTGCGCCAGTGGATGATGCGGATCACCGCCTACGGGGACCGCCTCGCCGAGGACCTGGACACCGTTGACTGGCCCGAGAAGGTCAAGCTCATGCAGCGCAACTGGATCGGCCGGTCCGAGGGCGCCGAGGTGACCTACGCGGTGCCCGGAGCCGCGCTCGCGGGAGCCTGCCAGGACTCGCTCACGGTCTACACCACGCGCCCGGACACCCTTTTCGGCGCCACCTTCATGGTGGTGGCCCCCGAGCACCCGATCCTGGGCGGTGCTCCCTTGGCCGCCTCGGCCCGCACCCAGGCCCAGATCGACGACGACGCCGCGGCCCTCACGCTGCCCGCGGCCTGGCCCGAGGGAACGAAGGAGGCCTGGACCGGCGGGCACGCCACCCCGGCCGAGGCGGTGGCCGCCTACCGCGCCTACGCCGCCGCCGCGACGGATGCCGAGCGAACCGATGAGGGTCGGGCCAAGACCGGTGTCTTCACGGGCCTGTTCGGCATCAACCCGGTGGATGGGCGTCAGGTGCCGGTCTTCGTGGCCGACTACGTCCTCATGGGCTACGGCACCGGCGCGATCATGGCGGTTCCCTCCGGCGACCAGCGCGACTGGGACTTCGCCCGCGAGTACGGGATCGACGTCGTCGCCACGATCCAGCCGCCGGAGGGCTTCAGCCTGGAGGAGGCCGCCTGGACGGGGGACGGCCCGCTCATCAACTCCGCCAATGGTGAGATCGACCTCAACGGCATGGGCAAGGATGAGGCCAAGGCCGCCATGACCCAGTACCTGGAGGCCAAGGGAGTGGGCCGCGGCGCGGTCACCTACCGCCTGCGCGACTGGCTCTTCTCCCGTCAGCGCTATTGGGGCGAGCCCTTCCCGATCGTCTGGGACGAGGACGGACTCGTCCACGCCGTCCCGGAGTCCATGCTGCCGATCGAGCTGCCGGAGGTCACCGACTACTCCCCGCGCTCCTTCGACCCCGACGACGCCGACTCCTGCCCCGAGGCGCCGCTGTCCAAGGCCACCGAGTGGGTGGAGGTCGAGTTGGACCTGGGCGATGGGCCCAGGAAGTACTACCGAGAGACCAACACGATGCCGCAGTGGGCGGGCTCGTGCTGGTACGAGATGCGCTACGCGGACCCCACGAATGAGACGGCGCTCATCGACCCGGCCAACGAGGCGTACTGGATGGGCCCCCGGCCCGAGGGGGGCAACACCTCCGGCGGCACGGACCTGTACGTGGGCGGGGTGGAGCACGCGGTGCTGCACCTGCTGTACTCGCGCTTCTGGCACAAGGTGCTCTTCGACCTCGGCCACGTCTCGTCCTCGGAGCCCTACCACCGCCTGTTCAACCAGGGATACGTGCAGGCCTACGCCTTCAAGGACGCCCGGGGGCAGTACGTGCCCGCGGAGGAAGTGGAGGAGAGCGCCGGCGCCGACGGCGAGCCGTCCTTCACCTGGCAGGGCGAGCCTGTGACCCGCGAGTACGGGAAGATGGGCAAGTCCCTGAAGAACATCGTCACCCCGGATGAGATGTACGACGCCTACGGGGCGGACACCTTCCGCGTCTACGAGATGTCGATGGGCCCCCTGGATGTGGACCGCCCCTGGGAGACGCGCGCCGTGGTGGGCGCGCAGCGCTTCTTGCAGCGCCTCTGGCGCAACGTCATCGACGAGTCCACGGGTGAGGTGACGGTGGTCGATGAGGCCGCCGACGACGCCACGCGCCGACTCGTGGCCCGCACGATCGTGGGGGTGCGCGAGGACTACGAGGGGATGCGCCTGAACACGGCGATCGCCAAGCTCATCGTGCTCAACAACCATCTCACGTCTCTGGGCGCGGTGCCGCGCGAGGCGGCGGAGGCCCTAGTGCTCATGGTCTCCCCAGTGGCCCCGCATATCGCGGAGGAGCTGTGGGGCAGGCTCGGGCACGAGGCCTCACTGGCCCGCGAGCCCTTCCCGGCGGTGGCGGACGAGGCGCTGCTGGCGGCGGAGAAGGTGACCTGCGTGGTGCAGGTCAAGGGCAAGGTCCGTGACCGCCTGGAAGTGGACCCGGGGATCGACGCCGCCGAGCTGGAGCGCCTGGCCCTGGCGGCACCCGGCGCGATGCGCGCCCTGGACGGCAGAGCAGTGCGCAAGGTCATCGTCAAGGCCCCGAGGCTCGTGAGCATCGTGCCGGAGTGAGCCGGGCTCCGCTGCTCGGCGCGGATGCCCCTGACAAGCGGGTAATGCGAGCGGCGGTGAGCTGATGCGCTGGGATGCGCTCAACTCACCGCCGCTCGCACCGTTGAGGGCGGTGCGCCGCATGCCCCGCCTTGGAGCCCCTGCCCACCGCGCCGGAGGGCAGGGGCTCCAAGGCGGCGGAGGCCGTCAGCGCCGCCGTCGCCCAGGAAGGTCCCGTTGACGGCGGCGCTCAGCCTCAGCGTTTCCGCAGGACGTTGCCGAGGACGGAGCGCACGATCTGGCGGCCGACGGAGCCGATCGTCTTCTCGATCTCCCGTTGCCGGCGCTCCGCGGCCCGCTCGGCGGCCAGGCGCTGGCGCTCGGCCTCCTTGGCCGCCTGACGCTGGAGCCTCTCCAGTTCCTTGGCCTGGCGCTCGGCCTCCTTCTGGGCGGCCTTCTGCGCCGCGGCCTCAGCTCGCTCCGCCGCCTTCGCGGCCGCGGCCTCGGCCTTCGCCCGCTCCTTCTCCTCAGCGGCGGCGGCCTTCTCCGCCGCCACGCGGGCCTCCTCGGCCGCCAGGGCGGCGGCGGCCTCCTCGGTCTCAGCCGCGATGCGCTTCTCCAGCAACTCGTAGGCCGACTCGTTGTCCACCACGGTGGCGTACTTGCCGGCCAGCGGCGAGCCGGAGAGCAGTGACTGCACCGTCGAGTCCTGCCCGGCGCCCATCACCGAGGCCGGGGCGTCCACCACCACGGCCGTCACCGGGGCCGGGCGGCCCTTCTCATCGAGCACCGAGACCACGGCTTGGCCCGTGCCCAGCGAGGTGAGCACCTTGGTCAGGTCTAGGGGCGAGGTCGGGAAGGTCGAGACCGCCTTCTTCAGGTTCGCGGCGTCGTCGGGGGTATGCGCGCGCAGCGCGTGCTGCACCCGCGATCCCAGCTGCGCCAGCACCTCATTGGGCACATCCGTGGGCGACTGGGTGATGAACACGATGCCCACGCCCTTGGAGCGGATGAGCCGGACCGTGCGCGTGACGGCCTCCATGAAGGCCTTCGTCGCGTCAGCGAACAGCAGGTGCGCCTCGTCGAAGAAGAACACCATCTTCGGCTTGTCCAAATCCCCGACCTCCGGCAGCACCTCGAACAACTCGCCGAGCAGCCACATCAGGAACGTGGAGAACAGCGTGCCCTGGGACTGGATGTCCTCCAACTCCAAGGAGGAGACGATGCCGCGCCCATCGGGGGACACGCGCATGAGGTCCTGCACGGACAGGCCCGGCTCGCCGAAGAACGCGTCCCCGCCGCTGGCCTCCAGGGCGGCCAACTCTCGCAGGATGACCCCCGCCGTCGCCTCGGAGACACCACCGATGGTCTTGAGCTCGGCCTTGCCGGCGTCGGTGTTCACCAGGTAGTTGATGACCGCCCGCAGGTCCTTGAGGTCCAGCAGCGCCATCCCCTGCGAATCGGCCCAGTGGAAGACGAGCTGCAGGGCGGAGGTCTGCGTCTCGTTGAGGCGCAGGACGCGCGCCAGCAGCACCGGACCGAACTCCGTGATCGTCGTGCGGATTGGCGTGCCCTTGCCCTGGCCCCCCAGGGTGAACAACTCCATCGGGAACGACGCCGGCTTCCAATCCTGGCCCGTCGACGCCGTGCGCGACTCCAACTTCGGACTCGTGGCCCCCGGCTCGGCCATGCCCGTCAGATCCCCCTTGATGTCGGAGAGGAACACGGGCACCCCCGCCGAGCTCAGCCCCTCGGCCAGCAACTGCAGGGTGCGGGTCTTGCCGGTGCCCGTCGCGCCGGCCACCAGGGCGTGGCGGTTGAGCAGCGCCATGGGGATGCCCACGCGCACGCCCTTGACCGGGACGGGATCGCCCGACGCGGGGGCGGTCTCCAGGTAGGTGCCCACGGGGAGCATGCGCCCGTCGAAGGCGTAACCGTCGCGCACCTGCGCCGCGTAGCCCTCCGGCTCGCTCGACGACGGCGCCGCGGGAGCCTGCGCAGGGGCATCGGGGGCGGCCGGCTCGGGCTCGGCGGCTGGCTCGGCGGGCGCCTCGGCGGGCTTGCCCTCCGCCTTCCGCCCGGTTCGAGCAACTGGCGCGTCCTGGGGAGTCCCCGTGGCGGCGCCGCTGGCCAAGGCGGCCTCGAGGGCGGCCTGGGCGGCGGCGGCTTTCGCGGCGGCGGCATCGGCGGCGGCCTGGGCGGCCTCGGCCTTGAGACGAGCGATGTCAGGCGTGTCAGTCATGGCGCCATGGTAGAGGAGGGAGTCCGGGAAACGTCGGCGCACGCGGTCCCGAGTCTCTGACGGCGCGGCTGAGCAGGGCTATCGTCGGAGCATGAGCCTCGCCGTCGTCACGGACTCATCGTCGTGCCTGCCGGCCGATCTCGCGCGCGCCCGCGGCATCGGCGTCGTCCCCCTGCACGCCACCACGGGGGACGGGGACCGGCCGGGCAGCACATCCCGGCCAAGTCCCGACGAGCTCGCCCACGCCTACGCCCACGCCGCGCGGGGCGCCGATGAGGTCCTCGCCCTCCACCTGGCGGCCTCGCTGTCGGGCACCGCCGACGCTGCCACGCGCGCGGCCGAGAAGATCAATCAGGCCCTGGGCCGACGGGTCGTCACTGTGCTCGACTCCGGCACCACCGGCGGCGCGCTCGGGCAGGCCGCCATCGCCGCCAGTGGCGCGGCCACCGCGGACGACGGTGTCGAGCGCGCCCGCGACCTCGTCTCCCGCAGCGCCGTCCTCTTCCTCGTGGACGACCTCGCCCACCTGCGCCGCGGCGGGCGCCTCGACCGCCGCACCGCCCTGCTCGGCGGGGCCCTCGGCGTGCGCCCCATCCTGCGCGTCACCGCCGACGGGATCCGCCCCGTCGAAGCCGTGCGCGGCGCCAAGCGGGCGCGCGCCCGACTGGCCGAGCTCGCCGCCGGCCTCGCCTCCCAGGGCGCCGGCGCCATCGGCCAGACCGGCCTCATCATCCACGCCGACGACGGCACGGCCGCCCGGGCCCTGATCGACGCCATCGCCGCGGGCGCGCCCGGGGAGGAGCCCCATGGGCCCACTGGGGCGGATGCCACCGCCGCCGAGGCTGAACTCCAGGCGGCGCCACCGGCCGGTGGGCGGACCGATGAACCGGCGCGCTTCTGGCCCTTCGACCCCGCCCTCTCGGTGCACGTCGGCCCCGGGGCCCTCGGCTGCGTCATTATCTCGCCCGGCAGCCGGGGAACCACAGGCCCCGCCATGCGCACCTGAGACCGCTCTCTTCACAGGCGCCCTGCGAGACGACTCCCGCGCTCCTTAACCTCGGAGGCATGAGCGGCAGCCGGATCGCGGGCGGGCGGGCCTCGCGTAAACGACCCATCGAGGACTACGTGCGCATCGCCTGCGCCACCGATCCCCAGGACCCGCCCATCAAGCCCCGACGAGTCGCCATCACGCCGCGCGCCGCCATCGCCGGAGGCCTTCTCATCATCGTCCTCGCCCTCCTCCTCGCCATCCGTTCCGTCCTCGTCTCCGCCGATGCGCGCGCCCCCGCGCTCGCGGCGGGCACGACCGGCACCCCGGGCGCCACCGGTGCGGCGAGCCCCACCAGCGCCCCTCCTGGCCCGGTGACCCCTGGGGGAGGCGCCGCCGGGCCGGCGGGCGGCGGCGCGGCGGGCAGCGCCGTCGTCCACGTCACCGGCGCGGTGGCTACTCCCGGCGTCGTCACGCTCCCGGCGGGCGCGCGCATCGGCGACGCCCTCGACGCCGCTGGCGGGGCCGCCCCCGACGCCGATGTGGAGCAACTCAACCTCGCGCGCGTCCTCGTCGATGGCGAGCAGATCCGGGTTCCCCGCCAGGGTGAGACGCCGCCACCCGCCGCGCCCGGCCCCACCGCGCCCGGCCCCACCGGGCCAGCCGCCGGGGCGGGCGCCGTCCGAAGCAGCGGTGGTAGCGGGCGAGTCAACATCAACACCGCCGACGCCACCGCGCTCGAGGCCCTGCCCGGCGTCGGCCCGGCCCTGGCCAAGCGGATCGTCGACTACCGTGCCGAGCACGGACCCTTCGCCACCGTCGACTCCCTCATCGACGTCCCCGGCATCGGCCAGGCCAAGCTCGAGGCCCTCCGAGGATCGGCCACCGTATGAGCGCCCATCCGGCTGCTGAGCCCGCGGTCCCCGCCCTCGACCTGCGCCTTCTCGCGCCCTCCCTGGCGGCCTGGGCCTGCGCGTGGGGCGCCACGGGACTGACCGGGGCCCGCGCTTGGCGGGCCTGCGCCGTCGGGGCCGTCGTCGCCCTCGCGCTCGCGGCCGCGCTCATCGGGCCGGTCGGCCATTACCGCCCGCCCCGCCACCGCCACGACCCGCGCCCCGGCAACGCGGGCACCGCCTCCGCTGGCCCCATCGCCGCCGGAGCGCTACTGACCTGCCTGACGGCGGCGGCCGTCCTCGGCGTGTCCTCAGCGGGCCAATGGGCCCGCGCCCGGGACCCGATGACGCTCGCCGTCGAATCCGGGCGCGTCGTCACCGTCGAGGGGACCATCAGCGAGCAGCCGCGCGCCACCGCCTCGCCGCGCGCCACGACCATCCTGACCGCCCTGGACGGGGTGCGCATCGACGGCAGCCCCTCGGGGCTGAGCATCCGAGTCTTCGCGGACGCGTCCTGGCTGGAGGCGCCCCTCGGTTCACGCGTCACCACGCGCGCCAGGCTGCGCGCCCCGGGCCCGGGCTCCTCCGACGGAGCGATCCTCGGGAGGGGGAGCGCTCCTAAGAGGCTCGGCGACCCCGAGGGGGTGCTGGGCGTCGTCGGCGAGATCAGGGAGGGGCTGGCGAGGGCGACCGGCCGCGCCGGTGGCGGGGCCCCCGGGCGTTGGGTCGGGGGAGAAGACGCCGGCGCCCTGGCGCTCGTGCCCGGGCTGGCCCTTGGTGACGACCATGCCCTGCCCGCCGACCTGCGAGAGGACATGCGGACCGTCTCGATGACCCATCTGACCGCGGTCTCCGGGCAGCACGTCGTCATCGTGCTCGGACTCGTGCTCACCGGCCTGGGCGTCCTGCCCAGGCGCTGGCGGGCGCTCGCTGGCGGGATCGTCCTGGGATGCCTCGTCCTCCTCATGAGGCCCAGCGGCTCCGTCCTGCGCGCGGCGGCGATGGGTGCGGTCCTCCTCGCCGGCGTGGCCGCGGGGCGCAGATCAGCCTCCCTGCCCGCCCTGTGCGCGGGGATGATCGTGCTGCTGCTCGTCGACCCGTGGCAGTCGCGCGACTACGGCTTCGCCCTGTCCGTGGCGGCCACCGGTGGGATCCTGCTCGGCTCAGGGCCGATCATGACCGCCCTGTCCCGGCGTCTGCCCCGTTGGGCGGCGGCGCTCATCGCCGTGCCGGGGGCGGCGCAACTCGCCTGCGCGCCGCTGCTCATCCTCCTCCAGCCAAGAGTCGGGCTGTGGGCTGTTCCCGCGAACATGATGGCGGCCCCGCCAGTGCCCCTGGCGACGGTGGCGGGGCTGCTAGCGGCGCTCATGGCGCCGGTATGGGGGACAGCAGCGGCTTGGATCGCCCTGCCGGCACTCGCCTCCTGCGCCTGGATCGCCGGTGTGGCGCGGTTCTTCGCCGCGCTTCCCGGTGCGACGATCCCCTGGCCCGGGGGCGTCGGGGGAGCCCTCCTCCTCGCGGCGGTCGAAGCGCTTCTCATCGTCCTCATCCGTCGTCGTCCCCGTCCCCATCCCCACCCCTTATGAGCGAGACCGGTCGAAAACAGCGCCGAGACCGGTCCCGACCAGTGAATGGGGAGCGGGGCGTGCCGCGCCATCGGCGCGGTAGGCGTGTCGAAGGCGTTGGACTGCGGCCGTGGGCCGTGCCTCATGGCGCCCGCCGACGACGTCGGCCAGGGAGTGCTGCTCCTCGTCGATGAGATCCGTCGCCTCAACCGGGCGCAGGAGGACTCGTTCCTGCCCCATGTCGAGGACGGGGCAATGGTGCTCGTCGGGGCGACCACCAAGATTCCGAGCTTCGAGCTCAACGGGGCGCTGCTTCAGTTGCGCAAGTCGATGCGCGGCAGCGATCCCGACGCTGCTCTCCACTGGCTGAGTAAGGATGCCGCCGAGAAGTGAGGAACCGCTTTTCAGCCCCTGAGGTGATCGTCCGCTTTGCCAGCGAGCATGGGGGAGGACCGACCCCGGTTCCCTGCGGATCGCCCTCGCGATGCGGATACTCCCATCGAGACCGGTCGATATCAGGAGCGAGACCGGTTCGGGAGTGGGTAACTGGTTGTGGTGTTGCTCGGCGTCGTCGGAGTGGTCGGCGCCGGGGTGGGGTCCTTGGTGCTGGCCGTTAGGATCAGTAGTCCTGGGGCCAGGGCGCAGCAGGCCAGGAGGGCTAGGGCGATGGGGCGCGGGGGTCATGGGTTCTGGGGCCTTCCAAGCGAGGAGTCGATGCGGTCGTGGACCAGGGCAAGCGCGAGGCCCCAGGTCGGCCCCAGACGACGGCGGCATCGCCGTCGGGCCCCAACCCTAGGGCCCCACCCACCCTGCCCCACCAGCACCGCCCTGCGGACAGCGAACCGGTCTCGCTCCTAACAACGACCGGTCTCGCTCCTAACAACGACCGGTCTCGCGATTAGGATGGGGCGTGAAGGATCTCAATGGCGTGGGAGGAATGACCGGCATGAATGCTGACGGCGCCGCCGCAGTCGATCCGCAACTCGACGCGGCGCTCGCCGCGCGCGCGAAGATGGAGCGGCTCCTGGCCGCCCCCACGCCCTTCGCGAATGACGACGGCTCGCCGATCCCCGAGGTGACCGCCGCCATCACGGCCACCGATCTGCCGCGCCACGAGTACATGCGCGGCGTCGTCGCCGCCCTGACCGCCACGCGCGTCATCGTCCCCGTCGCCGCTCACGCGCTCACCGCCCCCACCGGCGCCACCGCCCCCCATGCCGTCCACACCAACGACGCCAGCCGCGACGCCGCCACCCTGGCCGTCACCCTGCCCGACGGCCACATCGCCCTGCCCGTCTTCACCTCCGCGGCCGCCATGAGCGCCTGGCGCGATGACGTGCGCCCTGTCCCCGTCGATCCTCATCGTGCCGCGGCGGTCGCCTGCGAGCACACTGACCAGCTCTGGGTCCTCGACCCTGGGACCCTCGACCTGCGCCTGCCCCGGCCCGCCGTGGTCGCGCTCGCCGGGGGAGAGGATTGGATCCCCTCCTGGGCTTCCGACCCCATCCAGTCCGAGGTCCGCGCCCAGCTGGAGGCGGTCGACGGCGTCACCGGCGTCGCGTTCGCTCCCGGAGAGGCCTCCGAGCTGCGGGTCTTCATCCGCGTGGACGCCGGCCAGGGCATGCCCGCCGTCGCCGCCGCGCTCGACGGCTGTCAGCGCGTCATGGTCAATCCCGCCTGGGGTGAGCTCATCGACACCATCGAGCTCTGCCCCATCCCCGCCTGACGCCCCATCGGCGGCCGGCCGATGCCCCTGGTCCGTCATCAGGGCGCCCGCCGTCCCCATCGGAGCGGCGCCGCGGGCATTCTCGGCCGCCGTCGTGGCGGCCTGGGGCATGAGAGCAGAGGAATGGGCTGCGTGAGCAGCACCACGTGGGTCTCCTGGAATCGCGCCGCTCCCGGCTTGGGATGGACGCGCGCGTTCTGGTAGCCTCAGTGGTTGACCGGCCGGGGTCCATCCCCGGCGCGCAAGCGGAGCAATCCCACCTGGGTCCCGTCAAGGGGCCGGGTTTCCTGCCGAGGGCATGCCCCCGGCGCTGGCGCAATGGGCTCGTGCCCGCGCGTCGGCGTGCTCGTACGAGCATATGAGGCCTCCGCTAGCGATGCGCAGCGGGGGCTTTTCCCGTTGCCACGGAATCCGAACAAGGAGTGAGGAACAGCCATCAGCGAGCCCCGTATAAACGAACGGATCCGCGTCCCCGAGGTGCGCTTGGTCGGCCCCAGTGGCGAGCAGGTCGGCGTCGTCCGCGTGGAGGATGCCCTCCGACTGGCCGAGGAGGCCGGTCTCGACCTTGTCGAGGTCGCCCCTGACGCGCGCCCCCCGGTGTGCAAGCTCATGGACTACGGCAAGTTCAAGTACGAGTCGGCCATGAAGGCGCGCGACGCCCGGCGCAACCAGGCGAACACGCAGCTCAAGGAGATCCAGTTCCGGCCCAAGATCGACGATCACGACTACGCCACCAAGATGGGGCACGTGCGCCGATTCCTCGAGGGCGGGGACAAGGTCAAGTGCATCGTCCGCTTCCGCGGCCGCGAGCAGTCCCGTCCCGAGCTCGGTGTGCGCCTGCTGGCGAAGGTCGCCGAGGAGGTCGGCGAGCTCGCCACCATTGAGTCCCATCCGCGCCAGGATGGCCGCCAGATGGTCATGGTGCTGGCCCCCACCCGCAAGAAGGCGGAGGTCAAGTCCGACCAGCGGCGCCGTCGTGAGGAGGCCCGCGCCTCCCGCCGCGCCGAGAAGCACGCCGCCAAGGCCGCGCAGGCCGCCGCTCAGGCGGCTTCGGCCGCTCAGGCGGCTGAGGCCCCCGCCGCGAAGTCGCCCGCCGCCAAGGCGGCCGAGCCCAAGCCCGCCGCCAAGGCGGCCGCGCCCAAGCCCGCCGCCAAGGCGGCCGCGCCCAAGCCGGCTGCTGCCAAGCCCGCGGCTCCCGCCAAGGCGCCCGCGCCCAAGCCGGCTACTCAGGCGAAGCCCAAGGCACCCGCCAAGCCGGCTGCCCCGGCGAAGGCCACCGAGGCCTGAGGCCTCACCCAGACCCACCCCCCGGCCACAGCCGGTGGGGTCCGCAGCCCGGGGCCAGCCGGTCACCGAGCCGACAAGAGGAAACCGACAATGCCGAAGAACAAGACGCACTCCGGTGCCAAGAAGCGCTTCCGGGTCACCGGCAGCGGCAAGCTCATGCGCGAGCAGGCCAACAAGCGCCACCTGCTCGAGGTCAAGTCCTCGCGCCGCAAGCGCAAGCTGTCCGCGGACCAGCCGGTCGCCCCCGCCGACCTTCGCCAGGTCAAGAAGATGCTCGGTCGCTGACCGGCCCAACGTCTGAAGGAGACATCGCATGGCACGTGTGAAGAGGGCTGTTAACGCCCGCAAGAAGCGTCGTTCTGTTCTCGAGAAGGCCTCGGGCTACCGCGGCCAGCGCTCCCGCCTCTACCGCAAGGCCAAGGAGCAGGTCACCCACTCCGGCGTCTACGCCTTCCGTGACCGCCGCGCGCGCAAGGGCGACTTCCGCCGCCTGTGGATCCAGCGCATCAACGCTGGCGCCCGCGCCGAGGGCATGACCTACAACCGCTTCATCCAGGGCCTCGGCCTGGCCGGCGTGGAGATCGACCGCCGCATGCTCGCCGAGCTGGCCGTCAACGAGCCTGCTGCCTTCAAGGCGCTCGTCGAGACCGCCCGCAAGGCCCTCCCCAAGGACGTCAACGCCCCCAAGGCCTGACGCCCACGCCTCAGACGGCGCCGCCGCCCTCCCCACGAGGGCGGCGGCGCCGTTTTAGCTCACGCGCTGATCGCTCCCCGGGGCTCCCGTAGGCTTGCCGTCATGACGCCCGCGACGCCCATCGACCATGACGACACCCCGCAGATCCTCGACAACCCGGCCTCCCAGCGCATCGCCCGCGTGGCTGGGCTCGCCCGCAGGCAGGCCCGCTCCAAGCATGGGCGATTCCTCGTCGAGGGGCCTCAGGGGGCGCGCGAGGCGGTCCGCTGGGCGCCCGAGCGGGTCCTCGACCTCTACATGACCGAGGCCGCCGCCGATCGTCACCCAGAGATCTGGGCCGAGGCGAGGGGCGCGAGGCTCTACTGCCATCTGACAACTGCGGAGGTCATGACCGCGATGTCGGCCGATGCCCAGGGAGTGCTCGCCGTCGTCTCGATGGGGGAGAGCAGCGGCGCCAGCGCCCTGGAGGGAGCCCTTGAAGGCGCGGGCCTCGTCGCCGTCCTCGCCGAGGCCCAGGATCCCGGTAACGCGGGCACGATCATCCGCGCCGCTGACGCCGCGGGCGCCGACGCCGTCATCCTCCTGCGCGGCAGCGTGGAGGCCACCTCCCCGAAGGTGGTGCGCTCGACGGCGGGAAGCCTCTTCCACCTGCCCGTCATCACCGGTGTGAGCCTGGAGGAGGCCGTGGTGGCCCTGCGCGCGGCGGGCCTGACGATCCTGGCCGCGGACAGCCGTGGGGACACGGACCTCTTCGAGGCCGAGGGCTCGGCGGCCTCCGGCGGGCTGCTGACGGCCCCGAGCGCCTGGCTGCTCGGCAACGAGGCCCACGGGCTCACGCCCGAGGCCCTGAGCCGCGCGGACGCCGTCGTCTCCATCCCGATCCTCGGGAGGGCCGAGTCCCTCAACGTCGCCGCCGCGGCGGCCCTGTGCCTCTACGCCTCCGCCCGCGCGCGCCGTGCCGCGGCCAGCCGCGTCTGACGGCCCCCGCCGCTCCTCGGGCGCAGTCCGCTCCGTGGACGACGGGAGACGGCGGGAATGATCCGGGGCAAGGTTGCGTTGCTCCTGCTCGCGGGCATTCCGCCCGCAGCCTCAGCACCGCCCCGAGAACGAGGTCAGCGTGACAGCACCCATGGATACCGGCGCCGGGCCCGTCGGCGGATCCGGAACCACCGGCCCCGCCGCCCCTCTCATCCGCATCAGCGGCATCACCAAGCGCTTCGGCGACTTCACCGCCCTTGACGACGTCTCCCTGGACATCCACCGGGGCGAGGTCGTCGCCGTCATCGGAGCCTCCGGCTCGGGCAAGTCCACCCTGTGCCGCACCGTCAACCGCCTTGAGACCATCGACGCCGGCACCATCGAGATCGACGGCGAGCTCCTCCCCGAGGAGGGCAGGGACCTGGCCAGGCTTCGCGCCGAGGTCGGCATGGTCTTCCAGTCCTTCAACCTCTTCGGCCACCGCACCGTCCTGGACAACATCACGCTCGCCCCGATCAAGGTGCGCCGCATGGACCGCGCCGACGCCGAGGCCCGCGCCCACGAGCTCCTCGCCCGCGTGGGCCTGGCCGATCAGGCGGGCAAGCGCCCCTCCCAGCTCTCCGGCGGCCAGGCGCAGCGCGTCGCCATCGCCCGCGCCTTGGCCATGGACCCCATCGCGATGCTCTTCGACGAGCCCACATCCGCCCTCGACCCCGAGATGATCAACGAGGTCCTCGATGTCATCCGCGACCTGGCCACATCCGGGATGACGATGCTCGTCGTCACCCACGAGATGGGCTTCGCCCGCTCCGTGGCCGACAGCGTCGTCTTCATGGACGCCGGGCGCATCGTCGAGCAGGCCCCTCCCGAGGAGTTCTTCACCGCGCCGCGCACCGACCGCGCCCGTGACTTCCTCGCCAAGGTCCTCTCGCACTGATCATCGATCCTCCTCTCCGCACCATTGATGAAAGGACCCGCCATGACTCTCCCCACGACGCTCCGATCGATCACCCGCCCCGCCGTCTCCCGGCGCGGCCTACTCACCTGCGCGGGAGGCCTCGGCGTCGCCCTGACCCTCGCGGCCTGCTCCGACACCGGCGCCGACGGCAAGGCGGTGGCCTCCTCGACCGCGGGGGCCGACTACGACACCGCGGTCAACTCCGGCCCCGTCGCGGCCGACGACGTCGTGGCGGCCTCCACCTGGGCCAGCGCCATCAAGAAGGCCGGCAAGCTCCGGATCGGCGGGTCCAAGACGGCCCGGGTCTTCTCCATCGAGGACCCCACCACCCACAAGGTCACCGGTTTCGACGCGGCCATCGGCCAGGCGCTCGCCCGCTACATCATCGGGGGCGACCGCGCCGCCGACCTCGTCGAGATCACCCAGGCCACCTCCGACACCCGCGAGACCCTGCTGACCAACGGCACCGTCGACACCGTCATCGCCACCTACACGATCACCGAGGAGCGGGCCCAGAAGATCTCCTTCGCCGGCCCCTACTACTCCTCCGGCCAGGCCGTCGCCGTCCACAAGGACACCACCGGCATCGCCTCCGTGACCGACCTGGCGGGCAAGACCGTCGCCGTCCAGTCCGGATCGTCCTCCCAGGCCGCCCTCGCCAAGGCGTGCCCCGACGCCAAGCCGACCCCCTTCGACGACAATTCCGCCTGCCTGTCGGCCCTGCAGACCAAGCAGGTCGATGCCTATGTCGTCGACGAGTCCCTCCTGCTGGCCGCCGCCGAGAACAGCGCCGACATCAAGATCGTCGGCCAGCCCTTCACCGAGGACCCCTACGGCCTCGGGCTGCCCAAGGACTCCGACGCCCAGGCCTTCGTCAACGGCTTCCTGACCGCCATCGAGGCCGACGGCACCTGGACCAGGATCTGGCAGTCCACCATCGGCGCGATCATCGGGGGCGATGTGCCTCAGCCCCCCGTCATCGGCTCCGTCGCCGGCGCGCGCACAGCCGCCCCGGCCGCCTGATGCGACCGCCCGTTGGGCCGGCGCGCCGGCCCAACGGGCCGCTCAGCGGCAAGGACGCGCGGCAGGGAAAGGAGAACCGCCCGTGCATGTCATCCTCGACAATCTCGGCCTGATCGGTGAGGGACTGAGGACCACCCTCATCATCTCGCTTCTCGCCTACGCGGGGGCGCTCGCCGTGGGCACGATGATCGCCATCTTCCGGGTCGGCCCGATCCCTCCCCTGCGAGCGCTCGGCGCGGCCTGGGTGGCCGTGGCCTGCAACATCCCCACGCTGTGCCTCATGATCCTCGCCGCCTTCGCGGCCCCGCGCGCGGGGGTGCCCATCAGCCTCTTCTGGGCGGCCGTGCTCGCCATCGTCTTTTCCGCCTCGGGGTTCGTCTGCGAGGCCGTGCGCAGCGGGATCAACTCCGTCCCGCGCGGGCAGATTGAGGCGGCCCGCGCCCTGGGGATGCGCTTCGGGGCGATCATCGGCCAGGTGGTCCTTCCCCAGGCCCTCGCCCGAGTCATCCAACCTCTGGTCAACATCTTCATCTCCTGCCTCATCGGCTCCTCCCTCACCGCGGCCATCGGGGTCAGAGAGCTCACCAGCGTCACCCAGCAGCTCAACCTGTTGTACGCCGAGGCCGTCGTCTGCTTCCTGGTCTCCGGGCTCATCTACCTGGCCCTGGCCTTCGCGGCCACGCGCCTCGGCCACGCCCTGGAGCGCCGCCTGGAGAACTCGCGGGGGGCGTCCGCATGAGCGCTCTCACCGCCATCACCGGCAGCCTCACGGACAGGGCGCCCGACTCCCGGCGGGGGCGCGCGGCCGGGGACGCCGCCCTCCTCTTCGACACCCCCGGCCCACGAGGCCGGGCCAGGATCCTGCTCGCCTCACTGGCGGTGACCGCCCTCGTGATCGCGCTCGTCGCCGTCGGTATCCACCACCTCTCGGGCGCCGGGCAGCTCGACTACGCGAAATGGCGCTACTTCCTGGGCGAGTCGATCGTCAGCTATCTGGGCCTGGCGGTCCTCGACACCCTGCGGGCCGCCGCCGTCTCAGCGCTCCTGTCCTTCCCGATCGGCATCGCGCTGGGCTGGGCGCGGATGGCCCGCTCCACGGCGCTGCGCGGCGCCGTCGGCCTGTGGATCGACGCGATGCGCGCCATCCCCATGCTGCTCCTCGTTTACTTCTTCCTCCTGGCCGTGCCCCACTGGGGCCCCACCCTGCCAGCGATGTGGATGCTCGTGGTCCCCATCGTCATGTGCACATCCGCGACGACGGCGGAGGTCTTCCGCTCCGGCGTGCGCTCCCTGGACGCCGGCCAGTCCGAGGCGGCGGCCGCCCTGGGGCTCAGTTCGGGGCAGACGATGCGGCTCGTCCTCGCCCCCCAGGCCCTGCGGCTCATGCTGCCCACCCTGATCACCCAGATGGTGACGATCCTCAAGGACACGTCGCTGGGGTACGTGGTGGCCTACGGCGAACTCATGTACGCCACCAAGGTGCTCACCAACGCCGCGGGCTTCGACATCTACCTGCCCGCCTACGTCGTCGTTGCCCTCATCTACGTGGTCATCAACTGGGCGCTGTCCGCCGCCGCGCGCCGCATCGAGGCCCGTAGCCGCTGACCGCCCGCAGCCCCCGAGCGCGCTGGGGAGGGGCTGGCGCTCACGCCCCCTGGGCGGGCCCCGGCTCGGGGGCCGCCTCATCGTTGGCGGACCAGAAGGCCGTGAGCGCCTCCAGCAGCGCTGAGGGATTCTCCAGTTGGGCGGAATGGGCGGCGTCGGGGATGAGCGTGAAGGACGCGCCGAGCCTCTTAGCCCAGGGCTCGTACCACTGCACTGGCCACATCGTGTCATTCGCGCCGACGACGACGTTCAGCGGCAGCCCGGTGGCGCGCAGTGGCTCGGTCATGTCGGGGAAGCGCGCCACGATCTTCGCGATCCCCCTCAGGCCGGCCATGGGGGTGGCCAGGGCCCGCAGGCGCAGCACCTCCAGATGCGAGTTCCCCTGGGGCTCCTTGGGCATCCTGGGGTGGATGAGGCGGTGCGCGATCCTCGCGCCGAGAGGGCCGTACAGCAGGCGCATCCCGTGCATCATCCACATGCGGGGCCCGGGCTTGGGGCCCGAGGAGAAGATCGTGAGGGTGCGGAAGAGCGTCGGGTCGGCGATGGCCGTCGCCCGGGCGATGATCCCGCCGAAGCTGTGCCCCACGAGGTGCACCGGGACGTCCTGGGCCCCGAAGGACCTGGCGACGGCGAGGGCGTCCTCCACGTAGTTCTCGATCCGGTACTCGCGGGTGCGCTTGGGGGCCGCCGAGTCCGCCTGGCCGCGCTGGGAGTACGCCAGGGCGGTGTAGCCGGCGTCCTGGACCATGGGCAGGAAGGAGGAGAAGTCCTCCTTCGAGCCGGTGAAGCCGGGGATGAACAGCGCGCGCACGGGCTCGGCGCCGCCCTCCCCGGCGGGGGCCGCCTGGGCGAGAGTCGCGGTGAGCCCGCCCGCCGGCGCGGGGATGGCCAGTATCCGCAGGTCTTCGTCGAGGGGCTCCGGTCCGAAGGGGGCGTGCGGGACCGCACCAACGATAGGCGTCAGCATGCGCAAGAGCCTACCGGCCGTGGCATTCGGAGTCGTGCAAGACGGGTCCCAGGGTCCGGCGGGGCTCGGGGGCGGGACGGATTCGTCCCCGTCGGGCCGGGGCACTACCCTGGGCCCAGCACCAGCGGCCACGCCGTCGGGCGCGCTCGCGCGCGATCCCGGCACTCCGGGCGGCGCCGCACCGCACTGGACCTTTCGAGGAAGGCGCCCGCATATGAATGACGCAGCCGCCGCGACCGGCGCACTGTCCCCACTCGACGCCGACGGCATCAGCGCCGTCGTCGAGCAGGGCCTCGCGGCCATCGCCGCCGCCGACTCCCTGCCGGCGCTCAAGGAGGCGCGACTGGCCTACACCGGCGACGCCTCCGCGCTCGTGGCCGCCAACCGCTCCATCGGCGCCCTGCCCAAGGAGGACAAGCCCACCGCCGGCAAGCTGCTCGGCGCCGCCCGGGGCCGGCTGAGCGCCGCCCTCGCCGCGCGGACTGCGGAGCTCGAGGCCGCCGCAGAGGCGGACATGCTCGCCACCGAGGCCGTTGACGTCACCATCCCCACCGGCCGCGTCCCCGCAGGCGCCCGCCACCCGTTGGACGTCCTCATGGATGAGGTCTCCGACTTCTTCGCCGCCATGGGCTGGGCCATCGCCGAGGGGCCGGAGGTTGAGCACGAGTGGTTCGACTTCGACGCCCTCAACTTCGACGCCGACCACCCGGCCCGCCAGATGCAGGACACCTTCTACATCGACGGCGCCTCCGTGGGCGCCGCCCCCGGCGAGCCCTCGAACCTCGTCATGCGCACCCACACCTCCCCGGTGCAGGCCCATGTCATGCTCGCCTCCGATCCCCCCATCTATGTCGCGTGCCCCGGCAAGGTCTTCCGCTCCGACGAGCTCGACGCCACCCACACCCCCGTCTTCCACCAGGTCGAGGGCCTGGCCGTGGACAAGGGCCTGACCATGGCCCACCTCAAGGGAACCCTCGACCACTTCGCCCGCGCCATGTTCGGCCCCGAGGCCCGCACGCGCCTGCGCCCCTCCTTCTTCCCCTTCACCGAGCCCAGCGCCGAGATGGACCTGTGGTTCCCGCAGAAGAAGGGCGGGCCCGGCTGGATCGAGTGGGGCGGCTGCGGCATGGTCAACCCCAATGTGCTCATTGCCTGCGGTATCGACCCTGAGGTCTACACCGGCTTCGCCTTCGGCATGGGCCTGGAGCGCACCCTCATGCTGCGCCACGGCATCGCCGACATGCATGACATCGTCGAGGGGGACATCCGCTTCTCCCAGCAGTTCGGAACCACTGGAAAGGGCCACTGACATGCCGTACGTCCCCCTGGAGTGGCTGCGCGAGCACGTCGACGCCCCCACCTCCACCACCGCCGAGGAGCTCGCCTCAGCCCTCGTGCGCGTCGGCCTGGAGGAGGAGCGGATCGTTCCCCCCGCCATCACCGGCCCTCTCGTCGTCGGCAAGGTCCTCACCCGCGAGGCCAAGGAGCAGTCCAACGGCAAGGTCATCAACTACTGCCGCGTGGACGTCGGCCCCGAGCACAATGACGCCCCCGGCACCGGCAAGGAGCCCAGCGACCTGCCCAGCCGCGGTATTGTCTGCGGCGCCCACAACTTCGAGGCCGGGGACACGGTGGTGGTCTCCCTGCCCGGGGCCGTCCTGCCCGGGGGCTTCGCCATCGCCGCCCGCAAGACCTACGGCCACGTCTCCGACGGCATGATCTGCTCCGCCCGGGAGCTGGGCATCGGGGAGGACCACTCCGGCATCATCGTCCTGGACCAGTGGCTCGCCGCCCACGGGCACGACGGCGAGGAGCTGCCCGCGCCGGGCACCAACGCCCTGCCCCTGCTCGGCCTGGGGGAGGAGGTCCTGGAGATCAACATCACCCCGGACCGCGGCTACTGCTTCTCCATGCGCGGAGTCGCCCGCGAGTACTCCCACTCCACCGGCGCCCGCTTCACCGATCCCGCCGACGGCGCCAACACCGGCCTGTTCCCCGTGGGTGTGGCCGATGCCTCCACCAGCGCCGGCGAGGGCTTCCCCGTCCTCATCGCCGAGGACCCCGCCCCCATTCACGGCCGCCCCGGCTGCGACCGCTACGTGGCCCGCCTCGTGCGCGGCATCGACCCCACGGCCCAGTCCCCGAAGTGGATGGCCGACCGCCTCACCGCCGCCGGCATGCGCCCCATCAGCCTGGCCGTTGACGTGACCAACTACGTCATGCTCGACCTGGGACAGCCCCTCCACGCCTTCGACGCCGACAAGCTCGTCGCCCCGATTGTCGTGCGCCGCGCCCGGCCGGGGGAGTCCCTCACCTTCCTCGATGAGGTCACCCGCGCCCTTGACCTCGAGGACCTGGTCATCTCCGACTCCGACGGCGGACAGGGCGCGCGCCCCCTCGTCCTGGCCGGGGTCTTCGGCGGCGCCGACACCGAGGTCAGCGACTCCACGCGCAACGTGCTCATCGAGGCCGCCCACTTCGACGCCGTCTCCATCGCCCGTTCCTCGCGGCGCCACAAGCTGCCCACCGAGTCCTCCAAGCGCAACGAGCGTGGCGTGGACACGGCCCTGGCCGCCGTCGCCGCCCAGAGGGCCGTGGACCTGCTCGTCGAGTACGGCGGCGGCAGCGCCGAGCCCGTGGCCACCGACATCGACCGCACCAGCGCGCCCGAGCCGATCGTCATCCGCGCCGACGCCGCCGAGCGGCTCACGGGCGTGGCCTACGGCACCGCGCGGGTCACCGAGTTGCTTGAGATGATCGGCTGTGCCGTCGCCCCCGCGGGCACCGACGGCGCCGGCCGCGAGCTCCTCGCCGTCACGCGGCCCACCTGGCGCCCCGACCTCGTGGGCGCCGCCCACTTCGCCGAGGAGGTCGCCCGTCTCGACGGCTACGACGCGATCCCCACGATCGTGCCCACTGCGCCCGCCGGGCTGGGCCTGACCCCCCGGCAGAAGGCGCGGCGCGACGCCGTCGCCGCTCTCGCGCGCGCCGGCCTGACCCAGGTCCTGTCCTACCCCTTCATCGGCGATGCCCACGACCGCCTCGGAATCCCCGCGGATGACCCGCGCCGCCGGGCGGCCCGGCTGGTCAACCCGCTGGCCGAGGACGCCCCCGCGCTGCGCATCTCCATCCTCGACACCCTCGTGGACACCGCCCGCCGCAACATCTCCCGCGGCCTGCCCGACGTCGCCGTCTTCGAGGTCGGGGCCGTCACCCGTCCGGCGGGGACCGTGCCCGCGCCGATCATCGGCGTGGACCGGCGCCCCACCGACGATGAGCTCGCCGCCCTCGAGGCCGGCATCCCCGCCCAGCCGCTCCACATCGGCGTTGTCCTGGCGGGGGATCGTGAGCGCGCCGGCGTGCTCGGCCCCGCCCGCCCCTGGGACTGGGCCGACGCCGTGGAGACCGCGCGCGCCGTCGCCCACGCCGTGGGCCTGGGCGTGGAGGCCGCCGCGCCCGCCGCTCCCGTCGCCCCCTGGCACCCCGGGCGCGTCGCCGAGCTCCGCCTGCCGGCGACCAGGGCCGGCCGGGAGGTCATCCCCGGCCAGGTCGTCGCGCACGCCGGCGAACTGCACCCTCGGGTGGCGCGCGCCCTCGGCCTGCCCGAGCGCTCCTGCGCCGTGGAGATCGACCTCGACGCCCTCCTCGACGCCGCCGAGGGCCGGGGCGTCCCCCAGATGGGCTCGATCTCGACCTTCCCGGCCGCCAAGGAGGACATCGCGCTGGTCGTCGACGAATCCGTCACCGCCTCCCAGGTGGAGGCGCTCATCCGCGCCACCGCCAAGGACCTGGCCGAGGACGTGCGCCTCTTCGACGTCTTCCGCGGCGAGCAGCTGGGCCAGGGGCGCAAGTCGCTCGCCTTCTCCCTGCGCCTGCGCGCCGCCGACCGCACTCTGACGGCCGAGGACACCGCCGGCCTCCGCAAGCGGATCGTCAAGCGCGCCGCCAAGACCCTGGGGGCCGAGTTGCGCGCCTGAGGCCCTGCGAATTCAGGGCCTGGAGTCCCAGCGTGATCCTGGTCTTCGTGCTTGACTTTCCGTCATGACGATCCTCCTGACTTCCTCGTCCCGCCACGGCACCACTGACTCGATCGCCGGCGTCATCGCCCAGCGCCTGCGCGAGGCGGGCTTTGACGTCGATGAGGCTCGCCCTGAGGAGGTGACCAGCGTCGAGGGGTATGACGCCTTCGTGCTGGGCAGTGCGATCTACATGACGCGCTGGACCGAGCAGGCCACCGACTTCACGCGCCGCTTCCGCGAGGAGCTCTCCGCCCATCCCGTGTGGGCCTTCTCCGTGGGCCTGTCGGGAGTGGACAAGGGCGGGGTGAGCGATCCGCTGCGCATCGGGCCTGTGCTCCTGTCCCTCAACGCGCGCGAGCACGTGACCTTCTCCGGGCGCTTGGACCCGGCTCAACTCAACCTCCGCGAGCGCACCATCGCCAGGATGGGCGGCGCCTCCGAGGGCGACTTCCGCGACTGGGGAGCCGTGCGCGCCTTCGCCGACTCCATCGCCTCCTGCCTGCGCGGCCGGCCCTGAGGGAGCCCGGCTCCGTGAGGCCCCGGCCTCGCCGTGTGCATGTCTATGCAATGGCGTGTATGGTTCACGTATGACGTGGACAGCAGCGGTCGCGGGCGCGACCGGATATGCCGGAGGCGAGGTCCTCAGGCTTCTCGCCGCGCACCCCGAGATCGAGATCGGCGCTGTGACGGCCAACTCCTCGGCCGGGGCGCGTCTCGGGCAGATCCACCCCCACCTGCCCGAGTTGGCGATGCGGGAGGTCGAGCCCACCGAGGCCGGGCGCCTGGCCGAGCATGACGTCGTCATCCTCGCTCTCCCGCATGGGGCCTCCGGGCGGGTCACCGCCGCCATTGAGGATGCCGCTCGGTCCTCGGGGCGCTCCCCGATCCTCCTCGACTGCGGCGCCGACCACCGCCTCACCTCGGCCGCGGCCTGGGAGCACTACTACGGCGGTCCCTTCGCTGAGCCCTGGGCTTACGGCATGCCCGAGCTCCTCCACGCCGGCGAGACCAGCCCAACCGCCCAGCGTGCCGCGCTGAGCGCCGCCACGCGCATCGCCGTCCCCGGATGCAACGTCACCGCCGTCACCCTCGCCGCCCAGCCCGGCGCCGCGGCCGGCCTCATCGACACCTCCTCGCTCACCGCGGTCCTCGCGGTCGGCTACTCCGGGGCGGGAAAGTCCCTCAAGCCCCATCTCACCGCCGCTGAGGCCCTCGGCTCCGCCCAGGCCTACGCCGTGGGCGGCACCCACCGCCACATCCCGGAGATCGTCCAGAACCTCCAGGTCGCGGGCCTTCCTGCGGGAACCACGCGCCTGTCCTTCACCCCGGTGCTCGTGCCCATGAGCCGGGGGATCCTCGCCACGGTCATCGCCCCCCTGACCGCGCTCGCGCTCGGCGCCGACGACCCCCAGGCCCGCCTGCGCGAGACCTGGATCGACGCCTACGGCTCAGGCGGCGACGGCGAGGCCCTCATCGACGTCCTGCCCGAGGGCGCGTGGCCCACCACCGGCTCCGTCCTCGGCTCCGGCCTGGCCCATGTGCAGGTCGCCGTCGACGCCGCGGCCGGGGTGGCGACGATGATGTGCGCCATCGACAACCTCGGCAAGGGGACCGCCTCTGCTGCCATCCAGTCCCTCAACCTCGCCCTGGGCCTGCCTGAGACCACGGGCGTCATCATGTCAGGAGTAGCGCCGTGAGCATCACAGCCGCCAAAGGATTCCGCGCCGCGGGAGTCACGGCCGGGCTCAAGGCCTCGGGGAATCCCGACCTCGCCCTCGTCGTCAATGACGGCCCGCTGGCGGTCGCCGCCGGGGTGTTCACCACTAATCGGGTGGTCGCCGCGCCCGTGACCTGGTCCCGCCAGGCCCTGGCCGCCGGCCCCGCGGCGCGCGCCGTCGTTCTCAACTCCGGCTCCGCCAACGCCTGCACCGGCGAGCACGGGGCCGCCGATGCCGCCGCCACCGCCGCCCACGTGGCGGGGCTCCTCGGCTGCGAGCCCACTGACGTCCTCGTGTGCTCCACCGGCGTCATCGGCGAGCCCATCGACATGGGCTCCCTGCTCCCCGGCGTGGACGCCGCGCTCGCCGCGCTGGCCGCCACGCCCGAGGCCGGCCACGAGGCCGCCGTCGCCATCATGACCACCGACACCGTCCCCAAGGAGGCCGCGGCCGTCCGCGACGGATGGGCTATCGGCGGCATGATCAAGGGCGTGGGCATGCTCGCGCCCGGGCTGGCGACCATGCTCTGCGTGCTCACCACCGACGCCGTCGTCGAGCCCGGCGCCGCCCAGGCCGCCCTGGCCTGCGCCGCCGCGCGCACCGTCAACCGCATCAACTCCGATGGCTGCATGTCCACCAACGACACCGTCCTCCTCCTGGCCTCTGGGGCCTCCGGGATCACCCCGACGGATGCCGAGCTGGCCGATGCCGTCCACGAGGTCCTGGGTGCGCTGGGCCGCAGGCTCGTCGCCGACGCCGAGGGCGCCACTCACGACATCGCCATCACCGTGCTGGGCGCGGCCAGCGAGGAGGCGGCCGAGGCCGCGGCCCGCGCCGTCTCGGTCTCCAACCTGCTCAAATGCGCCATCGCCGGTGAGGACCCCAACTGGGGGCGCGTCCTGTCACAGCTCGGGACCGTTCCCGAGGAGGCCTGCCCCTTCAACCCTGATGAGGTGGACGTGACCATCAACGGCGTCACCGTCTTTCGCCATGGCGGCCCGGGCGAGCCCCGGGACTCCGTGGACATGCGCCCCCGGGAGACCCGGATCGACATCGACCTGGGGGCGGGATCGGCCCGGGCGACCGTCTGGACCAATGACCTCACTCACGGCTATGTCACCATCAACGCCGACTACACCACCTGAGCATTCGCGATGAGCATCGAGACATCCCAGATCAGCCCCCAAATTAAGGCCGAGGTCCTCCTTGAGGCCGTGCCATGGCTGCGCAGCTACAAGGGCGCCACCATGGTCATCAAGTACGGCGGCAACGCCATGATCGACGAGGGCCTCAAACGGGCCTTTGCCCAGGACATCCTCTTCCTCCACCAGGTCGGCGTGCGGCCCGTCGTCGTCCACGGCGGCGGCCCCCAGATCAACGAGATGCTGGGCCGCCTCGGCATCGAGTCGGAGTTCCGCGGCGGGCTGCGCGTGACCACCCCGGAGGTCATGGACGTGGTCCGCATGGTGCTCACCGGCTCGGTCCAGCGCGAGCTCGTCTCCCTGCTCAACGTCGACGGGTCCGCCGCCGTGGGCATCTCCGGGGAGGACGGCGGCCTGCTGCGCGCCAGCCAGCGCTCCGCCACCGTCGACGGGGCCAGCGTGGACGTCGGCCTCGTCGGCGACGTCGTCGAGGTCAGCCCCCAGCCGATCATCGACCTGCTCGATCAGGGCCGCATCCCCGTCATCTCCTCCGTGGCTCCGCTGGTCAGCGACTCGGCGACCGTCCTCAATGTCAACGCGGACACCGCCGCCGCCGCCATCGCCATCGCGCTGAGGGCCCGCTCACTGGTGATGCTCACCGACGTCGAGGGCCTTTACGCCGCTTGGCCGGACCGCTCGTCGCTCGTCCCCTTCATCTCCGCCCGCGCCCTGGAGGCGATGCTCCCCAGCCTCGCCAGCGGCATGATCCCCAAGATGGAGGCCTGCCTGCGGGCCGTGCGCGGGGGAGTGGGGCAGGCCCATGTCATCGACGGGCGCCAGGCGCACTCCATGCTCCTGGAGATCGTCACCGATGAGGGAGTGGGCACCGTCATCCACCCGGGGGACAGCCCCGCGCCACCACTGGACGGAGGGAAACGGCTATGACCGAGACGACCACCACCGCGCCGCGGAGCGCGGGCGGCAACGCCGAATGGCGTGACCGCTATGCCAGCGCCGTCATGAACACCTTCGGCACGCCCTCGCGCGTCCTCGTGCGGGGCAGCGGGACGAGGGTCTGGGATGCCGACGGCGCTGAGTACCTCGACCTGCTCGCGGGCATCGCCGTCAACTGCCTCGGCCACGCCCACCCGGCGGTCATCGAGGCCGTGAGCGCCCAACTGGCCTCACTGGGGCACGTCTCCAATTTCTTCACCACCCCCGCCCAGGTCCGCCTGGCCGAGGAGCTCATCGCCCTGACCCTCCCGGGCGCTGAGCCCGGCGCCTCCCGTGTCTTCCTGGCCAACTCCGGCACCGAGGCCAACGAGGGGGCGCTCAAGATCGCCCGCCGCCACGGAGGCCCCTCCCGGCCCCGCGTCCTCGCCCTCGAGCAGGCCTTCCACGGGCGGACCATGGGCGCGCTCGCCATGACCCACAAGGCCGCCTACCGCGAGCCCTTCGAGCCCCTTCCCGGGGGAATCGAGTTCGTGCCCGCCGGGGACGTGAGCGCCCTGAGGGACGCCATGGGGGCCGATGTCGCGGCCCTCATCGTCGAGCCCATCCAGGGCGAGGCCGGCGTGCGCCCCATGCCCGACGGCTACCTCGAGGCCGCCCGTGACCTGACCCGCGACGCCGGCGCCCTGCTCATCATCGACGAGGTCCAGACCGGCATGGGCCGCGCGGGCGCCTGGATGGCCCACCACCTCCTGGCCCCCGGCGTCGTCCCCGACGTTGTCACCCTGGCCAAGGGCCTGGGCGGTGGGATCCCGATCGGCGCGGTGGTGGCCACCGGCCAGGCGGCCGAACTCCTCGGCCCGGGGCAGCACGGCACCACCTTCGGCGGCAACCCGGTGTCGGCCAGCGCCGCCCTGGCCGTCATCAACACCCTGCGCTCCGAGGGCCTCCTGGCTCGCGCGGCGGACCTGGGCCGCAGGTGGGCGTCGGAGATCGCCCGGGTCCCCGGCGTCGCCTCCACGCGCGGACTGGGACTGCTCATCGGCGTCGCGCTCAACCCCGCGGTCGGGCCCGCCCCGGCCATCGCCGAGGACCTCGCCCGGGCCGGGTTCATCGTCAACGCCCCCGGGCTCGACACCCTGCGCCTGGCGCCGCCCCTCATCCTGTCCGATGAGGACGCCGACGCCTTCACCTCCGAGCTCTCGACCCTCCTCGCCAAGCGCCTGGCGAGCGCCTCCGAGGGCGCCTCGACGACTGCGGGGAGCCATGACTGAGCGCATGAACGATCCCGGCGCGCCCGCGACCAGGGCCGAGCACCTCGCCCAAGCCGTTCCGACGGCGCCGGCCACGAAGGCCGCCAGGCACGCCCTCATCCGTCAGATCCTGGGCCACTCCCAGATCCGATCCCAGGCCGAGCTGCGCGAGGCCCTCGCCGAGCGGAGCGTGAGCACCACCCAGGCCACCCTGTCCCGGGACCTTGTCGAGCTGCGCGCCACGAAGATCCGGACCTGCGACGGCGCGCTCGTCTACTCCGTCCCCGAGGCCGGGGCGCCCGGGCAGCTGCGCTCGGCGCAGGCAGTGGTTGAGGGCGCCGATGAGAACGACCTGGGCCCCTACACGACGCACCGCCTGGCCCGCTGGTGCGCCGACCTGCTGGTGACGGCCGAGTGGTCCGGCGGCCAGCTCGTGCTGCGCACCCCGGCCGCCTCGGCCCAGCTGCTGGCCAGCGCCGTCGATGACTCGATGCTCCCCGGGGTCCTGGGCTGCATCGCCGGGGACGACACCGTCCTGGTCATCACCCGCTCCGAGGAGATCGCGGCCCGCGTGGCCACGCATCTGCTCGCCTTGGCCGACCCATCGGGACGACGCTGACGGCCGATCCCCTCCCCGCCCCCCGAAGGAGCGCCACGCCCTGCCCGGGCGCTCCCTCCAACCGACAGGCCGGCCCGCCGGCACAACCCCTCCTATGGAGATCCCTCATGAACAAGAACACTGATCGCGTCGTCCTGGCCTACTCCGGCGGGCTGGACACCTCAGTCGCCATCGGCTGGATCGGAGAGCAGACCGGCCGAGAGGTGGTCACGGTCTCGGTTGATGTCGGGCAGGGCGGCGAGGACCTCGATGTCATCCGCCAGCGCGCACTCGACTGCGGCGCCGTCGAGGCCTACATCGCCGACGCCCGCGATGAGTTCGCCACCGACTACTGCATGCCGGCGCTCAAGGCCAACGCGCTCTACGAGGGAACCTACCCGCTCGTGTCCGCCCTGTCCCGGCCGGTCATCGCCAAGCACCTCGTGCGCGCCGCCCGCGAGTTCGGCGCCTCGACGGTGGCGCACGGCTGCACCGGAAAGGGCAATGACCAGGTCCGCTTCGAGGTCGCCATCACCTCCATGGCGCCGGACATGGACTGCCTGTCCCCGGTGCGCGACCTCGCCCTGACGCGCGACGTCGCCATCGACTACGCCGAGAAGCACAGCCTGCCCATCGAGACCACCAAGCACAACCCCTTCTCCATCGACCAGAACGTGTGGGGGCGCGCCATCGAGACCGGCTTCCTGGAGGACCTGTGGAACGCCCCGACGAAGGACGTCTACACCTACACCGATGACCCCACCTACCCGCCGCTGCCCGACGAGGTCATCATCACCTTCGAGGAGGGAGTGCCCGTGGCGATCGACGGCGCCGCCGTCACCCCGCTCCAGGCCATCCAGGAGCTCAACCGCAGGGCAGGCGCCCAGGGTATCGGCCGCATCGACATGGTCGAGGACCGCCTCGTGGGCATCAAGTCCCGGGAGATCTACGAGGCGCCCGGCGCCGTCACCCTCATCGAGGCCCACCGGGCCCTGGAGGCCGTCACCCTCGAGCGCCTCCAGCGCCGCTACAAGCGCCAGATCGAGCAGACCTGGGGCGAGCTCGTCTACGAGGCGCAGTGGTACTCGCCGCTCAAGCGCTCCCTTGACGCCTTCATCGAGGACACCCAGCGCTACGTCAGCGGCGACATCCGGATGGTCCTCCATGGCGGGCGCGCCACCGTCAACGGGCGCCGCAGCGAGACCGGGCTCTACGACTTCAACCTGGCCACCTACGACTCGGGCGATACCTTCGACCAGTCCTCATCGCGAGGATTCATTGAGATCTACGGCATGCAGCCCAAGCTCGCCGCCGCTAGGGCCGAGCGCCTCGGCGAGGGCGCGGGCTTCTGATCCCGGTGAGCGCGCGGCCAGTGGCGCGGGGGGGCCACTGGCCGCGCGCGGCCCATCGGGACGCGCTGGAGCGCTATGTGGGGCTAACATCTGAGGAGCTCCGTCGTCCGGCATCGCCCGCGGGAGCGCCGATGGACCAGGACCGACAGACACGGATGACAAGAATGCAGCGTGAGGAGATCGACGCCCCCGCGGGGCGCGCCCAGGGGCGCTCGGTCATCCCCGGCCTCGCCGTGTGGGCCTTCTTCCTGACCTTCTCCGGGCAGGGCATCCGCAACGTCGTGGGCTGGACGCCCTTCGGCATCATCGCGGCGATCAGTGGAATCGCGCTGTACGCGGCCTTCCGCCTCGAGGGGCACCGGATCGTGTGGCGCGCGCTGCCCCGCGCGATATGCGCCTACTGCCTGTGGTGCGTGGCCAGCATCGCCTGGACCCAGTTCCCCGACGAGACCCTTCTCGCCTCCGCCCTCATGGTGGCGACCACCGCGGCCGGCATCCTCCTGGCCTGCGCGCTCTCCTTGCGCCAGCTCACGGTCGCCCTGGGGCGCTCCCTTGAGGCCACGATTGCGCTGAGCCTGGTGCTCGAGGCCTACGTGGCGCTCGTTCTCAAGCACCCTCTCATCCCCCTCTACATGAGGGGATGGGAGAGCGTGCCCATCTCCTACTTCTGGAGCGAGGACCGGCTCCTCCAGGGAGGCCCGATCCAGGGGATCGTCGGCAACCGCAACCCGCTGGCCTTCATCGCCCTGCTCGCCCTCATCTGCGTGGTCGTGAGATGGAGAGACCGGCAGATCAGCCGCTCCCACCTCATCGTGTGGTCCTCGCTCTCGGTGCTCACGCTCGTCCTGACGCGCTCGGCCACGGTGACGGTGGCGGCGGTGATCTGCGCGATCCTCGCCGTGGTGATGTGGTGGCTGCGGCACGTGCCCCGGGAGCAGCGCTACCAGGCGATCCTGCGAACCGCCGCGGCCTGCCTGTTGATCGGCCTGATGGCGCTCCTCTTCCGCCACGACCTGGCCATGCTGCTCAACCGCAGCCCCGACATGTCGGGCCGGGCGATCATCTGGGAGCGCGTCATCGACCTGTGGAAGCAGCACTCCATCCTGGGATGGGGATGGGTCATGTACTGGCAGCCCTGGCTCCCGGTGTTCCAGACGCTCGTCGTCCGCCCCGACGGCACCCCGACCATGAGCGCGCATAACGCCTACCTTGAGGCGCTGTTCCAAACGGGCATCGTCGGATTCGTCCTCATCGTCGCCGTCGTCCTGCTGCTCCTCGTGCGCACCGGACGGCTCGCCCTGGTCTACCTCGATTCCGCGCCCTCGGTGCTGCTGCCGCTCCTCGTCTCCGCCGCGCTGGCGATCCAGGCCCTGACCGAGTCCCGCCTGCTGTCCGAGGGAAACTGGATGGTCGCCTGCGCCATCGGCACGTGGCTGGGCCTGCACCGCCTCACCGTCAAGGAGGCCGAGCGGCCCAGCCGGACCAGGATCGGGGAGGACCCCCTGCCGGTGAATGCGTCATGATGGGGGCATGACGCCTCCGATCGACCGCGCTCCCGACGCCGCAGATGCCGCCCCTTCCAGTAACCCCCCGGAGGGCCGGGGCGCTATCAGCCTGTGGGGCGGGCGCTTCACGGGCGGCCCCGCCCAGGCCCTGGCCGCCCTGAGCGTGTCCACCCACTTCGACTGGCGACTGGCCCGCTACGACATCGCCGGCTCTCGCGCGCACGCCCGCGCGCTGGCGGGCGCGGGCCTGCTCGATGACGACCAGCTCACCGGCATGCTTGAGGCCCTGGACCGCCTTGAGGACGACGTCGTCAGCGGTGCCTTCGCCCCCACCCCGGCGGATGAGGACGTCCACACGGCCCTCGAGCGCGGCCTCATGGAGCGCGCCGGTGGGGACCTCGGCGGGCGCCTGAGGGCGGGCCGCTCGCGCAACGACCAGATCGCCACGCTCATCCGCATGTACCTGCGCGACCAGGCCCGCCACGTCGCCGGACTCACCCTCGACGTCGTCGATGCCCTCGTCGACCAGGCCGCCGCCGCTGGGGAGGCGATCATGCCGGGCCGCACCCACATGCAGCACGCCCAGCCCGTGCTCGTCGCCCACCACCTGCTCGCCCACGCCTGGCCGCTCATGCGCGACGTCGAGCGCCTGGAGGACTGGGACGCCCGCGCCGCGGTGAGCCCCTACGGCTCCGGCGCCCTGGCCGGCAACACGCTGGGGCTGGACCCCGACGCCGTCGCCGCCGACCTCGGCTTCGACGCCTCGGTGGAGAACTCCATCGACGGCACGTCGGCCCGTGACGTCGTGGCGGAGATGACCTTCATCCTGGCGATGACGGCCGTGGACGTCTCGCGCCTGAGCGAGGAGATCATCATCTGGAACACCAAGGAGTTCGGATTCGTCACCCTCGACGACTCCTACTCCACGGGCTCATCGATCATGCCGCAGAAGAAGAACCCGGACGTCGCCGAGCTCGCCCGCGGCAAGGCGGGGCGCCTCATCGGCAACCTCGCCGGCCTTCTCGCCACCCTCAAGGCCCTCCCGCTGGCCTATGACCGCGACCTGCAGGAGGACAAGGAACCGGTCTTCGACGCGCTCGACACCCTCGCGGTGCTCCTTCCTGCGGTTTCCGGCATGGTCGAGACCATGACCCTCAACTACAAGCGCATGGCCGAGCTCGCCCCGCAGGGCTTCTCCCTGGCCACGGACGTGGCCGAGTGGCTGGTGAAGAACGGGGTGCCCTTCCGTGAGGCGCACGAGATCTCGGGGGCCTGCGTGCGCGAGTGCGAGGAGCGCGGCATCGAGCTGTGGGACCTCAGCGATGAGGACTTTGCGGCCGTCGACGCGCGCCTGACCCCGGGCGTGAGGGAGGTCCTGTCTGCCGAGGGCTCGGTGGCGGCGCGTCGCGGGCACGGCGGCACCGCCCCGGTGCGCGTCGTCGAGCAGTTGGCCCGGGCGATCGAGCGCAGTGCCGAGCTGCGGGTCTTCAGCTGGGAGGGCTCGCTCCTGGACGGTCCGGCCGGGCCGGGTGCGGAGCCGGAGGACTGACGGTGGGCGCGGAGCCCGGGCTCCGGCCGCAGGGGGCCGGCCTCGCCGAGGAGACTCGGCGGGTCCTGGCCCTCGACTCCCTGGAGGCGGCCCCGCGGCTCCTGGGGGCGGTCTTGTCCGCCACCGACTCCGAGGGAACCGTCTCGGTGCGCTTGACCGAGGTCGAGGCCTACCGGGGTGAGCGGGACCCCGGCTCCCACGCCTACCGGGGCCTCACCGCCCGCAACGCCTCGATGTTCCGCGCGGGCGGTGTCATCTATGTCTACTTCACCTATGGCATGCACCACTGCGTCAACGTCGTCACCGGGCCCGAGGGCATGTCCCGCGCCGTGCTGCTGCGCGGCGGTGAGGTAGTTGAGGGGCTCGACCTGGCGCGATCACGCCGGTTGACGGCGCGCGCCGACCGGGACCTGGCCCGTGGGCCCGCGCGCCTGTGCCGGTCGCTGGGACTGACTCGCGACGACGACGGCGTCGCACTAGGTGCGCCCGGCTCCCGCGTGAGCCTGACCCTGGCCGGGCCCGGCAATGCTCCGGCGCCGAGCGCTATCCGCATGGGCCCGCGCACGGGCGTGGCCGGTCCCGGGGGAGACGGCCAGGCCTTCCCCTGGCGCTTCTGGATCGACGGGGAGCCCACCGTCTCGCCCTACAAGGCAGCCGCGCCCAGGCGGGCCAGGCGAGGAAGAGCCGCGCAGGGAGGGGCGTGATGCCCGGGGACTACTGGAACCCCAACACGGCCTTACATGATGAGCTTCTCGCCGACGCCATCGGACTGTTCGGGCGCTTCGAGACGGTGATATACGTCACTGTCCTACGCCACCTGCCGCTTAAGGCCGGCCTGGAGCGCCTGGCCGAGATCCGCCGGGCGGCGGCGCAGATCCTCCCGGGGTCACGGGTGTGGCGTCGCTTCTACCGCCGCTACACCCTCGCCTGGGACCGGCCCGGAGGGGGCTCGTGCGCGCCGCCGTCAGGTCGCGTCCCTCTCTGTGACGGCGGGGCCCACTGTCACACGGCATACCAGCGATGTGCTACGTGATGCTACAATCCATTCGTGGGAGCAGCGCGAATCAGTCAACGAGACCTGCGAAACGACAGCGCTGTTGTGCTTCGCCGTGTGGAGGCCGGCGAGGATATGACGGTGACTCGCAGGGGCGTCCCAGTAGCGCGCCTTTCCCCGATCGCCACCGATGGCGACCTGAGATGCGTCAAGCCCGCCGGACGCCGCCACAGGTTCTCCGAATTGCGGCGGGTTCGACTCGAGGAGAGCACTGAGGACCTCCTCGCTGGGATCCGTGACGAGCGATGAAGTGGTACCTCGACACCTCAGCGGCTCTCAAACTCCTTGTGGAGGAGGCGGAGTCGGCGGCACTGGCTCAGATGATCGACGAGCAGAACGCTGATCTTGTCAGTGCCCTCCTGCTCGAGACCGAGCTACGCAGGGCGGCCTCGCGCAACCGCCTTCTCACTCAAGGGGCCGTCACGGAACTCCTCGAAGGGGTCTCGCTCTATGACATGCCGCGTTCTCTCTACACGGAGGCGGGTCTTGTCGGAGGACGCAGTCTGCGCTCGTTGGACGCTCTCCATCTCACCGCGGCGATCCGATGCGGCGCCACGTATCTCATCACCTACGACAAGCGTCTCATCGACTCGGCGCGCGACATGGGGGTTCAGGTGCTGGCGCCGGGCGCGGACCCCCCGCTGGACGGCGATTGAAACGGCTCACGGCGCCCAGCGCGCGCTCCGGGCACGCGGCGGCGCGGGGAAGCGGGCGCCGGACGTGGCAGACTTGCGGCGCCGGGGCCTCTCTCCCCGGACCCGGGCTCCACGGGGCCTTGGGTGTCAACCATGGGAAGGCGACACGATCGTGACCGACGTCCTCGACGAGCTGCAATGGCGGGGCCTCATCGCCCAGCACTCCGACATCGACGCGCTCCGCAGGGCTCTCGACGACGGGCCGCTCACCTTCTACATCGGATTCGACCCGACCGCGGCCTCGCTCCATCACGGCCACCTCGTCGCCGTGAAGGTCATGCGCCACCTCCAACTGGCCGGACACCGCCCGCTGGCCCTCGTGGGCGGTGCCACGGGCCTCATCGGCGACCCGCGTGCCAAGGGCGAGCGCTCCCTGAACACCAAGGAGGTCGTCGCCGAGTGGACGAACTCGCTTAAGGCCCAGCTCGAGCACCTCCTGGACTTCGACGGCGACAACCCCGCCCGCATTGTCAATAACCTCGACTGGACCGCCGAGATCAGCGCCATCGACCTGCTGCGTGACCTTGGCAAGCACTTCCGCATGGGCACGATGCTCGCCAAGGACATCGTCGCCCGTCGCCTGGCCAGCGAGGAGGGTATCTCCTTCACCGAGTTCAGCTACCAGATCCTCCAGGCCAACGACTACCTCGAGCTCTACCGCCGCTACGGCTGCACCCTGGAGCTGGGGGGCAACGACCAGTGGGGCAACATCGTCGGCGGCATGGACCTGATCCACAAGGTCGAGGGCGCGTCCGTCCACGTCATGACGAACCCGCTCATCACGAAGGCCGATGGAACGAAGTTCGGCAAGTCCGAGGGCGGGGCCATCTGGCTGAGCCCAGAGATGCTCAGCCCTTACGCCTTCTACCAGTTCTGGCTCCAGGTCGACGATGCGGATGTCGTGCGCTTCCTCAAGGTCTTCACCTTCCTTAACCGGGAGGAGATCGAGCGCCTGGAGGCGAGCGCCACCGAGAACCCCAAGGCCCGCGAGGCCCAACGGGCGCTCGCCCGAGAGGTCACGCGCTGGGTCCATGGCGAGGAGGCGCTCGCGCGGGCCGAGGCGGCCACGGCGGCGCTCTGGGGCCGAGGCGATCTGGCCGGGATCGACGAGGCCACCATGGCGGCGGCCACCGCGGACCTGCCGAGCTCGGAGCTCATCGTGGGGGAGTCGACGATCGTCGACTTGCTCGTCGGCGCCGGGCTGGAGAAGGGGCGCGGAGCCGCTCGCCGGACGATCGCTGCCGGCGGCGCCTACCTCAACAACGCCAAGGTGACCGATGAGGAGGCTGTGGTGACCGAGGCTGACCTGCTCGCCGGGGGAGTGGTCCTCGTGCGCAAGGGGCGCAGGACGCTCTCAGTGGCGCGCAGTAAGTGACGCGGGGGCTCGCGGTCGCGTGGTCGAAGCCCTCTGATCTGGGAAAAGTCGGTGGCGGTGCCTATGTGGGCACCGTCACCGACTTGTTATTTGACGGCGCGGCGGGCGCTACGTAATCTACTCCTCGGCCAAACGCGGCGCCGGGGTCATCCCGGGGTCGACCGGCCGGAACTGAACAGAGGGGCGCGAGATCGGGATCACCGATCCTCGGTTTGATCCAAAGCGCTCCATTCTGTTAAAGTTCCCTCCGCGCCTTCTTGTGATGGTGGCCCTGTTGTGGGGTTGTTGTTGTGGGGTGGGTGTGTTGTTTGAGAACTCGATAGCGTGTCATGCTTGTTTATGTCTTGTTTTTTGTTTGGCCTGTGCTGCTGCTGTTTTTGGTGGTGGTGTGGGTTGGGCCTGGTCTTTTTTTCTGGGCTTGTATGGAGTGGGCGCGTTCTTGGTTTGCTTTGTTTTTGGTGGGCTTGGGGCGTG
>NZ_VWPE01000006.1:0-101206 GCF_009829635.1 Actinomyces sp. zg328
CAGCAGCAGCACAGGCCAAACAAAAAACAAGACATAAACAAGCATGACACGCTATCGAGTTCTCAAACAACACACCCACCCCACAACAACAACCCCACAACAGGGCCACCATCACAAGAAGGCGCGGGGAGAATATTAACGAATCGATATTTTTCGGTCAAATCGAGGATTCGTGATCCTCATCTCCCGTATCGCTCCGATATGTAATCTCCGATGCCGCCCTTGAGGGCCTCAGGCCCTTTCGGCGACGGAGAGAACTTTAGCCTGCGACCTCCCCGAAAGGTCAAATCCTCCGGGCATGAGGCAGAACACATCCGATTCGGGATCCGGTTGCGCCCGGGTGCGCCCCGTCAGCGCGTGCCGGCGTCGGCACGATGCCGGCACGGTTCCAGCACGGTGCCATCACGGCGCCCGCCAGCTCGATCGCACGTGGGTGGGGCGCCGGGCCCCCTGGCCCGGCGCCCCACCCACGGTCGCCTTGGATGCGCGCCTCGCGCCTCAGTCCTCGGCGAAGCGGCGCACGGCTGCGGCCACGGCGTCGGCCACGCGCGTGTCGAACGCGTTGGGGATGATGTAGACGGGGCTGATCTCATCGTCGCTGATCACCGAGGCGATGCCGGTGGCGGCGGCGCGGAGCAACTCGGTGGAGATGTTGGTGATCCCCGTGTCGAGTAGGCCCCGGAACAGGCCAGGGAAGGCCAGGACGTTGTTGATCTGGTTGGGGAAGTCCGAGCGGCCCGTCGCCACGACGCTGACGTGGTCGGCGGCGCCGATCGGATCGACCTCGGGGGTCGGGTTCGCCATCGCGAAGACGATGGCACCGTCGGCCATGACGTCCAGATCCTCGGGGGCCAGCAGGTTGCCGGACGAGACGCCGATGAAGACATCGGCGCCGACGAGGCCCTCCTTGAGCGTGCCGGTCACCCCTCGGGGGTTAGTGTTCTCGGCGAGCCACTTGCGGTGCTCGTTCATGCCCTCGGTGTCCCCGCTGTGCAGGGCGCCGGTGCGCCCGTAGCCCACGATGTCCGTGGCGCCATGGGCCATGAGGAGCTTGGCGATGGCGCTGCCCGCCGCGCCCACGCCGGACAGGACGATGCGCACGTCCTCGATACGCTTGCCGACCACCTTGAGCGCGTTGATAAGCGCGGCGAGCGTAACGACCGCGGTGCCGTGCTGGTCGTCGTGGAAGACGGGGATGTCCAGCTCCTCGCGCAGGCGGGCCTCGATGTCGAAGCACTTGGGGGCGGCGATGTCCTCGAGGTTGATGCCGCCGTAGGCCGGGGCGATGGCCTTGCAGATCGCGATGATCTCCTCGGGGTCCTTCGTGTCCAGGGCGACGGGCCAGGCATCGACACCGCCGAACTGCTTGAAAAGGATGGCCTTGCCCTCCATGACGGGCATCGCGGCGGCCGGGCCGATGTCCCCCAGGCCGAGCACCGCGGTGCCATCGGTGACCACGGCGACGGTGTTCTTCTTGATGGTCAGTTTGCGGGCCCGCTCGGGGTGGTCGTGGATGGCCTTGCAGACGCGGGCCACGCCGGGGGTGTAGACGCGGGCGAGGTCGCGGCGGTTGCGCACCGGGTACTTCGAGGAGATCTCGATCTTGCCTCCCACGTGGGCCAGGAAGGTCGAGTCCCCGACGTTGTCCACGATGACGCCGTCGATGGCGCTCAGCGCCTTGACGAGCTCGCCGCGGTGCACGGAGTCACGGGTGTCGGCGGTCAGGTCGACGACGAGGCGGTCGCCGTCGGAGTCCGAGACGTCGACGCCGGTGACGACGGCGCCGGTCGCGGTGGCGGTGTTCACCAACTTCGCGACGACCCGCTGGGACGCGGGGACCTCCATGTGCAGGGCCACGGTGTAACTGGGACTGGGCTGGACCATGCTGGCTCCTTCGAGGCGGTGTCCATCGGCGCCACTCGCCGACCGCCTGGGGTGGGAATGATTCGGCCGAAGACTATCCTCCTCGCCTCGCCCATAGGATCCGGCGCCACCGTCAGGCAAGAGGACCCGCGCTTGTCTGATTCCCCAGCCCTCCCCCGCGAGCCGCCCCTCCATAAGAGGTGCCCTGGCGCGCGCCCCGAGGGGCGGGCGCCAGGGCACCGATGGGGTCAGGGGCTCGGGCCTCAGCCCTGGACGCGCTCCATGATGAGCTCGCGCACGCGCTTGGCATCGGCCTGGCCCTTAGTGGCCCTCATGACAGCGCCCACGATCGCGCCAGCGGCCTGGACCTTGCCGCCGCGGATCTTGTCGGCGACGTCGGGCTGCGCGGCCAGCGCCTCATCGATGGCGGCCGTGAGCGCGGACTCGTCGGAGACGACCTCCAGGCCCCTGGCGGAAGCGACGGCCTCAGGATCGCCCTCGCCCGCGAGCACACCGGCCAGGACCTGCCGGGCGAGCTTGTCGGTCAGGCGCCCCGAGTCCACGAGCCCCTGGAGCTCGGCCACCTGGGCCGGGGTGATCGCCAATTCCTCCAGCGCGGTCTCCTGCTCCTTGGCGGCGCGGGCGAGCTCGCCCATCCACCACTTGCGGGCGGCCTGGCCGGTGGTGCCGGCCTGGGCGGTCGCCTCGATGAGCCCCAGGGCGCCGGCGTTGACGACGTCGCGCATCTCGGAGTCGCTAAGGCCCCACTCGGCCTTGAGGCGGCGGCGCTTCGCCGCGGGGAGTTCGGGCAGGGCGGCGCGGATCTCCTCGACCCACTCCCGGCTGGGGGCCACCGGGACGAGGTCGGGCTCGGGGAAGTAGCGGTAGTCGTCGGCATCGGACTTCACGCGTCCGGCGCGCGTGGTGCCGTCGGCCTGACCGTGGCGCGTCTCCTGGAGAACCTGGCCCCCGCTGGCCAGGATGGCGGCCTGGCGGGAGATCTCGTAGCGGATGACGGCGTCGATCCCGCGGAAGGTGTTGACGTTCTTCGTCTCGGTGCGGGTGCCCAGTGGCGCGTCCGGGCCCTCGCGCAGGGAGACGTTGACGTCGGCGCGCACGTTGCCGCGCTCCATGCGGGCCTCACTGACCCCGAGGGCCCGGAAGATGTCGCGCAGGGAGCGCACGTAGGCGGCGGCCACCTCCGGTGCCCTGGACCCGGCGCCGATGATCGGGCGGGAGACGATCTCCACCAGTGGCACGCCAGCGCGGTTGTAGTCCACCAGGGAGTGACTTGCGCCCTCGATGCGGCCGTCGGCGCCGCCGATGTGGGTGTTCTTGCCGGCGTCCTCCTCCATGTGGGCGCGTTCAATGGGCACGGTGAACAGCGCGCCGTCCTCGAGCTCGACCTCCAGGGCGCCGTCGAAGGCGATGGGCTCATCGGACTGGGAGGTCTGGAAGTCCTTGGCCAGGTCGGGGTAGAAGTAGTTCTTCCTCGCGAAGCGGCAGGACTCGGCGATCTCACAGCCCAGCGCCAGGCCGATGCGGATCGCGTACTCCACGCCCCGCTTGTTGACCACGGGCAGCGCGCCGGGCAGGCCCACGGAGGTGGGGGTGACGCGGGAGTTCGGCTCCCCGCCGAAGGCGTTGGGGGCGGCGTCGAACATCTTCGTGGCGGTGCCGAGCTCGACGTGCACCTCCAGGCCGATGACCGGGTCGTAGCGGCGCACGGCCTCGTCGTAGTCCATCAGGGTATCGCTCATCGCTGCTCCTCCTCCAGCTCGGGGGCCTGGGCCAGCAAGTGCCCGCCCCAGCTCTCCTCCAGGGCCGCCTCCAGGACCGCGCCGACGCGGTAGAGGCGGTCGTCGGCGCGCTGCGGCGCCAGGATCTGGAAGCCGACGGGCAGGCCCCCGCTCAGCCCCGAGGGCAGGCTCATGCCCGGGATGCCCGCGAGATTGGCCGGGATCGTCGTGACGTCCAGCTTGTACATCGCCAGGGGATCGTCCTTCTCCCCGAAGCGGTAGGCGGTGATCGGCGCCGTCGGGGAGACCAGCACGTCAGTGCGCTCCCAGGCGGAGGCGAAGTCGCGCTGGACGAGGGTGCGGACCTTCTGCGCGGACCCGTAGTAGGCGTCGTAGTAGCCCGCGGAGAGCACGTGGGTGCCCAGGATGATGCGTCGCTTGGCCTCGTCGCCGAAGCCCGCGCCGCGGGTGGCGGCCATGACGGTCTCGGCGGTGACGGGGCCGCTGGCGGGCTCGACGCGCAGGCCGTAGCGCATGCCGTCGTAGCGGGCGAGGTTGGAGGACGCCTCCGCGGGCATGATGAGGTAGTAGGCGTCGAGCGCGTACTCCAGATGGGGCAGGCTGACGGCCTCCACGGACGCGCCGGCCGCCTCAAGCAGGGCCAGGGCGCCGTGGAAGGAGTCCATGACGCCGGGATCGTAGCCCTCACCGCCGTCGAGCTCGGAGATGACGCCCACGCGCAGGCCCGTCAGGTCCCGCCCGGCCCGGGCGGCGCGGACGATGGCGGCCATGCCCCGGGGGGCGTCGGCCAGCGAGGTGGAGTCCAGCGGGTCGTGCGCGCCGACGATGTCGTGCAGGAGGGCCGTGTCCAGGACGGTGCGGGCCATGGGGCCGGGAGTGTCCAGGGAGGAGGCCATCGCGATGACGCCGAAGCGCGAGACCGTGCCGTAGGTGGGCTTGACGCCGACGGTGCCGGTGACGGCGGCGGGCTGGCGGATCGAGCCACCGGTGTCGGTGCCCAGGGCCAGCGGCGCCTCATAGGAGGCCACCGCGGCGGCCGAGCCGCCGGAGGAGCCCCCTGGGATGCGCCCGAGGTCCCACGGGTTGGCGGTGCGCTTGAAGGCGGAGTGCTCGGTGGAGCCGCCCATGGCGAACTCGTCGAGGTTGGTCTTGCCCAGGATCGGCAGGCGCGCCTCGCGCAGCGCGGTCACGGCCGTGGCGTCGTAGGGCGGGACCCATCCCTGAAGGATCCTGGAGGCCGCCGTGGTGGCCTGCCCGCGGGTGGCGAAGAGGTCCTTGACGGCCACGGGCACGCCGGCGAGCTCGTTCAGGGGCTCGCCGTCCCGCCCGGCGGCGCGGGCGGCGTCGGCCGCGTCGGCGTCGGCCAGGGCCTTGTCGGCGTCGACGTCGAGGAAGGCCCCGACGGCCCCGTCGACGGCGCTAATGCGCTCCAGGTGGGCGCTGGTGAGCTCGCGAGAGCTCACCTCGCCGCTGGCCAGGGCCGCCGCCTGCTCGGCGGCGGTGGCCCGGATGAGGGCAGGCAGGGAACGGGCCTCGCTCATGAGCCGGACTCCTCTCCGAGGATCTGGGGCACGAGGAACATGGAGTCCTCGGCCGCGGGGGCGCTGGCGAGGAGCTCGTCGACGTCGAGCGTCGGGCCGGGGACGTCCTCGCGCAGGACATTGGTCAGCGGCACGGGGTGGGAGGTAGCCGGCAGATCGGGGGTGACAACGGAGGTGACCCGGGCGAAGGAGGAGGCGACGGCGTCCAGCTCACCGGCCAGGCGCGTCACCTCCTCATCGGTCAGGGCCACTCGCGCGAGCGCCGCGACCCGCGCGACCTCGGCGGAGGAAATGGCAGACATGGGCAGGAGTCTAGTCGTGCCGCTGCCGGCAGCGCGCCCATGGGGAGTCTTGCGAGCCTCTCCCTGACCGCACCGCGCGGCCGACCCCGTCCGCCCACTGGCATCGGGGGGCGGGGAGGAGTACCCGCGGGAGCCTCATGACCCGCGGGTTCTCGCGGCCGTTAAGAGATCTCACAGGGAACTCGCGGCCAAGGGCGTTGACTTCGACAACGCGGTGTCGTGTGATGGTTTCATGGCTGGTCCTGCGCGCGCGGGGCCGGACAGGGACAGCGCGCCCCTCCCCTCCCCAAGGAGGGGGCCCACGGGGCGGGCACGATCGAAGGCATTGTGATGACCGGAGGCACTCTTCTGGACAACGGCTCCGAGGCGGCGGCGCCCAAGCGCCATCGCCGCTGGCCCCTGTGGGCCGGGCTGGGGCTTCTGCTGCTCGTGGGCGGCGCGGGCACGGGCGCTTACGCCTACACGAGCCACTACGCGGACCGCGCCGTCCCCGGAACCGCGATCGCGGGGACCGACGTGTCGGGCATGACGCGCGACGAGATCTCCTCGATGATCGCCTCGAAGTCAGAGTCGGCCACGGTCACGGTGTCCGGGGACGCGACCGCCACCGCGACGCTGGCGGACCTCGGCATCACCGTGGACGCGGGCGCGACGGCCGACGCCGCCCTCAAGCGCGGCGCCAGCGCCGGGGACCGCCTGAGCGCGCTGTTCTCATCCGAGGACCTGCCCGTGGTCACGACCACCGACGCCGCCGTCACCGACGCCTACGCCTCCTCGCTCATCCCCGCCGACAAGGTCCGCGCGCGCAACGCGGAGATCGGGCTCAACGAGGACGGAACCTCCTTCACGGTGAAGCCGGCGGTGCCCGGGACGAGCATCGACCCCGCCCCCCTGGCCCGGGCCGGCGCCGAGGCCGCCTCATCCCTGTCCCCCGCCAGCGCCTCCGTGTCGATGACCACCCAGCCGCCCACGGTCTCGGACGCGGACGCCCAGGCCGTGGCGGATAAGGCGAACAGTTGGATCAGCCAGGACGTGACGATCTCCGACGCCTCCGGCAAGAACTCCTACAGCCCCGACGCCTCCACCAAGGCCTCCTGGATCACCGTGTCCACGAGCGATGACGCCGCCCCGACGCTGTCGATCGACTCCACCAAGGTCTCGTCCTGGGTGGCCGCTCAGGCCAGCGAGGAGAACATCGACGGGGTCCAGGGCACGAGGAACGTCAACTCCAAGGGCGATGTCGTGGCGACCCCCGTCGAGGCGGTCAAGAGCCAGACGGTCAAGAACGCCGACGCCCTGTCCACCTCGATCTCCGAGGCCCTAGGCAAGGGCACCGGCTACTCCGGGGCCTTCGAGATGCAGGTCGGCGAGGAGAAGTGGACGCAGCGGACCATCGCCGACGGCGCCGAGAGCCTCGTCTACCAGGCCGCCCCCAACGAGAAATGGGTGGATGTCAACCTCTCCACCAAGACGGTGACCTCCTACGAGGGGGCGACCGTCGTGCGCGGGCCCGTCTCGATCGTCGATGGCGCCGCGGAGACGCCCACGGTCACCGGCACCTTCCACGTCTACCTCAAGTACGAGACGCAGACGATGCGCGGTCAGAACGCCGATGGCTCCGAGTACGTCACCGAGGGCGTGCCCTGGGTGAGCTACTTCTACAGCGGGTACGCCTTCCACGGCGCCCCGTGGCGCTCGTCCTTCGGCTACTCGGGCTCGCATGGCTGCCTCAACATGCCCGTTGACGAGGCCCAGTGGATGTACACCTGGGCGGAAAACGGCACGACCGTGGTCAGCCACTACTGACGCCACTGATCCGATCCGCCGACCCCGGATCGTCCCCGCGCGATGGCGGCCCGCCCCGGAAGGGGCGGGCCGCCATCGCTCCCGTGTGAGCGAGCGAGGGCCTCAGCCGAGTTCGGGGAACCAGATGGAGATCTCGCGGGCGGCGGAGGACTCGCAGTCCGAGCCGTGGATGAGGTTCTCCATGGCGTCCGTGCCCCAGTCGCGGGCCAGGTCGCCACGGATGGTGCCGGGCGCGGCAGTCGTCGGATCGGTGGTGCCCATGAGGGAGCGGCAGCCCTCAATGACCCGATCGCCCTCCACCACAGCGGCGACCACCGGCCCGGAAGTCATGTACTCCACGAGCCCGGGGTAGAAGGGGCGCTCCACGTGCTCGGCGTAATGGGCGGCGAGGACCTCCTCGGTGGGGGTGAGGAGCTTGAGGGCGGTCAGGGCGTAGCCCTTGGCCTCGATGCGGCGCAGGATCTCGCCGGTGAGGCGGCGGCGCACGCCGTCGGGCTTGATGAGGATGAGGATGAGGCTGGGTGAGGCGGTCATGAGGTGTCCTTCGAGGTCGATGGTGGTCGGGCGCCTCTCGGCGGGATCATGGGCGGGACCGATGATCGGGCCCCGTCGCCACGGCCGCCGCGGTGAAACGACGATACCGCGTCAGCGGGCTCAGGGGCGGCGGAACAGGGCCCGCGCCTCGGCGGCCAGGACCACCGAGCCCACGATCAGCACGCCTGCGGCGGTCAGCGGCCCGTCCCCGCCCTCGGAGAGCGCGACGGCGCGGTCGACCCCGTCGGCCAGGGCCCGCGCCACCTGGACGCGGTCCTGCCCGAAGACCTCACGGGCGACGGCTCCCAGGTCCTCGACGTCCATGGCTCGGGGGGAGTCGATGGGCACGCAGACGACGGCGTCGCAGGCGGGCTCGAGGATCGACAGGATGCCCTCGACGTCCTTGTCCTCCATGGCGCCCACGACGGCGACGAGATGCTTGAAGCCGAAGGCCTCCTCGATGGCGGGCATGAGCGCGGCCACGCCGTGCGGGTTGTGCCCGGCATCGACGATGACGGTCGGGGAGGAGCGCAGGACCTCCAGGCGCCCCGGGGAGGTCGTCGAGGAAAAGCCCTCCTCCACGAGGACCGGTGGGAGGGCGCGCCCCCCGAAGAAGGCCTCGGCCGCCGCGAGCGCCAGCAGCGCGTTATGCGCCTGGTACTCGCCATGGAGGGGCACGAAGACATCCTCGTAGACGGCGGCCGCCGTGGCCAGCGTGACGAGCTGGCCGCCCACGGCCAGTTCGCGCGAGCGCACGCTCAACTCCCCGGCGCCCGGCTCGCCGGGGTCCTCATCGGGATCGAGTTCCCTGCGCCACACGACCCGGTGCTCAGCCGCCGCCGCGGCGATCACCTCCTGCGCCTGGGGCACTTGGACCGAGGTGATGAGGGTGGCCCCGTCCTTGATGATGCCCGCCTTGTTCTGGGCGACCTCGCGGATCGTGCTCCCGAGCCAGGCGGCGTGGTCCAATCCGATGGGGGTGATGACCTCGACATCGGAGTCCACGACATTCGTGCAGTCCCAGGTGCCGCCCATGCCGACCTCGATGACGGCGGCGTCCACGGGATGGTCGGCGAAGGCCGCCAGCGCCATGACGGTGAGGACCTCGAAGAAGCTCATCCTCGGGCCGCCATCGGCCAGGGAGCGCTCATCGACCATCGCGATGTAGGGGGCGACGTCCTCCCATGCGGCGATGAAGCCCTCCTCGCTGATGGGCTCGCCGTCCAGGCTGATGCGCTCGCGGATCGTGGCCAGGTGCGGGCTGGTGAATCGGCCGGTGCGCAGGCCCGCGGCCGCCAGCAGCCGCTCAGTCATGCGGGCGGTCGAGGTCTTGCCGTTGGTGCCGGTGATGTGGATGACACGGTAGGCGCGCTCGGGGTGGCCCAGGATGTCCATGACCGCCTCGATGCGCTCCAGGGAGGGCTGGACGCGGTGCTCGGGGGCGCGGGAGAGGATCTCGGCCTCGACCTGCCGCATGCGCTCGCCCACCTCGACGCCGCGGGCGGCCGCCAGCAGGGCCCGGCGGTGGGCGTCCCCGGCGCCGGGACCACCCTCGCGCGCCGGTTCGTCCTGATCACCGTCGGGATCGTCGCCAGTGCCGGGCAGGACGGGTTCCCAGGACTCCCAGTCATCGGAGTCGTCGGCGTCGACCTCGGCCAGGAGCGCGTCGAGCTCGTCCGGGTCGCCCGAGGCCAGCATGTTGTGGGCGACGAGCTCGCGCAGGGCCGCCAGGTCCTCGGCCTCGGCCGCTAATCGCGCCTCGGCCCTCTCCCCGCGGGCCTGGCGGGCCTCGGCGAGGCTGAGACCCGCGGCCGCGGAGCCCGACGACCCGGCCGCGGGGGCGTCGGCGGCCTCGAGATAGGGCAGGAGCGCCGGGTCGATCCCCTCTCCCCCGTCCCTGGCGCCACCGCCGAAAACGGCGTCGACGGCCTCCTCGGGGGTGGCATGGGCGGGGATGCCGAAAGCCGCGCCCGGGTGGGAGGGCGCCCCGCCCTCGCTGCCGGGCCGGCCCCCAGCGCTCGCCGCGGACCCGGGTCCCTGGTGGTGGGTCATCACTCGTCCTCCTCATCGCCCGCGTCCCGCGCCATGCCCGCGCCGGCCCGCGAGAGGCAACTGTACTGGCCCCGGGGCGGCCTCAGCGCCGGCCCATCCCCGTGTAGGTGAAGCCCGCCTCCTTCCAGGCCCCCGCGTCAAGGGAGTTGCGGCCGTCGATGATGTTGGCGCGGCGCATGAGGGAGGCCGCGCGCGCGGGGTCGATGGAGGTGAACTGGCGCCACTCCGTGGCCAGCACGGCCAGGTCGGCGTCGTGCAGAGCCTCATCGGCGGTGGCGCACACCTCCAGGCCCTCGCGGTCCTGCTCGGCGAGGATGGCGCCGGCCTGGGGATCGGTGATCGCCACGCGCGCGCCGGCGGAGGCGAGCAGGCCCGCGATCTCGAGGGCGGGCGAGTCGCGCATGTCGTCGCTGTCGGGCTTGAAGGCGGCGCCCAGGATCGCCACGCGGGCGCCGTCGAGCCCGTCACCAAGCATCTGGCGGGCCTTGTCGAGGACGAGGGAACGGGCCCGCAGGTTCACCCGGTCCGCCTCGTCGAGGATGGCGAGGGCGTCGCCCGCGCCCAACTCGGCGGCGCGGGCCTGGAAGGCCCGGATGTCCTTGGGCAGGCAGCCCCCGCCGAAGCCGATGCCAGCGCGCAAGAAGCGGTGGCCGATTCGCGCGTCCAGGCCGATGGCCTCAGCCAGGGCGGTGACGTCGCCGCCGGCGGCGTCGCAGATCTGGGCGACGGCGTTGATGAAGGAGATCTTGATGGCCAGGAAGGAGTTGGCGCTGACCTTGACCAGCTCCGCCGTCGCGTAATCCATGGTCAGACGCTTGACGCCGGTGGCGAGGATAGGGCCGTAGACCTCATCAAGGACGGCGGTGGCCGCCTCGGCCCGCAAGGGGTCGGCAGGCAGGCCGTAGACCATGCGATCGGGCTCGAGGGTGTCCTTGACCGCGAAGCCCTCGCGCAGGAACTCGGGGTTCCACACCAGGGTGGCGCCCGCGGCCTCGAAGCGCTCGGCCAGGCGCGCCGCCGTGCCCACCGGGACGGTCGACTTGCCGACGACGATCTCCACGCCCCCGCGGAACCCGCCCAGGTGGGGCGCCAGGGCGTCGACGGCGCTGTCCACATAGGTCATATCGGCGGCGCCAGAGGGCGTCTGAGGCGTCCCAACACCGATGAAGTGGACCTGACAGCCCTCGGCGGCGGAGATGTCGGTGGTGAAGCGGAGGCGGCCGGAGGCGACGTTGCGCGAGAGCACCTCCTCGAAGCCCGGCTCGAAGAACGGCGCCCTCCCGGCCGCGAGGGCGCTGATCCGGCCCTCATCGACGTCGATGCCCACGACGTCGTGCCCGATCTCGGCCATCGACGCAGCGTGAACAGCGCCGAGATAGCCGCATCCGATCATCGAGACGCGCATGCGTGCTCCTCTCCTCCCAGCCCTCGCGGGGCCGGATCATTGGGATCATTCGGTGGTGCCCCGCGCGCCTGGGAGAGCGCGCTGATGGCGGTGAGGCATCGGGATGAGGGGAGGCTCCGCAATCCACGCGGAGGTGAGTGGGCCGGGCGCGGGCAGGGCCCCGGCCCGGCTGAGGCCGTCGGTCAGGCCGAGCCGTCCAGGAGGAGGACCGCCTTGACGGTTCGCAGCAGGATCCACAGGTCCATCCCGGGGGTCCAGTTCTCCACGTAGAACAGGTCGAGGCGGATGGCCTCCTCCCAGGTGAGGGAGGAGCGGCCGCTGACCTGCCACAGCCCGGTGATCCCGGGCTTGGCGAGCAGGCGCCGGGAGGCCTCCTCGTCGTAGAGCGCGACCTCCTTGGCCACCTGGGGGCGCGGGCCCACCAGGCTCATCGATCCGGCCAGGACGTTGAAGAGCTGGGGCAGCTCATCGATGGAGGTGCGCCGCAGAAAGGCGCCCACGCGGGTGATGCGCGGGTCGTTGTCGACCTTGAACAGGGGGCTGTCCGTGCGGTTCTGCTCGCGCAGGAGCCCGGCGAGCTCGGCGTCGGCGTTGATCCGCATGGAGCGGAACTTCCAGATCTGGAAGGGCTTGCCGTTCAGGCCGATGCGGGTCTGGCGGAAGAGGATCGGGCCGCGGTCCTGCATCCAGATCAGGGGCGGGACGATGAGCCACACGGGCACCAGCAGGATGATGATCAGCACGGAGGCGAAGATGTCCGTGGAGCGCTTGAGCGGCGAGTGCGCCACGTCGACGCGGGGCTGCTGGATCTCGATGGCGGACAGCCCCCTGGCCGAGCGCATCCACAGCCGCGAGCTGGCGATCTGCAGGAGCGGGGGCAGCATGATGAGGCGCCCCTCGGAGCCGAGGGACTGGCTCAGCCTGCGGATCATGGCGGAGGTGAGCCCGGAGTCCTCCGCGACGACGACGGCGATCCCCTCAGAGCTCTCCACCGTCTCCTGCAGGCTGCTCACTCGCCCGATGACGGGCACGGGGAGGTCGGGGTGCGCGTCGAGGGCGGCCTCGTCGGAGACGAAGGCCCCCCGGATCTGCAGGCCGAGCCCCGGCTGCCGGGTGAGCTCGGAGATCGCCGAGGCCACGGCTCCGACCGATCCGACGACGTAGGCGGGCTGCGCGAGGCTCCCCGCGGCGGCGAGGCGGATGAGGCGGCGCCGGGCCGCCCAGTGCCACGCCAGGAGGGCCACGATCGAGATCGCCAGGGCGGCCACCAGGTGGGCGGTGGGCATCCGAACCCCCACCATGTAGCCCAGGATCGAGAACCCGGCGAACTCCAGGACGGTGGCCCACACCACGCGCTTGTACTCGGTGGCGCCGTGGCCCAGGACCCGGTCGCGGTACACGTCGGCCTTAGTCAGCAGCAGCCCCCAGGCCACGGCGACCGCCGCGATGAGCAGGGCCCGCGTCACGAGGGCGGGCATGACGCCGCTGCCGATGCGCTCGTGGCCGGTGACATGGCAGAGCCTCTCCACGCACGCGACGACCAGGAGGATGATCGCCAGGTCCCCGGCGCGAAGGCCCCGGCGGAAGAAGGCTCTCCTCCTCCATGCCTCGGAGGCCGTCGGGACGGCGCTGAAGGAGGATGACTGGATCATGATTCCGCCGATCGGTCGCTGAGGAGCCCCGCGGGACCGTTGCCGCGGGCCGGGATCGCGGGCGCGGGGGCGCCCGAGCCGATCGCCCCGCGCGCGCCGTCGGCTCGGCTCGCGCCACCGGGAATCAGGGCGTCCACCGGGCCGCCGTCGAGGAAGCCCCGCTTGTTGACGGCGTTGAGGACGACGCCGAGGATCCTGCCGCCGCCCTGCTCAAGGGCCTGGGCGGTTTGGCGCAGCTGGGCGCTGGTGGTGGTGCCGGTGGAGACCACGATGAGGGCGCCGTCGGCCTGGGCCGCCAGTACCGCGGCGTCGGTGGCCTGCGATGTCGGCGGGGAGTCGATGAGGACGATGGCATCGGCGGACAGGCTCTCCAACAGCTCGGTCATCCGGGACGAGCCCAGGAGCTCGGAGGGGTTGCCCGGCAGGGCCCCGGCGGGGATGACGGACAGCCCCGGCATGGAGGTGCGCACGAGCGCGTCCTCGACGGCGGCGGCGCCGGCGAGCACTTGGGCAAGGCCGGCGCGGCGGCCGTCCACCCCCAGGACGGAGGCCAGGGACGGGGCGCGCAGATCCCCCTCGATGAGGACGACGCGGTGCCCGGACATCGCCAGGACCCGGGCCAGACCCACCGTGATGGTGGTGCGCCCCTCGGCCCGGACGGCCGATGAGATGACGGTGCTGCGCCCGGCGGTCGCCGTGGCGCGGATGAAGTTGGTGCGCAACTTGCGCAGCTCTTCCTCGATGGCCGGGTCGGAGGCGTCGGCTCCGTTGCGGATGAGGTCGGAGTGCGGCAGGGCTCCCAGGACCGGCGAGTCGAGGACGGCCAGGGCCTCGCCGGCGCCGCGCACGCGCTTGTTGAGCACCTCGACCACGAGGACGCCCAGGTAGGAGGCGACGAGACCCCCGAGGAGGCCGGCCCCCAGGAGCAGCATGATCGACGGCGACCGCGGGGCGGCGCGCAACTCGGCGGAGGTCATGAGCTCAACCCCGACGGGGATGTCCTCGCCGTTGAGCGCGGCGAACTCCTGGTTGGACTGCCGGACGGTCTCATCGGCGATCCTGCGGGCCCGCTCGGGCGTGTCGGCGGTGGCCTCGACGACCACCGTGTCCGCGCCGGCGACGTGCTTGGCCTTGATGGAGTCGGCCAGGGCGGTGGGCGTCGTGCCCGCGAGCCTGAGGGAGTCGATCACCCCCTGGGCCACGGTCTCGGAGGTGATGACCGGCAGGAGGGACTTCGCCTTGCGCTCGGCCAGCTGGGCGGCGACGAGCTGGTAGCTCGTCGGGTTGTTCTTCGCGGCGGCGATCGAGGCGTCCACCTTGACGTAGGCGATGGAGGTGGCGGTGTATGACCGGGGGCCGAGCAGGGCCGCGCCGGCCGCGAGGAGCCCGCCCACCAGGACGCCGATGGCGAGGACGCGCCAGGAGCGCCTGGCGAGCAGGAGGAGGTCTTCGAGAGTCATCAGCGGGCCCCCTCCCCCGTGAGGCGGCCGGGCGCGCCGGCCCAGGCCGGTGCCATGCCGTGGGGCGAGGCCGCGCCGGGCCATCGTGTTGCGTCACACATGTGGAGCCTTCCTGCTCGGGGATCACTTCGGTCGTTATCGGTCATGTCGGTCATGTCGGTCATGTCGGTCGTATTCGTCGTGGCACTGGCGCCGGCCGCATCGGTTGTCCAGGCCCTGCCGGAGCGGGCCATCACTTCATCGCGTTGATCGCGCGCAGCGAGCCCATGAGGGATCTCCGGTTGAGGGCGAGCACCGCCGCGGTTACGGCGGCGAAGACGACCACCGCGATCACGGGCACGGGGGCGCCGATCGAGAGCAGCGCCCAGCGCGCCCCGGCGCCCGCGGCCGCGGCCGCCAGCGCGCTCAAGACGTAGAGGGCCAGGTCGTGGGGGTCGAAGGCCGAGCGCAGGCTCCCCTCGATCTCCTTCAGGCTCAGGCGCAGGAGGGCCCAGGTCATCACCGCGTTGACGACGACGGAGGCCACGGCCGGCCCGATGAAGCCGATGAGGGCGTAGAGCGCGGGGCACAGCGCCGCGTTGGCGGCGACGGCGACCAGGGAGACCGCCATGAGCGCGCGGGTCCTGCCGGCGGCGGACAGGATGAGCGAGAGGCTGGCGAAGCGCACCATGGCGGTGACGAGGTAGAGGCAGAAGACGGCCAGGCCATCGAGGTAGCGGGCGCCGTAGAGGACCTGCACGACCTCGGGGGCGACCACGAGGCAGGCCACGGCGAAGGTGCCGGTGGTCAGGTAGCCGACGGCCAGGTAGTGCCGGAAGAGCTCGCGGATACGCTCCTTCTGGTCGGCGCCGATGTAGCGGGTGACGATCGGCACGATGACGGTGAGGAAGGAGGCGGAGATGAGGTCCAGGGGCAGGACCATGGAGGCGTTGGAGTAGACGGCGTAGCGCTCGGTGGGCTCGTTCAAGCCGATGACCAGCGCGCCGATCTGCCTCATGAGGGTGGCCGTCAGCACGTAGACACCCATGGGCAGGGCGAGCCCCAGGATCTGGCGGATGCGGCGCCAGTTGGGCAGCGACGGCCACACGGGGTACTGCCAGCGCCTGAAGCCGTTCCAGAACCACAGAAGGGACGCCGCGTCGAGGGCGAGGAGCATCGCGAACAGGATCGCCAGGTCAGAGGTGATGGTGGCCGTGACGAGGACGGCGATGAACTTCAGCGCCGCCAGCACGAGGTTGCGGATCGCGATGACCCGCGCCTGCCCGATCGAGACGATGAGGACCTGGAAGACGCTGGTCATGTTCGTGAGCATGGGCCGCGCCATGAGCAGGATGATGAGCGGGGGCAGCAGGGGGTTGGAGAAGTAGTCGCCGATGGCGCCCTGGGCGAGGATCATCGCCAGGGCGGTCACCAGGCCCACGGCCATCTGGATCATGACGATGGCGCGCACGTAGGCCCGCGAGAGGCGCCGCTTCCCGCCGCGGTTGAAGAAGTAGTTGACGGCGTCGGCCATCCCCAGGATGGTGGAGTCCGAGCAGATGGTCACCAGGAGCACGCCCTGCGCGTAGGTGCCGTAGTCGGTCAGCGACAGGCTGTGCGACAGAATCATGGTGTTGGCCATGGTCGAGCCCAGCGTCACGATCTTGACACTGGCCAGGAGCAGGGAGTCGACGGCGCTGCCGGTGGCGCGGCGGGGCAGGATCCTTCTCACCGCAGCCTCTTGACGACCCGGGCGGGGTTGCCCGCGACGATCGAGTAGGGCGGCACGTCCTTGGTCACGACGGCGTGCGCGGCCACCACCGAGCCGCGTCCGATGGTCACCCCCTTGAGCACCATCGTGTACTCCCCGATCCACACGTTGTCCTCGATGACCACGGGGGCGGCGTCGGCCTCGGTCCAGTCCCACAGGGGCCCGCCGTGCTCGCCCCGCGTCATGCGCAGGCGGGCCTCGGGATCAGTGGGATGGCTGTTGTGGTCGAAGATGTGGGCGTGCGTGGAGATGATGACGTCGGAGCCGATGCGGATCGACTCGACGGCGCCGATGAGGGTGGCCCCCGCCCCGCCGATCCAGCAGTGGGAGCCGATGGAGATGGATCCCGCGCCTCGCGTCATGAGGGTGGCGTCGAGGAAGACGTGATCTCCGATGGTCACGGAGGGGGCACGCGTGGAGCCGGCGGAGCAGCGGGCGAAGGAGCCCAGGCGCAGGTCCTCGCCGGCGCGCAGCGCCCCGGCCGAGGAGGCGCGGCGGAACTGGGAGGCGGACAGGCGGCGTCGCGCGCCATGGATCACTCGTGAGGGCAGGCTCATCGCACGGCGCTCCTATCGATGGGGCCGGTCTCGGCGGCGCGAGGGCCGCCTGTCAGCTCGGGGACCCGGCTGGCGAGGAAGGGGATGAGGATGAACAGGGCCATGTTGTAGATGTAGATCTCGCTGACAGCCATCACCGACATCGCCGCGTAGACGGAGGTTAAGGCGGCACGGGCGCGCGGGTCGCAACTCGAGCGGTCCATCCGGGCGCTGGCCACCCACAGCAGGGCGACGAAGAGGCCCACGGCGATCAGCCCGCCGTCGTGCATGATCTGCAGGTACTGGTTGTGGGCCTGCCACAGGCCGCCGTCGGCGCCGGGGACGAACCTGCCGAACTCGTGGTTGATGCCGTGGCCCAGCAGCGGGGAGTCCGCGAGGATCGGCAGGGCGGAGTCCCAGATGTCCGTGCGCCCGGTCAGCGTGAGCGACTTGCCCAGGGCGCCCTCGATGAGGGAGGTGAACAGGAGGTGGATTCGGGCCACCACGACGAGCAGCGTGATGACGAGCCCGCCCACGGTGACGGCCCTCATGGACAGCAGGCCCCGCCCGTGGGGCCTCAGGGCGATCACGACGTAGGTGATGGCCGCGATGGCGGTGCCCACCAGGGCCGTGGCCACATGGAGGGAGGCGATCTGGAGCAGGCCGGAGCCCACGGCGATCACTGAGCGCCAGCCCCAGCGCCTGGGTGAGGTCGAGTCGTAGAGGAACGCCAGCATCGTGGCCGGGAAGATCGTGTCGGTGACCCTGGTGCGGATGCCCAGGAGGTAGGAGGGCTGGGAGAACTGGGCGCCCGCGGCCGCGTCCTTGGAGATCCCCAGGAGGATCATCGCGGCGTTGACCATGAGGTAGAGCAGGAGGAGGTCGGTCAGGACCCTCAGGAGCCGCCTGCGCGAGTCCTCATCGGCGCCGACGTACAACTCGATGACCATGAGCACGCTCACCTGGGCGACGGAGGCGTAGCCCCAGTTGAGCAGGTCGCCATCGCCCAGCAGCGTGGGTGGCAGGTAGGCGAGCCGGTAGAGGATGAAGAGCGTCAGCGTGGCCGACAGGGCCGCCCGGCGGGCGAGGTGGGCTAGGACGAGCCCGAGGAAGATGACGGCGGTGAGGGCCTTGACCAGGGGGGCCAGGGACGCGCTCTCATCGACCAGGCTCGGCTTCATGAGGATCCCGCAGATCATCATGAGCCCGAGGTAGCGCAGTGGGTAGCAGCGCCGGGCGAAGCCGACGAGGGCCTCCTTGAGGGCGCCGGCCGTGCCGGTCGCGGCGCCGTCGCCCCATCGGGGCCGCGGGCGCCGGGAACCGGTTCTGGTGATCATCTCAGCGGTAGAGGTCACAGTAGGCCTCCATCATGGCTCGTGCGGAGTGGTCCTCCGCCGTGGCGAGCGCCGCGCGGCTGAGTCGGCCGTAGAACTCTGGGTCCTCCCAGATCCTGGCCACGGCGGCGGCGATCTCCTGGGCGGCCTGGGGGCCGCGGGGGTTGACGAGGGCGCCATTGACGCCATCGGCGACGATGCTGGGCACTCCCCCGACCGCCGTGGCCACGACGGGCAGGCCGGCCGCCATGGCCTCGATGACGCTCATGGGCAGGCCCTCGTGCTCGGAGGCCAGCGCGAAGATGTCGGCCTCGGCGTAGAAGGGGGCGGGGTCGCGCTGGGGGCCCGCGAAGCGGACGAGGTCGGCGATTCCGAGGGTCCTGGCGCGCTGGTCGAGATCGGCCGCGAGGGGCCCGTCGCCCACGAGGGTGAGGCTGGCGTCGCGCCCGGCGCGGGCCAGGGCGGCGACGGCGTCGAGGAGAAGGGCGTGGTTCTTCACCGGCGCGAGCCGGGCCACGCACAGCAGGCGCGGGGCGCGCCGCCGGGCACCGGGGGCATCGAGGTCGCGCTCGCAGGCGAAGGCGCCCACGTCCACGCCATTGCGGACCACGGGGACGCCCTCGGGGGCGAGTCGGTACTCGCGGCAGATCGAGTCGCGGACCTCCTCGCCCAGCGCGACGGGCACGACCCCGTGGCGGAAGGCGTAGCGGTTGAGGCGCCGCAGGGCGGGCAGGCGGGTCTCATGGGTGGCCACGGAGTGGACGGTGTGGATGAGGCGGGGGCGGGCCCCGCTCAGGCGCACGGCGGGCAGGACGTAGGCGAGGACCGGCTGGTGGGTGTGGATGGCGGTGGGCCGGAATTCGTGGATGAGGTGCCGCAGCCCGGCGATGACACGGGGGTCCGGCCCCTTCCTCTTGCCCAGCGCCTCCACGCGCGCGCCCGCATCGCGCAGGGCGTCGGCGATGTCAGTGCCCCCCGAGCCCAGGCAGGCCACGAGCACGGGGTGCCCGGCGCGCTTGAGCTCGCGGGCGAGGTTGAGGACCATCATCTCGGCGCCCCCGGTGCCCAGCCCGTGGGTGACGAGCATGATGCGCATGGCGGGCTGCGATCGCGCGGCCGGCTGCGAGCCGTCGGGCTGCGTGCGTGTCATTCGGTGGGGGTCCTTGTGATCCGTGGGTGGTTCGGGGGCGGGATGCGCGGGGTCGGAGTGGGGCGCGTCTCATGGGTGGGCGGTGAGGGCCTCGGCGATCCGCTCGAAGACCGCGTCGGCGGTGTAGGCCTCGGCGCGCTCGTGCATGGCGCGGCGCATGGCCTCAACCTCTTGGCGGGGCAGGGCGAGGAAGGACTCGATGGTCGGGCGGAGCTCCTCGGGGCGCTCGAAGTCGTAGCCGAGCCCCGTCACGCCGTCGGTGAGCATCTCGGAGTAGAAGGCCCAGTGGCTGGCGATGACGGGCAGTCCCGCGCCCATGGCGTCGACGATGGTGCCGGGGATCCCCTCGCCCCAGAACTCGGTGGGGAAGAGCAGAGCATGGTAGTCCCGGATGGTCGCCACGCCCTGCTCGGGCTTGACGGCGCCCATGTAGCGCGCGTGGGGGGCGCTCTCGATCAGGGCACGGAAGGCCTCCTCGTAGTCCTCGTCGACCGGCCCGTAGATGTCGAGCACGGCCACAGGCCCGGCGGCGCCCGCGTCCTCGTTGAGGCGGGCCACGGTGCGCACGGCGTTCTCAATGCCCTTGCCCGGGACCACCCTGGAGAAGGTGCACAGGCGGGCGGGGCGCCCCGTGGGCGCGTCGAGGCGGGCCTCGCCGGCATCGAGGTCCTTGAAGTTGGGCAGGTAGGCGGCGTTGCGCACGCCGAGCTCGGCCAGGCGGGCCACGAGGGCCCGGCTCTCCACCCAGTTGACCTGGAAGGCGTTGAGGTAGCGCACCAGGCGGCCCGAGGGATCGCGCTCGATGTCGTCGGCGAGGCGCCCCCCGATGAGGTTGTGGAAGACGCGCGTGCCTCGCGCCGAGGCGGCCAGGGCGAGCACGGGGAAGAAGAAGCGGCGGCCATTGTCGGACAGGAGCACAACGACGTCGTCGCACACGGCCAGGCAGCGGGCCGCGTCCTTGGCCACCCGCAGGGGGTGGTGGCGGTAGTCGAGGGTGTCGACGGTGCGGATGGCGCCAGCGCCGAAGCGGTCGGCGAGGTGGCGGTAGACCACTCGGGTCTTGACGGTCTGGCCGTCGACCATCGTCTCACCGAGGTCGATCCGGCCCATGATGCCGATGCGGCGCTCCGCCGCCCCGCCCGCCCGGCGGGAGGGGCGGCCTCGGAGGGCCCTGATCCCAGCGACCGCGGTGGCGGCGCCCGTGAGGGAGACCAGCGCGGCCATCCGTCTTCTCATCAGGAGCTCCTCCGGCGTCGGACCATCGCGTGGGATAACTGCCAGGCCAGGCAGTAGGCCGCGTAGGGGCGGGGCAGGCGCTCAACCTCCCTGTAGAGGTGCCAGGTGCGCTTGACCGCCTTGATCTTGTTGGAGGACAGGGATCCCGCCGTCTTCCTGTACTTGGCGAGGCACTCGTCCAGGCCGTGGAAGCGGTGGCCCCGCTTCATCACCTGCAGCCAGGTGGCGGCGTCCTGCCCGCGGCGCAGGTCCGGCATGACCAGGAGGGAGCGATCGACGATGGTGGTGTCGAAAACCACGGAGAGCGTGCAGGTCATCGTGTTCTTGAGGAACTTCTCGTAAGTGAAGGACCGGGGCACGTGGACGTAGTTCCGGTGCTCGCCGTCCTCCTCGATGGTCTCGTAGGAGGTGATGCACACCCCTGCCTTGACCCTCCCCATGAAGGCGATCTGCCGCTCCAGCTTGGTGGGCGCCCATAGGTCGTCGGAGTCGAGGTAGGCGATGTAGCGCCCCCGGGCCGCCTCCAGCCCGCGGTTCCTCGCCTTGGCGACGCCCTGGTTCTCCTCCTGCACCAGGACGGTGATCCGGGGGTCCTGCGCCGCCAGGCCGGTGAGGATGGTGACGGTGGAGTCCGTTGAGGCGTCGTCGACGGCGATGATCTCCAGGTCCGCCACGGTCTGGGCCAGGACGCTGCGGATCGTCTCGGCGACATGGCCCTCGGAGTTGAACGAGGGGACGATCACGGATACCAGCGGGGCTCCCCCGCTCGATGGATCCGCCGGGCGGCGCTCCGGACGGGCCCCCGGCCTCGTCGCGCGCAGTGCCACGCCAGTAGGGGTGGGAACGCCGGTGGGGTTGTCCTGGGCCATCGATTTCCTTTGAGCATGAAGACGGGATCTCGACTTAACTCAGCAGGGTTGGAGAGGGCTCGCGAATCAGCCGCGGAGCGCGGGGAATCGGCCGGGACGAACACCGTCTCACTGAGGTATGTCGAGTCGAACATTTCAATCACGAAATGATCACGGCTGAATTGAACACGCTTGTCAGGCTAGTGAGACCACCCAAAGGTGTCAATGGAATATGGACCTTCGACGGAACCCCCGAGAGATGGATCACTACATAAACATGTCCGACATCAGAGTATTCCGTGCACATTCCCAGAGTTTTCCCAGAATTCATCGAGTGCCCTGCGCGCGCTGAATACGGCGGGGGCGGCCGGCCGCGATCATGCGGTCGGCCGCCCCCGCGGCTCATCATGGCGCGGCCCGGCTCCGGGGAGCGGGCCGCGCTCTTGGTCAGCGCTAGCCCTCGCTCCGGACGACGACGGCGCTGGGCCGCCCCGCCGAGGGGCTGGTGACGACCGAGGCGTCCACGCAGCCGGTCTCGGCCTTGATGAGGGCGAGGTGCGCTCCCGTCCAGGCGCCCCGGTCCTCGGGGACCGTCAGGGTCAGGCGGATCCGGTCGCCCACGTGGAGACCGGCGGCCTTGCGCTCGTCCTGGACGAGGCGGATGAGGTCGCGCGCCCAGCCCTCGGCCTCAAGCTCCTCGTCGAGAGCGGTGTCCAGCACCACGAAGGCGCCGGAGGCCAGGACGGTGGCGCTCAAGGCGTCGTCGTCGACCTCGATGCGCTGGGTGAGGGTGAAGGAGGCCTCCTCCGCCTCCAGGACCACGGGCGCGCCATCGATCGTCACGCCGTCGAAGCGCACGTCGCCATCCTCGGTGAGGGCCCACTCCCCCGCCTTGACGGCGGCGAAGAGCTTGGAGGTGAGCTTGCGGACCTCGGGGGTGAAGGCCCTCGGGTTGAGGGAGAGCTCTTCGCGCAGCTCGTAGCCGGCGTTGGCGGCGTCGAGGACGCGGACCGCCTTGACGTTGATCTCCTCGGCGATGAGATCGGCGAAGGGGGCCAGTGCCTCGGGCTGCGCGGTGGCGATGAGCAGGGAGCGCAGCGGCTGGCGCACGCGCAGCTTCTCGGCCTTGCGCAGGCCCAGGGCCGCGGAGACGGCGTCGCGGGCCTCGTCCATGGCGGTCACGAGGGCCGGGTCGGCGACGTGGGCGGGCAGGACGGGCCAGTCGGTCAGGTGGACAGAGCGCCCGCCCGTCAGCCCCCGCCAGACCTCCTCGCTCACCAGCGGGGCGAGCGGCGCCATGACCTCGGTCAGGACGCGCAGCACGGTGGCCAGGGTGTCGAAGGCGGGCCGGGCGACGGCGGGGTCGTCGTCAGTGAACCGCGAGCGCGAGGCGCGCAGGTACCAGTTGGTGAGCACGTCGAGGAAGTCGCGGATGGTCACCGTGGCGCCGGTGATCTCGTAGGAGCCCATCTGGGCGCCCACGGTCTCGGCCAGGTCGCGCGCCCGGGCCAGGATGTAGCGGTCCATAACGTGCAGGGAGCCCTTGCGCCCGAACAGGGCGGTGTCGGACAGGTCCACGCCGGGGCTGACGTACCCCTTGCCGTCGTTCATCTGCCCGGCGTACAGGGCGAAGAAGTGCCAGGTGTTCCACAGGGGCAGGAGGACCTGGCGCACGGTGTCGCGGATGGCCTTGTCGGTCACCGCGAGGTTGCCCCCTCGCACGACGGGGCTGGACAGCAGGAACCAGCGCATGGCGTCGGCGCCGTCGCGGTCGAAGACCATGGACACGTCGGGGTAGTTGCGCAGGGACTTGCTCATCTTCGCGCCGTCGTCACCCAGGAGGATGCCGTGGGAGACGCAGGAGGTGAAGGCGGGGCGGTCGAACAGGGCGGTGGCCAGCACGTGGAGGGTGTAGAACCAGCCGCGGGTCTGCCCGATGTACTCCACGATGAAGTCCCCGGGGTTGTGCGACTCGAACCAGTCGACGTTCTCGAAGGGGTAATGGACCTGGGCGAAGGGCATGGAGCCGGACTCGAACCAGCAGTCCAGGACGTCGGGGATGCGGCGCATCATCGACTTGCCCGTGGGGTCGTCCGGGTTGGGACGCGTGAGGGTGTCGATGAAGGGGCGGTGCAGGTCGGTGACCTCGACGCCGAAGTCGGCCTCCAGCTCGGCGAAGGAGCCGTAGACATCGGTGCGCGGGTAGGCGGGGTCGTCCGAGACCCACACGGGGATCGGGGCCCCCCAGTAGCGGTTGCGCGAGATCGACCAGTCGCGGGCCCCGGCGAGCCAGTTGCCGAAGATGCCGTCCTTGATGTGGGCGGGAGTCCAGGTGATCTCCTGATTGAGCTCCACCATGCGGTCCCTGATGGCGGTGACCCGCACGAACCAGGAGGAGACCGCCTTGTAGATGAGAGGCTTGCGGCAGCGCCAGCAGTGCGGGTAGCTGTGCACGTAGGAGGCCTGGCGCACGAGGACGGGCCGGGCGGCCTCGTCCCGGCCCCTCAGCGGCCCGGAGCCGTCGCGCAGGTCGACGATGATCGGCTTGTTGGCGTCGAAGACCTGCATCCCGGCGTAGTCGGGGACCTCGGAGGTGAACGCGCCGCCGTCGTCGACGGGGATGACGGCGCCGATCCCGGCCTCCTGGCACACGAGCATGTCGTCCTCACCGAAGGCCGGGGCGATGTGGACCAGTCCGGTGCCGTCCTCGGTGGTGACGTAGTCGCCAGCGATGATCGTCCAGCCGTTCGGGCCCGGGGCGGCGCCCTGGGCGCGGTGGGCGTCGTCATCGAAGTAGTCGAAGATCGGGTGGTAGCGGCGCCCCACCAGCTCGGAGCCCTTCAGGCGGGCCAGGACGGCGGGCTCGACGCCCTCGGCGGCCAGCTCCCTGGCATAGGAGCCCACGAGCGCCTCGGCCAGGATGACGCGGCGGCCGGCCAGGGGGGAATCGAGTCCAGAGGGCACCTCGACGACGGCATAGTCGACGTCCGGCCCCGCGGCGACGGCGAGGTTGGACGGCAGGGTCCAGGGGGTCGTCGTCCAGATGAGGACGAGCTCGGGGGCGCCGTCCAGGATCGCCTCGGTCAGCGGCATGCCCACGGTGACCGTGTTGTCCTGGCGGTCCTGGTAGACGTCGTCGTCCATGCGCAGCTCGTGGTTGCTCAGGGGCGTGCGGTCGTGCCAGCAGTAGGGCAGCACGCGGTATCCCTGGTAGGCCAGGCCCTTGTCGTAGAGGGTCTTGAAGGCCCACAGGACGCTCTCCATGTAGGTGGGGTCGAGGGTCTTGTAGTCGTGGCCGAAGTCGACCCAGCGCGCCTGGCGGGTGACGTAGTCCTCCCACTCCTCGGTGTAGCGCAGCACGGAGGTGCGGCACTCGGCGTTGAAGGCCTCGATGCCGAGGCCGCCGGGGCGCGTGATCTCGGAGATGTCGTCGATGCCGAGCAGGCGCTGGGCCTCGAGCTCGGCGGGCAGGCCGTGAGTGTCCCAGCCGAAGCGGCGCTCGACGCGGCGGCCCATCTGGGTCTGGAAGCGGCCGACGGCGTCCTTGACGTATCCGGTCAGCAGGTGCCCGTAGTGGGGCAGGCCGTTGGCGAAGGGCGGGCCGTCGTAGAAGACGAACTCGTTGGAGTGCCCGCCCGCGTCGTGGGCGGGGCGGACCTCGACGGAGGCGGCGAAGGTGTCGTCCGCCTTCCAGTAGGCCAGGGTCTCCTGCTCCAGTGCGGGGAAGGACGGGGAGGGGTCGACCCGCTCGCCGTCTCGGTGCAGGGGGTAGAAGGCGGCGCCGGTGTGGGCGGTGGCGCTCGCCTGGGTCTGCTCAGCCATGTGCCTCGCGTCTTTCGCTCGTGAACATCCGGGTGGACGGGACTCACGAGGACGACGCCGACGCCCACCGCCCGGGGGCTCCCGGGTCGGCGGGGCCGCACCGCGGTACCACCTCGCTTGCCGCTCCGCGCCCGGCCCAGGGCCGCGCGCGGTGCGACCGCTTCATCATCAGCTGTGACGGGCTGTCCCGTCCGGGTCTACTGGGCGGCCGGGGCCGTGGGGCCCGGCGCTGTTCTGCCGGAGGCTCACCGGTGATGCCCGATCGCCGCGCGGGCGGATCGGCCGGGTCACTGCCTGTTAGCGCAGGAGTGTAGCCAGCGGCGCTGGGAGCGGCCAGCCGGGAGGGCGCGCGGGCGGCGTCGTCCTCGACACACCCGCGGCCCTCCTCCCGCCCGGGAGGGCGCGCGGCGGCGCCCGTCCCACCCGGCCCCGCGTCCCGGGACCCCGCGAGCCCCGCCGGGAGGCCGGTCTCACCATGCAAGCACCCCCTCGCATCGGCGCGGCCCGGCCCCTATAGTCCGGCGCATGACCACAGCACGCCGCGTCACAACCCGCTGGGCACGCCCGGCGCTGGCGCCGCGTGGGCACGGCTGGGTCATGTGTTGTCAGGCTTGACGAGCGCCTGACCGCAGCGGTTGACACCGCGATCATCTGATTGATCATCGGATTCCGGCGCGACGAGGCGTCCGGAGCCGACCTCAGATTCTCCGCCAGCGGGGGAACGGCACCGTGGGGAGCCTGTCAACCCGACTCCCCCTCCAGACGCCCGGCGAGCCGACCTGGAGGAGACATGAGCACCACGACGAGCAGCGCGGCGGGCCCCGCGAAGGGCCGCGACCTGCGACCTCCCCGCTCGGGGAGGTCCAACGGGCAGTGGCTGGTGGACGGCCGCGCGCCCCTGAACCCCAATGAGGCCTTCAAGCAGGACGGCGACCCGCTCGGGGCGCGCCAGCGCATCCTCGACACCTACGCGTCCGCCGGCTACGACGCGATCCCCGACGACGACCTCCACAACCGCTTCCGCTGGTGGGCGCTCTACACGCAGCGCAAGCAGGGGATCGACGGCGGCCGGACCGCCCAGTTGAGCGCCTCCGAGCTCTCCGACCGCTACTTCATGCAGCGCATCCGCATGGACGGCGCCTCGCTGTCGGTGGAGCAGATGCGCGTCATCGGCGGGATCTCGAACGAGTTCGCCCGCGGCACCCTCGACATCACCGACAGGCAGAACCTCCAGCTCCACTGGATCCGGATCGAGGACGTCCCCGAGATGTGGCGCCGTCTGGAGGATGTGGGGCTGACCACCATCGAGGCCTGCGGGGACACGCCCCGCGGCTTCCTCGTCTCCCCCGTGGCCGGGATCGACCCCGAGGAGATCATCGACCCCTCCGAGGCGGCGCGCCACCTGCGCGACACCTACCTGGGCAATCCCGAGATCACGAACCTGCCGCGCAAGTTCAAGACGGCGTTCACCGGCTCGCCGAGCCTGGACGTGCTCCACGAGATCAACGACATCTCCTTCGTCGGCGTCGAGCACCCCGAGCTCGGCCCCGGGTACGACCTGTGGATCGCGGGGGCCCTGTCCACCGCGCCCTTCCTCGGCAAGCGCCTGGGCGCCTTCGTCCGGCCCGACCAGGTGCCCGAGGTGTGGTGGGGAGTCGTCCGCATCTTCCGCGACTACGGCTACCGGCGCCTGCGCAACAAGGCACGGCTGAAGTTCCTCATGGCGGAGTGGGGGCCGGAGCGGTTCCGGGAGGTCCTGGAGAAGGACTACCTCGGCCATGCCCTGGCCGACGGCCCGGCCCCGGGCCCGCCGCGCGGCTCCAGGGACCACCTCGGCGCGCACCGCCAGGCCGATGGCCGCTACTGGATCGGCGGCAAGCCCCCGGTGGGGCGCCTGTCCGGCGACATCATGCTGGGCCTGGCCGACCTCGCCGAGCGCGTGGGCTCCAACCGCGCGCGCACCACTCCCCTGCAAAACCTCCTCCTGCTCGACATCCCCGCCGAGCGGCTTGAGGAGGCGCGCCAGGGCCTGGCGGCGCTCGGCATCGACCCCGATCCCGGCCCCTTCACCCGTGGGACGCTGGCCTGCACCGGCATCGAGTTCTGCAAGCTAGCGATCGTGGAGACCAAGGCCCTGGGCGCGCGCGTGTCCGCCGAGCTCGATGAGCGCCTGGCCGACGCCGACCTCGAGCGCCCCCTGACCGTGCACGTCAACGGCTGCCCGAACTCCTGCGTGCGCATTCAGACGGCGGATATCGGCCTCAAGGGCCAGATCATCACCGTCGACGGCGAAAGGGTCCCGGGATTCCAGGTCCACCTGGGCGGGGGGCTGGCCGCCCCCGGCCATGAGGAGGCCGAGTTGGGGCGCACGGTGCGCAGCCTCAAGGTCTCCGCTGATGGCCTGCCCGACTACATCGAGAGGGTCGTGCGGGCCTACCTGGCCGACCGCCACCCCGAGGAGAGCTTCGCCCAATGGGCGCAGCGCGCGGATGAGGAGAGACTCGCATGACCACCGCACCGACCAGCACGATCAGCACGGCAAGCGCCGCCGGCGCGGCCAGCGCGGCCGGCACCCCCGTGGGCCGCTTCGGCCGGCTGACCGCCCGGGGCGCCAACGCCGCCCGCTCACCCCACTCCCCCAGGCGCGGCGAAGACGAGTTGCGCGCCCTGGCGGCCGCGGGCGCCGCCGAGCTGGGCGACGACGCCCCCGCCGAGGAGGTCGTCGCCTGGGCCGCGAGGGCGTTCCCCGGCAGCCTCGCCGTCGCCTGCTCGATGGCCGACGCGGTGCTGCCGCATGTCATCGCCGCCCAGATGCCCGGCGTCGACGTGCTCTTCCTCCAGACGGGCTACCACTTCGCCGAGACCGAGGGGACCCGCGACGCGGTTGCCGAGACCATGGACGTCACCGTCATCGATGTCCTGTCCGAGTTGACGATCGCCGAGCAGGACGAGCGCTACGGGGAGGCCCTCCACTCCCGGGATCCCTCGCGCTGCTGCGCCCTGCGCAAGGTGGCGCCGCTAGCCAGGGCCCTGTCCGGCTACGAGGCCTGGGCCACCGGCGTGCGCCGCGAGGACGCCGTCACCCGCGTCTCCACCCCGCTCGTGGGCTTCGACGAGACGCACCGGATCGTCAAGATCAACCCGCTGGCCGCCTGGAGCTTCGACGAGCTGCTCACCTACGCCTCCGAGCACGGCGTCATCGTCAACCCGCTGCTGGCCGACGGCTACCCCTCGATCGGCTGCGAGCCCTGCACGGCGCGCGTCGCCCCGGGAGAAGACCCACGTTCCGGCCGCTGGGCCGGATTCACCAAGACCGAATGCGGGATCCACCTATGAGCACCACCCCGACCACCCACGTCACCGCCCTCTCGACCACCGCCGCCCGCCCCGCCCTCGACGAGCTCGACGCGCTGGAGGCTGAGGCGATCCTCATCATCCGCGAGACGGCCGCCGAGTGCGCCCGACCCGTCCTGCTGTTCAGCGGCGGCAAGGATTCGGTGGTGATGCTCCACCTGGCGCGCAAGGCCTTCTGGCCGGCGCCCGTGCCCTTCCCCCTTCTCCACGTGGACACCGGGCACAACTTCCCCGAGGTCCTGGCCTACCGCGACGCCACCGCTCAGGCCGCTGGCATGCGGCTCGTGGTCGCCTCCGTCCAGGACTACATCGACGACGGCCGCCTGCGGGAGCGCCCCGACGGCACCCGCAACCCCTTGCAGACCCGCCCCCTGCTCGACGCGATCGCCGCGGGCGGCTTCGACGGCGTCTTCGGCGGGGGCCGGCGCGACGAGGAGAAGGCTCGGGCCAAGGAGCGAGTGTTCTCCCTGCGCGACGAGTTCGGGCAGTGGGATCCGCGCAACCAGCGCCCCGAGCTGTGGACGCTGTTCAATCCCCGGCACGCCCCGGGCGAGCACGTGCGGGTCTTCCCCCTGTCCAACTGGACCGAGCTGGACGTGTGGCGCTACATCGAGCGCGAGGGCATCGCCCTGCCGAGCCTGTACTACGCCCACGAGCGCGAGGTCTTCCGCCGCGACGGCATGTGGCTCGCCGTCACCCCGGTGACCCGGCCCCGCCAGGGTGAGGAGACCGAGATCCGCACCGTGCGCTACCGCACCGTCGGGGACATGTCCTGCACCGGCGCCGTGGAGTCGGGAGCCGCCACCAACCACGAGATCACCGTCGAGGTGGCCGCCTCCACCCTCACCGAGCGCGGCGCCACGCGCGCCGACGACCGCCTGACGGAGGCGGCGATGGAAGACCGCAAGAAGGAGGGCTACTTCTGAGCCGCCGCCCATCCCGCCTCCCCCACCCCACCGACGAATCCGAGGACGCATGATGACCCCGACCGCTTCCCCTCCCACCTCCCCGAGCACCGGGGCCGGCGCGCCCGCCGAAGCCCGGCCCACGGGCCTGCTGCGCCTGGCCACGGCCGGCAGCGTCGACGACGGCAAGTCCACGCTCGTGGGCCGCCTCCTGTTCGACTCCAAGTCCGTGCTGCGCGACCAGCTCGCCGCCGTCGAGCGGGTCAGCCTCGACCGGGGCATGACCCGCACGGACCTCGCCCTGCTCACCGACGGCCTGCGCGCCGAGCGCGAGCAGGGCATCACGATCGACGTCGCCTACCGCTACTTCGCCACCCCCCGGCGCTCGTTCATCCTGGCCGATTGCCCCGGGCACGTGCAGTACACCCGCAACACCGTCACGGGGGCCTCGACGGCTGACCTCATCATCCTGCTGGTCGACGCCCGTCACGGCGTCGTCGAGCAGACCCGGCGCCACCTGGCGGTAGCGGCGCTGCTGCGGGTGCCGCACGTCGTCGTCGCCGTCAACAAGATCGACCTCGTCGGCTACTCCGCCGAGGTCTACGCCCGGGTGGCCGACGACATCCAGGCCGTCGCGCGGGGCTTGGGGCTGCCCGACGCGCGCGCCCTGCCGACCTCCGCCCTGGAGGGGGACAACATCGTGACCCGCTCCGAGCGCACCCCGTTCTACACCGGCCCGGCGCTGCTGGAGCTCCTCGAGACCATCAGCGTCGACCCGCCGGAAGCGGGCCAGCCCTTCCGCCTGCCCGTGCAGTCCGTCATCCGCCCCCAGAGCGCCGCCCCGCCGGGGCTGGAGGACTTCCGCGGCTACGCCGGCCAGGTGGCGGCGGGATCCGTGGCGATCGGCGACGAGGTCCTCGTCCTGCCCTCGGGGCGCGCCAGCAGCATCACGGGGATCCACCTGGGGGATCGCCCCCTGGAGCGCGCCGTCACCGGCCAGTCGATCACCGTCGAGCTGGCCGACGACATCGACATCTCGCGCGGGGACCTGCTCGCCGCGCCCGAGGGGGCGCCCCGGCCCAGCCGCGATGTCGAGGCGAGCCTGGCGTGGCTGTCCGACCGGCCATTGCGCCAGGGCGACCGGGTCCTGGTCAAGCACGGCACGAGAACCGTCCAGGCGGTGGTCACGGATATCGCCGGGCGCCTGGACCTGGGCGACCTGGCGCTCGTGGAGGCAGACGGCCTGGCCCTCAACGACATCGGACGGGTGCGCCTGCGCCTGTCCGAGGCCATCCCCGTCGCCCCCTACGAGCGCTCCCGCGCCGACGGAGCCTTCCTCGTCATCGACGCGCATGACGGCTGGACCCTCGCGGCGGGCATGGCGCACGGCGGCGATGAGACCCCGCCCGCGCCGTCCGGGGAGCGCTCATGAGCGGGCGGCGCGCGGCGACCGCGCCCCCGGGGCCCGGTTCCCCCACGGCCCCCGGGGAGCCCCGCGCCCGGGGCTCGGTCGCCCTCGTGGGCGCCGGCCCCGGGGAGGCCTCGCTCATCACCGTGCGGGGGCTGGATCTGCTGCGCCGGGCCGACGTCGTCGTCATCGACCGCCTCGCGCCCCACGAGCTCCTGGAGCATTGCCCGCCGGGCGCTGAGGTCATCGACGTCTCCAAGCGGCCGGGGCACCACCTGGTCCCCCAGGACGGCATCGACGCCCTGCTCGTCGAGCGCGCCCGGGGCGGGGCCCGGGTCGTGCGCCTCAAGGGCGGGGACCCCTTCGTCCTCGGGCGGGGCGGCGAGGAGGTCCAGGCCTGCCGGGAGGCCGGCATCGACGTGGAGGTCGTCCCGGGCGTCACCTCGGCCGTGGCCGTGCCGGCGGCCGCGGGCATCCCCGTCACCCACCGGGGCCTGGCCCGCGGGTTCTCCGTGGTCAGCGCCCACGAGGACCTGATCTCCACCGTGCCCGCGCGCCGGGACCACACGCTCGTGCTGCTCATGGGCGTGACTCATCTGGCCCGCTCAGTGTCGATCCTGCTGGGCCGCGGCGCCGATCCCCTCACCCCGGCGGCCGTCGTCGAGAGCGGCCTGCGCCCCGATCAGCGGGTGACGACGACGATCCTGCGATGCCTGACCGAGGTCGCCGCCTCGGTCGGCGTGGCCGCGCCGGCGGTCATCGTGCTCGGCGACGTCGTCACCCTCAGCCCCCTCTGGGAGCACCGGGTCATCACCGGATCCTGACCCCACCCCATCCCACATCGGAGACCACGGAGGCCCTCATGCGCAAACTCCTCATCCTCTCCCTGGCCGGGCTCATCGCCCAGCTCGTCGACGGCGCCCTCGGCATGGGCTACGGCGTCACGAGCTCGTCCCTCCTGCTGCTGGCCGGGCTCAGCCCCGCCCTGGCCAGCGCCTCGGTCCACCTGGCCGAGATCGGCACGACCATCATCTCGGGGGCCTCCCACCACCGGCTGGGCAACACGGACTGGCGGCTCACCGCCCGACTGGCGGGCCCCGGCGCGGTGGGGGCGTTCCTCGGCGCCACCGTGCTGTCCCACCTGTCCACTCGGGCGGCGACGCCGATCAGCTCCACGATCCTTCTGGCGCTCGGGCTCTACGTGCTGGCGCGCTTCACCATCCGCCCGCCCGCGGCCTCCACGGCCCGCAGGAGCCCCCACTCGACGCTGTTCCTGACGCCGCTGGCGCTCCTGGGGGGATTCATCGACGCCACCGGCGGGGGCGGCTGGGGCCCGGTGACGACGACGACGCTGCTCAGTCGGGGGCGCACCGCCCCGCGCACGGTGGTCGGCAGCGTCGATACCGCGGAGTTCCTCGTGAGCGTGGCCGCCTCGGCGGGGTTCCTGGCGGGGCTGGGGACGGCCGGGATCGAGATCGGCGTGGTCCTGGCGGTGCTCGCCGGGGGCGCGCTGGCCGCTCCGCTGGCCGCGTGGGTGGTCTCCCGCCTGCCCGGGCAGGTGCTGGGCAGCGGCGTCGGCGCTCTGATCGTGTGCACGAACCTCATGACTCTCCTCCATGCGGCCGGGGCGCCTACGGCGCTCGTCGGCGGGCTCATCGCCGCGCTGGCGCCGATCCTCGCGGTGCTGGTGGCCATCAGCGCGCGACGGGCTCGGCGCTCGCTCCGGCTCACCGCCGCTTCGCACCCGCGCGAGCGGGCCCTGCGGCAACCCGCGCTCCGTGAGCCGGTGCCCACTGGAGCCGCGGGAGCCGCGGGAGTCGCGGGAGCCGCGGGCGTGAGCGCGGGGGCAGGGCTGTGAGCGCGGCCGTCGACCGGGGCGGTGCCGGGCGGGCTCGCCGCCTCGTGCTCCTGGCCCATGGGACGCGCATGCCCGGCTCCGTCCCCCTCCTGGAGCCGATCGCCCGCGATGTCGCGGCGCGGTTGCCCGGGGTGGAGGTGGACCACGGGTACGTCGAATTCCAGTCGCCCAGCGCGCTCAAGGCCCTTCAGGGCGGGGCGGATCCGGTGGTGGTGCCGGTCTTCCTCGGCTCGGGGTACCACGTGGAGAAGGACCTTCCGGCCATGGTGGATGAGCACGGCCCGGCCCGGCTCACCGAGCATCTGGGGCCGCACCCGGCGCTCATCGGCGCCGTCATCGACCGGCTCGCCGGACAGCTAGCGGAGCAGGGCGCCCGCTGGGGTGATCTGGATGGGATCGTCCTGGCCGCGGCGGGATCGCGGCGGGCCGGGCCGGTGCGGGAGGCGGGCAGGGCGGCCCGCGCGCTGGAGTCGAGGGTCGGGCTGCCGGTGCGCGCCGCCTACCTGTCCGGGGGCGGGCCGACCGTGAGCGAGGCGGTGGCGGCGTGGCGTGCCGAGGGGGCGCGGTCGATCGCGGTGGCCACCTACCTGCTGGCCGAGGGGCGCTTCTCCGCGGCCCTGCGCTCCAGCGGCGCCGAGGTCCTCGCCCCGCCGATCGGCCATCATGCCGCCCTGGCCGAGGTCGTCGTCGAGCGCTACCTGCGCGCCGCCTGAGCTCTGTGAGCTATGCGGCGCGGTGAGCGCGGCCCGGGCTGTGCGTCGCAGTGAGCGCGGCCCGGCCCATCGGCCGGTGCCATCCGCCCCGAGAGGAGCCGCATTCACCGACAGGCGCGTCCTGCCCGCACCTGTCGGCGCAATGCGCACCCGTCGGGGCGAGGCGCGCCTGTCAGTGCAATGCGCACCCGTCAGTGCAATGCGCGCCCGTCGGTGCAATGCGCACCCGTCGGGGCGAGGGCGTTGCCGCTCAGCTGTCGCGCGCGACCACGGTGTTGGACGCCTGGGCGCGGGGGCGCACGGTCAGGGAGTCGATGTTGACGTGGGCGGGGCGCTCCAGGGCCCACACGATGCACTCGGCGACATCGTCGGCCACGAGCGGGGCGGCGACGCCCTCGTAGACGCGGGCGGCCGCGGCAGCGTCACCGTGGAGGCGGTTGAGGGAGAACTCCTCGGTGGCCACCAGGCCCGGGGCGATCTCGATGACTCGCACGGGCTCGCCGACGAGCTCGAGGCGCAGGGTGTTGGCGATGATCCGCTCGGCGTGCTTGGCGGCCACGTAGCCCGCGCCGCCGGGGTAGGTGGCCTGGCCGGCCGTGGAGGTGAGGAAGAGGAGGTCGCCGCCGCGCTGGCGCATCGCGGGCAGGAAGGCCTGGCTCACGCGCAGCGCCCCCAGGACGTTGCGCTCGTACATGGTCAGCCATTCCTCGGGCTTGCCCTCGGCCACGGGGTCGACGCCGATCGCACCGCCGGCGTTGTTGACCACGGCGTCAATGGGGCCGGCCGCCTGGGCCTCACAGGCCAGGCGCTCGATGTCCTCCGGCTTCTGCAGATCGGCGGCGACCCAGGCGCAGCCGGTCTCGGCGGCCAGGGCAGCCAGCCGCTCAGCGCGCCGGGCGGTGGCGACGACCTCCCATCCGTGGGCGCGCAGGAGGCGAACGGTGGCGGCCCCGATCCCGGTGGAGGCGCCGGTGACGAGCGCGCGGCGCACGGGGACGGACTCAGCCGGGGACTCGGGGGCGGATTCAGCCCTGGGCTCGATGGCGGGATCGGCGGTGAGCCCGGCGGGCGCTGATCGTACTGGGTCTGAGGTGCTCATTCGGCCATTGTGGACCACCCCGCAGGGCCTGCGCCATGTGGATCATCTGAGATGGGAGGAGATCGGGCAGGGCCCGATGAGACCGCCACCGGGCGCCTTCACCCGCCGGAAGGGTAGCCTGGGGCGATGACGACCTACGGTTTCATCGGCGCGGGGAACATGGCGGGCGCGATCGTTCGGGGGGCGATCAGCGCGGGCATCACCCCCGCCTCCCTCCTCGTCACAAGCGCCCATGGCTCGGCCAAGGCCCTGGCCGAGGACACGGGCGCTGGGCACGTGCCAGACTCCGCGGCACTCACGCGGCGCCTGGGAGCGGAGGACGTCCTCGTCCTGGCGGTCAAGCCGCAGGTGCTGCCCGGGGTCGTGGAGGGGATCGCCCCCGTGCTGGCCGAGCGATCGCCGCTCGTGCTGTCCATCGCCGCGGGGCTCACCCTGTCGCGCCTGGCCGCGCTCCTGCCCGACGGCGCCCGGGTGGTGCGGGCGATGCCGAACATGGCCGCCGGGGTGGGCGCCTCGATGACGGCGCTGGCGGCGGGCCCGGGTGTCGACGAGACCGCCATGGCGCCCGTGCGCGCGCTTATGGGCGCCGTCGGGCGCACCGTGGAACTGGAGGACAAGGACTTCTCCGCCTTCGTGGGCCTGGCGGGCTCCTCCCCCGCCTTCGTCCTGACCCTCATCGAGGCGCTGTCCCGGGCGGGCGTGCTGGGCGGGATCCCCAAGAGCACGGCGGTCGAGATCGTCACCCAGGCCGTGCTGGGCTCAGCGCTGGCAGCCCAGGCGGGCAGCGCCGCCGAGCCGCCCCGCACCCCGGCGGATCTCATCGACGCCATCTGCTCGCCCGGCGGCACGACAATCGCCGGGCTGACGGCGATGGAGCGCGCGGGATTCTCCGACGCCGTCGTGCGGGCCTTCGAGGCCACGGTCGCCAGGGACCGCGAGCTGGGAGCCTGAGGCCGCCTAGGCCGCCCAGACCGCGTGGGCCGCGCAAGCCGCCCGGGCCGCGCAAGCCGCCCGGGCCGCGCCCCGGGCGCTCAGAGCCCCGGGGGCCGGATGCGCCGGATCTCCTCGGGGAGCAGGGCGCGAATTCTCCCGATGAGGGCCTCGGCGGCGGGGTCGCTGGACGCCGCGGGATCGAGCAGATCGACGGCCGGCGAGGGAGGCGAGTCCAGGCGGATGCTGGACCAGGTGACGGAGAAGTCGGCGTCACGATCGAGGCAGGCCTGGATAAAGGCGCCGCGCAGGGCGGCCCGCGTCGGTGGGGCCTGGGTGACCGCCTGCTCGATCTCCTGGGGTGAGCACAACTCGGCCATCTGCCCCTGGGCGTGCAGGCGCTGGGTCAGGCCGCTGCTCGCGTCGAGGTCGTGGTAGGCCAGGTCCACCCGCCGCCGCAGCACGGAGAGCTCCTGCCCGCGCAGATCGGGGTGGCGCCGCCGGTGGGCTCGCATGACGCGCCGCTTGATCGCCCAGTCGATCTCCGTGTCGATGGCGCCGGCCTCCCGCGCCCGCAGGGCGCCGATGACCCGGGGGGCGAGGTCGCGCACGAGGTGCTCCGCGCCCTCGAGCGCGGGCGGGGCGCCGACGGCGTCGAGGCGGTCGAGCAGGCGCGCGAGGATCTCTTCCTGCACGTCCACGGGAGTGAGGGCCCGACCGTCACGGGCCCGCGCGGCCCAGTCCCCCCAGGGGCCCGAGCCCAGTGAGGCCAGCGCCTCCAGCGGGTCTGCCAGGACGATGCCGCCCATGTCGACGCCCGCCTCAAGGGCGTCGAGGAGCAGGATGGTCAGGGCGGCGCGCAGGCCCGTCGTCGTCGAGGACATCGTGGTGTCGGCGCAGGTGATGTGCAGGCGCCGCAGGCGGCCCGGGTCGGCGTGGGGCTCGTCCCGGGTGTTGACGAGGGCCCGCTCGCCGGTGGTGTCGGCCGAGGCCAAGGCGCGCAGGTGGGGCGCCCTGGGGGACAGCGCCCAGGCCGAGTCCTCACCGTCCTCGCGCTCCTGACCGTCCCCGGAGGCGCTGGCGGGCGCGGGGGCGCCCGAGCCCACGAGGACGGGCCGGGTGGCCAGGAAGGTGCAGAGCACAGGCAGGATCGCCTCCGGGCTCACGCGGCGGGGCAGGGAGTAGTTCTCGTGGCAGCCGTAGGTGTGGCCGGCGGAGTCGTTGTTGTTGGCCAGGACATGGATCGTCCCCGAGCCGCCGCCCCCAGCGCCCTCAACACCCCCGGAGCCCCCGGCGCGCGCGGCGAGCCCGGCCATGGATGCGATCAGGGCCCTGCCGGCCTCGTCCTGGGCGACGAGCTGGCGCACTGTGGCGCACTCGGCGGTGGCGTACTCGGGGTGCGAGCCGACATCGAGGTAGAGGCGCCCGCCGTTGGGCAGGAACAGGTTCGTGCCGCGGTAGCCCGGTGGGCGGTGGCGCATGAGCTCGTCGGCGGTGCGCGCGGGGTCCTCCGCTCGGCCGTCGGCGCCCAGGCGCAGCAGGCCGAACTCGGTCTCCAGGCCGAAGACGCGGCTCACTGCCCGCCCTTCTGGACGAAGCCCTGGACGAACTCCTGGGCGCCGACGGCGAGCACGTCGTCGATCATGTCCAGCACGCTTCCGAGGTCCTGGCCGCGCGCCGGGCCGGCGCCGCCGGGCTCAGGGGCGTCGTCCGGCGCGGGGTCGTCGTGGTAGGTGGATTGGGGCTGGGTGGACTCGCTCATCGCTGCTCTCCTCAATCGTGGGACGTCATGGTCGTGGAATGGTCGGGGCGCCGGCCCTGGTGAGGGCGGCGGCCTGGGGCGGGCCGAGGCGGCCGGCGCCCACGAGGGCCTCCAGGAAGTCCCTCGGGGTCCCGGGGGCCCGCAGCAGGGGCTCGGCCTGGGCCAGGCCGTAGGCCGTGGGCTCGTCGAGGGCCAGGCGCTCGTCGTGCTCGCCCCCGGCGTCGAGCACGACCGCCTGCCAGCCGGCGGCGCGCACGGCGCCGGGGAAGCGGGCCAGGAGGCGACCGCGCAACCACGCCCGGGTGGTGGGCGGCGGGGTGGCCAGAGCGGCGCGGACGCGCGCCTCATCGAGGCCCCCGGAGGCCGCCGCCGCGGCCGGGACCCTGCGCGCCAGGCCCGTGCCGACCTCGCCCCAGGCCAGGTCGACGGCGTGGAGGACGGGCTCGCCGGCCGCCCCCGGGTGGCGCTGGGCCGTGGCACGCAGGAGCTCGCCCTTGGCCACCCATTCCAGGTGTCCGGCGGCGCCGGGCTCCCCGGCGCGCAGGCGCCGGAGCTCGTTGATCGAGGCCTGCCAGAAGGCCAGGAGCGCCCCGGTCTCACGGCCGTCGGCGTCCAGGCCGTCCGCGAGCGCGGCGAGGTCGGGGATCAGTGGGTCGGAGTCGGGGGCCGGGTGGGGCGCCCCGGCGCGGTCGAGGTGGGCGACGACGGCGTCGAGGTAGGCCTCCAGCACGTCGAGGGGGTCGGCGCTCCCGCCGTCGGCCAGGGCCAGGCGGTGGGCGAGGGACGTGTCGCGCGAGACCGCGCGCAACTCGGCGATCGGATCGGCCAGGGCCAGGCGCTTCCAGGGCGCGGCGCCGGGGGCGGGGTCCTCCGCGCAGCGGCACACCAGGGCGGCGATGCCCAGCGCCAGCCAGGTGATGGTGGGGAAGGCGCTCGCGTCGCCGGGGATGAGGTGCAGGCGGCGCCAGCGGGCGGGGTCGGCGTGGGGCTCGTCGCGGGTGTTGATCAGGGGCCGGTTCATGACGGTGGGCAGTCCGATAACCGTCTCGATGTAGTCGGCCCGCTGGGAGGCCTGGAGGCGGGCGCCACTGGTGACCGCCCCGGTGCCGGCGCGCCCCGCCCCGGTGAGCAGGGGGCGCGCGACGAGCAGGGGGATGAGGGCCTGGGCCAGCGCCTCGAAGGGCACGGCCCGGGGGACGAGGATGTTCTCGTGGGTCCCGTAGGAGGCGCCCTTGCCGTCGATGTTGTTCTTAAACAGGCGCACGGGCACCCCCCGCGAGGCCAGGAGCGCCGCGCCGTCGGCGAGCAGGGCCTGGCCGGCCAGGTCGTGCAGGACGGCCTGGGCGGGGGTGGAGCACTCGGGGGTGGCGTACTCGGGGTGGCCGTGGTCGTCGTAGAGGCGGCCGCCGTCGGGCAGGCATGTGGAGGTGCCCCGCTGCCAGGTCTCCTCCAGATCGGTCAGGCGCGCGGCGGCGCTGGTGCGCGGGGCCCGGGCCGCGGGGACGGGCCCGGGGACGCCGGCCTCGTCGGTGAGCATGGCGGGGTGGGCGTCCTCGCGGCGCATCTCGAAGCCGCGGGCGTCGCGCAGGGGCTGCTCGGCGGTGTAGTCCCAGCGCACGCCCTCGGGGCGGCCGTCACGGCGGGCGGCCTCGAGGCAGGCGTCGATGACCTCCGCGGCGCCGGCCCCGAGGATCCCGTACTCGGTCTCGATGCCCATCACCCGGTCGGCCGGTCGCGGGCCAGGCCCGCTCACTCCGTTCCCCCCAGCGGCCGGGCGGCGGTGACGGGCACGCCGCGCCGGCCGGTGACCCTGGCCCAGTCCTCGGGGCGGGTGGCGGCCACGAGCCCCCTGCTCTCGTCGAGCTCGTCGGCCAGGGCGGCGCGCAGGTGCTCGGCGGTCAGGCCCCGCCGCCCGGTGGTCACCAGCTCCTTGATGGCGGCCTTCTTGGCGCGGTCGACGATGTTGGCGAGCATGGCGCCGCTGGCGAGGTCGGCGGCGCGCAGCACCTCCACGCTGCCGTCGGCGTGGGTGAGCTCGACCATCTCGCTCCCGGGGGCGTGGGAGTAGAGGCGGGCGACGACGTCGTCGATGAGGGCCCGGATGGCGGCCGATCGCCCGCCCGCCGAGGCGATGAGGCCGTCGCTCAGCGGGAGGTCCTCGGTGAGGTAGGTGGCCAGGATCTCGGCGGCGCCGTCGGCCGTGGGCCGGTTGATGCGGATCTTGACGTCAAGTCGGCCGGGCCGCAGGATGGCGGGGTCGATCATGTCCTCGCGGTTAGTGGCCCCGATGATGATGACGTTGTCGAGTTCGTCGACGCCATCGAGCTCGGCGAGCATCTGCGGCACCACGGTGGTCTCGACGTCGGAGGAGCGCCCGGAGCCGCGGGTGCGGAAGAGGGAGTCCATCTCGTCGAAGAAGACGACGACGGGGATGCCGGTGGCGGCCCTCTCCCGGGCGCGGGCGAAGATGACGCGGATGCGGCGCTCGGTCTCGCCGACGTACTTGTCGAGGAGCTGGGGGCCCTTGATGTTGAGGAAGTAGGCCTCGCCCCTGCCCTTGGCGCCGAGCGAGCAGGCCACCGCCTTGGCGATGAGAGTCTTGCCGCAGCCGGGGGGCCCGTACAGGAGGACGCCGCGCGGCGGGGTGAGCCGGTGCTCGCGGTAGAGGTCGGCGTGGAGGAAGGGCAGCTCGACGGCGTCGCGGATGAGCTCGATCTGGGGGCCGAGCCCGCCGATGTCCTCGTAGGAGACGTCCGGGGCCTCCTCCAGGAGGAGGTCCTCGACCTCGGCGCGGGTCAGGGGGCGCAGGGCCATGCGCGCCGCGAGGTCGGCCACGAGGACGTCCCCGGCGCGCGGGGCGCGGTGGGAGAGCCCGTCCGCGAGCGCGAGGACCATCTCCTCGTCGTGGCGGGCGGTGACCAGGACTGTGGAGTCGTCGTAGGCCTCCTTGACGCTCACGACCTCCCCGCCCCGGGGACCCGGCGCGGTGGCGGTGATGACGAGGTGCTCATTGAGGAGCACCTGGGCGCCGGGGGCGAGGGAGGAGGCGACGACGTCGGGCCCCACGCCCACGCGGTGGCGCCGGCCGGCCAGGGCGACGTCCGCGGTGCGCTCGGTGGCGTGGGCGGCGATGACCGTGGCGTGGGCCAGCGGCGGGGCCTGGAGGGCCTGGAGGTCGTCGTGGAGGGAGGCGAGCTCGGTGCGGGCGGCGCGCAGGGCGTTCGCGAGCAGGGTGTTCTTGCGGGTCAGGGTGGCGACGTCGTCGCTCAGCCCCGCGATGCGCGCGTCCAGGGATTCCTCGGTCATGCCCGCCTCCTCGTCATTGGGGATCCACGCGGCCAGTTCTGGCACAATCGTACCAATCCCCTCCCCCCTCGCGCGAGACCGGTCGAAAATTAGAGCGAGACCGGTCGAAAACAGGAGCGAGACCGGTCCTCGGGCCGAGGAGAGGGGCCGGGACCGGCCGATGGGGCCCGCCCCGCCCCTCACGGCCTGGTAGCCCACCTCACAGGCGCGTGGCCCCGCCCGCTTGGAGCGCTACGGCAGCACCGTGACAGAATCAGCGCCATGTCGCAGCCCAGCAACTCATCCCGTTTCATCCCCTCGCAGCTCCGCAGCCCGCGCGTGCCCGCCAAGGTGAGCACCGACGGCCTGGAGTCCACCTGGGGGCAGCGCTGGGAGGAGGATGGCACCTACGCCTTCGACCGCTCCGCCGAGCGCCCCGAGGTCTTCTCTATCGACACCCCTCCTCCGACGGCGTCGGGCTCACTGCACGTGGGGCACGTCTTCTCCTACACGCACACGGATACCCTCGCCCGCTACCAGCGGATGCGCGGCAAGGCCGTCTTCTACCCCATGGGCTGGGATGACAATGGCCTGCCCACCGAGCGCCGCGTCCAGAACTACTACGGCGTGCGCTGCGACCCCTCCCTGCCCTACGACCCCGACTTCACCCCCCCGCACACCGGCGGCGATGGCAAGTCCATCAAGGCCAGGGATCAGAAGCCGATCTCGCGACGCAACTTCGTCGAGCTCTGCGAGCGCCTGACCACCATCGACGAGGCCCAGTTCGAGGCCCTGTGGCGCCAACTCGGGCTGAGCGTGGACTGGAAGCAGACCTACCAGACCATCGGCGAGCGCGCCCGCAAGGTCGCCCAGGCCGCCTTCCTGCGCAACCTGGAGCGCGGCGAGGCCTACCAGGCGGCGGCCCCGGGCCTGTGGGATGTCACCTTCCAGACCGCCGTCGCCCAGGCGGAACTCGAGTCCCGCGAGTACCCGGGCTTCTACCACCGCCTGGCCTTCCACATCGTCGACGCCGACGCCGCCGAGCGCGCGGCCGCGGCGGGCGCCCCCATCGAGACCGGCCCGGCCGGGACCCGTGACGTGTGCATCGAAACCACCCGCCCCGAGTTGCTCGCGGCCTGCGTGGCGCTCATCGCCCACCCCGATGACGAGCGCTACCAGCCGCTCTTCGGCCAGACGGTGGCCTCCCCCGTCTTCGGCGTCGAGGTCCCGGTCCTGGCCCACCCGGCGGCGGAGAGGGACAAGGGCGCCGGCATCGCCATGTGCTGCACCTTCGGCGACACCACCGACATCGAGTGGTGGCGGGACCTCGGCCTGCCGCTGCGCGCCATCCTGCGCAAGGACGGGCGCATCGAGGCCGAGACCCCCGAGTGGATCACCACCGGGGCGGGCCGCGAGGCCTACGCGGCCATGGCCGGCAAGACCACCTACTCGGCGCGGGAGACCGTCGTGGCCGCCCTGGCCGCCAGCGGCGAGATGCGCGGCGAGCCGACCGCTACCACCCGCCAGACGAACTTCTTCGAGAAGGGCGACAAGCCCCTGGAGATCGTCACCTCCCGCCAGTGGTACCTGCGCAACGGCGGGAAGGAGTGGACGAATCCGGCCACGGGCGCCGACCTGCGCGCTGATCTGCTCGCCCGCGGTGCCGACCTCGACTTCCACCCCGATTTCATGCGGGTTCGCTATGAGAACTGGGTCAAGGGCCTCAACAACGACTGGCTCATCTCCCGCCAGCGCTTCTTCGGCGTGCCCTTCCCCGTCTGGTACGCGATCGGCGACGACGGCGAGGTGGACCACGCCCGCGTCCTGACCCCCGCCGAGGCCGAGCTGCCGATCGATCCCTCCTCGGACGTCCCGGCCGGCTACACCGAGGATCAGCGCGACCAGCCGGGCGGCTTCACCGCCGAGCTCGACATCATGGACACCTGGGCGACCTCCTCCCTGTCCCCCCAGTTGGTCTCCGGCTGGCTGACGGACGAGGACCTCTTCAACCGCGTCTACCCCATGGACCTGCGCCCCCAGGGCCAGGACATCATCCGCACCTGGCTGTTCTCCTCCGTGGTGCGCGCGAACCTGGAGTTCGGCTCACTGCCCTGGAGGCACGCGGGCATCTCCGGGTGGATCCTGGACTCTGACCACAAGAAGATGAGCAAGTCCAAGGGCAACGCGGAGACCCCCATGGGCCTGTTGGAGAAGTTCGGGGCCGACGCCGTGCGCTACTGGGCGGCCTCGGCCCGCCTGGGCCTGGACGCGGCCTTCGAGGAGCAGCAGATCAAGATCGGCCGCCGCCTGGCCATCAAGCTCCTCAACGCCTCCAAGTTCGCCCTGTCCATGGGCCTGCCCTGGGACGCCGATGAGGAGGCCCTCGCGGCCGCCCCCGCGCCAAGCCTGGACGCCACCGCCGTCACCGAGCCGATCGACCGGGCGGTCCTGGCGGCCCTGGCAGACGTGGTGGATGCCGCGACCACCGCCTTCGAGGGCTTCGAGCACGCCCGCGCCCTGGAGGCCGCGGAGTCCTTCTTCTGGACCTTCTGCGACGACTACATCGAGCTCGTCAAGGACCGTGCCAATGACCTGACCGGCTCCCACGACCCGGCCGCCGTCACGAGCGCCCGCACGGCGCTGGCCATCGCCGTGGACACCTTCGTGCGCCTCTTCGCGCCCTTCCTGCCTTTCGCCGCGGAGGAGGTGTGGAGCTGGTACCGCACCGGCAGCGTCCACCGCGCCTCCTGGCCCGAGGCCGCGCCCCTGCGCGAGGCCTCGGCCGGCGTCGACGCCGCCCTCGTGGCCCGCGCCGGCCAGGCGCTGGCGGCGCTGCGCAAGGTCAAGTCGGAGGCCAAGACGAGCCAGAAGACGCCGATCCTGTCGGTGGCGCTGGCCGTGGCCCCCGAGGCCGAGGCGAGCGTGGAGGCGGTTCGCTCCGACCTCCTCGAGGCTGCGAAGGTGACGGGCCCGATGACCCTGGCCGTGGCCGAGCCGGCCGCGGGCGACGACGGCGAGCCGGCCCCGGCCGTGACCGTCACCGCCGTCGAGCTCGGCGAGGCCCCGGCCAAGCCGAAGAAGGGCTGAGGACTGTGCCGCAACGGATCCCCGCTCCCGCCGGCACCGCGCCCCACCCGTCCCTGGGGGCCACGGCCGTCGTCGACGGCGTCGCCTCCAGCCCCCTGACCATGGGCGCCTCCGGCACCTGCGACAGCCGAGACACCGCGTCGGAGTGGACCGTCCCTTGGCTGCTGGCCGACCGCATCGCGCGCACCTCGGAGCGGCCCATCATCGAGCGGCGCAGTTCACTGGGCACGTGGACGCCGATCACCGCCCGGGCCTTCGGCGAGGAGGTCGCCCGGATCGCCGCGGGGCTCATCGGCCTGGGCCTGGAGGCGGGCATGAGCGTGGCGATCATGTTCCGCACCTGCTACGAGTGGACACTCCTGGACATGGCGATCGCCCGCGCCGGGCTGGTCTCCGTGCCCATCTACGAGACCGACTCGGCCGAGCAGATCGAGTGGATCCTCGGCGACGCCGACGTCCGCCTCGTCATCACCGAGACCTCCGGCCACGCGCTCGTGGTGGACGCCGCCATCAAGGCCCGCTCGGCCGCCGACCCCGGCGCCGCGAGCCCCCGGGTCCTGTCCCTGGACCGCGACGCCCTCACCGAGCTGACGACCGCCGGGCGCGCGATCTCGCGGGCCGTCGTCGAGGACCGCTCGGCCGCCGTGCGCCCCGAGGACGTCTTCTCCATCATCTACACCTCCGGCACGACGGGCCGCCCCAAGGGCGTCGAGATCACCCATCGCAACGCGGCGGGCCTGGCGCACAACGGCGTCCACTGGATCCCGGACCTCCTCAACCGCCCGGACACGCGCCTCCTGCTCTTCCTGCCGCTGGCGCACTCTTACGCGCGCTGCCTGGAGTTGCTGTCCCTGGCGGGACAGGGCGTGCTCGGGCACACCCCGGACGTCAAGACCCTCCTGCCGGACCTTCAGGCCTTCGGGCCCTCCTATGTGCTGGCCGTGCCGCGCGTATTGGAGAAGATCTACAACGCCGCCGATGCCAAGGCGGGCAGCGGCATGAGGCTGCGGACCTTCCGCTGGGCGGCGAAGGTCGCCATCGAGTACTCCCGCGCGCTGGACACCCCGATGGGCCCCTCAAGGTCGCTGGCCGCCTCGCACGCGCTGGCCGACCGCCTCGTCTACCGCGCGATCCGCGCCCTCTTGGGCCCCAACGCCCGTTTTGCTATCTCTGGAGGCGGGCCGCTGGGTGAGCGCCTCGGGCACTTCTACCGGGGCATGGGCCTGGAGATCCTCGAGGGCTATGGGCTGACCGAGACGATCGGCCCCACCTGCGTCAACCTCGACGCGCGCAACAAGATCGGCACCGTGGGCCCGCCCGTGTGCGGCAACGAGGTGCGGGTGGATGAGACCGGGGAGATCCTCGTGCGGGGCCTGGGCGTGTTCCGGAGTTACCACAACAACCCCGCCGCCACCGCCGAGTCTTTCACCCCCGATGGCTGGTTCCGTACCGGTGACATCGGGGCCATCGACGACGACGGCTGGGTGCGCATCACCGGCCGCAAGAAGGACCTCATCGTGACCGCGGGCGGCAAGAACGTGGCCCCGGCGATCCTTGAGGACCGGCTGCGCGGCCATCCCCTGGTCAGCCAGGTCCTCGTCCTGGGGGACAACGAGCCCTTCATCTCCGCGCTCATCACGCTGGACTCGGAGATGCTGTCCCAGTGGCTGCGCAATCACGGCCTTCCGGAGATGGGCGTGGTCGAGGCCGCGTCCCACCCGCAGGTGCTCGCCGCGCTGGAGCGCGCCGTGGCCCGCACCAACGAGGCGGTCTCCCGGGCCGAGTCGATCCGCGAGTTCCGCGTGCTCACCACGGACTTCACGGAGGCCAACGGCCTGCTCACCCCCTCGCTGAAGGTCAAGCGGGCCGCCGTCATGGAGGCCCATGCCGACGCCGTCGCCTCCATCTACGCCGGCAAGCTCCGGGGCCCACAGGCCTGACGCGCTCACGATCAGCGGAAGCCGCCGGTCAGGGGCGACTCCCGGGGCCGTTGGCGGGGCGTGGGGCACGTACGTGACCATGTTCGGGCCCCGCCGAGCGCCTCGGCGGGCGATGATGGGGCCATGACGAGCCCCGCGCACCCCGGCGCCGAGCCGGCGGACCCCCAGCAGCACGCTGCCAGCACCACCAGATCCACCCCGCTGGCGGCACCCGTCCACGACGGCATGACGGCCCCGTGGGCGCTGGCCGAGCGCGTGCGCCGCTCGCCATCGGCCCCGCTCGTCGCCCGCAGGCCCTCGGTCGGGCGCCACTGGATCCCCATGAGCGCGGCGGCGTTCCAGGCCCAGGTCCGCGAGGTGGCGGCCGGGCTCATGTCACTCGGGCTGCGCCCCGGGGACATGATCGCGATCATGTCCCACACCTGCTTCGAGTGGACCCTTCTGGACTTCGCCGCCTGGGAGGCGGGCCTCGTCGTGGTGCCGATCTATGAGACCTCCTCCGCCGAGCAGGCCGAGTGGATCCTCACCGACGCCTCCGTGAGGCTGGTGGTCGTCGAGAACGCCGTCATGGAGCAGATGATCGAGACGATCCGCTCGCGGGGCGCCGATCAGGCCGCCCTGGCGGAGCTGCGGGTCATGTGCCTGTCGCGCGGCGCTATCACGGATCTCATCGCCTCAGGCAAAGGCATGGACCGCGCCGGGCTCGACGCGCGCACCGCCGCGCTCACCAGCGCCGACCTGGCGACGATCGTCTACACCTCGGGCACCACGGGGCGCCCCAAGGGGGTGGAGCTCACTCACGGCAATCTCTTCCAGCTGGGCGTCAACGCCTGCGCGCACGTTCCCGAGGTGCTCGGCGCCGACGAGGTGCGCGCCCTGATGTTCCTCCCCCTGGCCCATGTGCTGGGGCGGTTCATCGAGATCGCCATCGTGTGCTCCGAGCGCGGCGTCATGGGCCACGCCCCGGATGTCAAGCACCTCGTGGACGACCTGGCGACCTTCTCCCCCACCTTCGTCGTCGCCGTGCCGAGGGTCTTCGAGAAGATCTATAACGCCGCGGACGCGCGCTCGACCGGCAACAAGCAGAAGGTCTTCCGCCTGGCCGCCAAGACGGCGATCGCCTACTCGCGCGCCCTGGACACCCCGGAGGGGCCCAGCCGCGGCCTGCGGGCGCAGATGAGGGTCTTCGACCGGCTCGTGTTCTCCAAGCTTCGCGCGCTCCTGGGCGGGAGAGTCACGCATGTCATCAGCGGCGGCGGCCCCCTGGGGGAGCGGCTGGGCCACTACTACCGGGGCGCGGGGGTGACCGTCCTGGAGGGTTACGGCCTGACCGAGACGGCCGCGCCCTGCGCCGTCACCCTGCCCGCGAGCATGCGGATCGGTACGGTTGGCGGCCCCATGCCGGGCACTGAGCTGCGCTTAGCCGACGACGGCGAGATCCTCGTGCGCGGCATCGGGCTGTTCCGGGGCTACCACGCCAACCCGGGGGCCACGGCCGAGGCACTCACCGCCGACGGCTGGCTGCGCACGGGCGATATCGGCGCGTTCGAGGACGACGGCTCGCTGCGTATCACGGGCCGCAAGAAGGAGCTCATCGTCACCGCCGGGGGCAAGAACGTGGCCCCGGCGGTCCTGGAGGACCGGCTGCGCGGCCACCCGCTGGTCAGCCAGGTGCTCGTCGTGGGCGACAACCGCCCCTGCATCGGCGCCCTGGTGACACTGGACGCGGAGATGCTGCCTCTGTGGCTCGCCTCCCACGGGATCGAGGATCTCGACCCCGTGTCGGCGGTGAGCGATCCGCGCGTGCGCGCGGCCCTGGAACGGGCGGTGGCCCGGGCCAATGAGGCCGTCTCGCGGGCGGAGTCGATTCGGGTCTTCACGGTGCTGCCGGGCGATTTCACGATCGACAACGGCCTGCTCACGCCCTCGCTCAAGGTGCGCCGGGCGGCGGCGCTGGAACGCTTCGCCGATGAGATCGACGCGCTCTACAGAAGGCCGGTGGCCTAAGGCGGGCGTGCCCGGGCCCGGGGCTCCAGGAGGGCCGCTCAGGCGGGCTCCAGGAGGGCCGCTCAGGCGGAGAGCTCGTCGCGGATCTCCTCGTGGTGGCGGATGACCTCCGCGACGATGAAGGCGAAGAACTTCTCCGCGAAGACGGGGTCGAGCCCGGAGTCCTTGGCCAGCGCTCGCAGGCGGGCTACCTGGCGGGCCTCCCGCTCGGAGTCCGCCGGCGGCAGGTCGAGGCGCGCCTTGAGCTCGCCGACCTGCTGGGTGCAGCGGAAGCGCTCGGCGAGGAGGTGGACGAGGGCGGCGTCGAGATTGTCGATGGTGACGCGGTAGCGCGCGAGGTCGGCGGGAACCCCGGGGATGTCCCGCTCAACGGCCTCGGAGGCGCTCATGCGGTCCGGCTCCTGCCGTGCTCGGCCTTGCGGGTCGAACTGAGCGAGCCGGTACCGGCCTCGTAGCGGGGGCGGGCGGTGCCGCCAACGGCATCGGCGTCGACGACGACGCGCCCGACCTCGGGCATGGAGGGCACCTCGAACATGGCCTCTCCCAGGACCTCCTCGACGATGGAGGTCAGGCCCCTCGCGCCGGTCTTGCGCTCCAGGGCCTTGGCGGCGATGGCCTCGATGGCCTCGTCGGTGAAGACGAGTTCGACGCCGTCGAGCCCGAAGAGGTACTGGTACTGGGACACGAGGGCGTTCTTGGGCTCGGTCATGACGCGCACGAGTTCGGGCACGCCGAGGTCCTGCACGGTGGCGATGACGGGCAGGCGGCCGATGAACTCGGGGATGAGGCCGAAGGTGTGCAGGTCCTCGGGGCGCACCGGGGAGGTGAAGACGTCCTTGGCCTGGTCCTTGGCCAGGGTCGCGCCGAAGCCGACGAGTTGGGCGCCGACCTCCTTGCGCTGGCGAGCGCGCACGATCTCCTCGATGCCGGCGAAGGCGCCGGCGGCGATGAACAGGATGTTCGTCGTATCGATTTCGAGGAACTCCTGGTGGGGGTGCTTGCGCCCGCCCCCGGGGGGGACCGAGGCGGTGGTGCCCTCGATGATCTTCAGGAGGGCCTGCTGGACGCCCTCGCCGGAGACGTCGCGGGTGATCGAGGGGTTCTCGGCCTTGCGGCCGATCTTGTCGATCTCGTCGATGTAGATGATGCCCTTCTCGGCGCGCTTGACGTCGCCGTCGGCGGCCTGGATGAGCTTGAGGAGGATGTTCTCCACGTCCTCCCCCACGTAGCCGGCCTCAGTGAGCGCGGTGGCGTCAACGATGCAGAAGGGGACGTCCAGAAGCTTGGCCAGGGTGCGGGCCAGATGCGTCTTGCCGGTGCCGGTGGGGCCGAGCAGGAGGATGTTGGACTTGCCGAGCTCCAGGCCGTCGCCCTCGGCGACGGCGCGCTCGCGCACCTGGACGCGCTTGTAGTGGTTGTAGACGGCCACGCTCATGGCCCGCTTGGCGCCCTCCTGGCCGATGACGTAGCCGTTGAGGAAATCGAAGATCTCCTGCGGCTTGGGCAGCTCGAGGGGCACGCCGACGGAGCCGGAGCCGAGCTCCTCGTCGACGATCTCGTTGCACAACTCGATGCACTCGTCGCAGATGTAGACCCCGGGGCCGGCGATGAGCTTCTTGACCTGCTTCTGGCTCTTGCCGCAGAAGGAGCACTTGAGCAGGTCGACGCTCTCAGCATTGCGTGGCACGTGTCCCCCTAGTGTCGTCGGGTCCGCTCCCAGGCGGCGCGGGGAGCGACGCTGGTATCAGGGAACGGGGTGCCGCCAGCCTATTAGGTCGAGCGTCCCAGCGCGAGGGCCGTGCCCGGCGAGCCCCTGAGCGATCACCCACCCGGTGGCGGGGCGCCGGGCGGTGCCCGCCGCGCCGGGCGGTGCCATCCACACCCAGCGGTGCTATCCACACCCAGCGGTGCCATCCACCCCGACTGGTGCCACCCACCCCGACTGGTGCCATCCACACCGAGCGGTGCGGGGAGGACGCACCAGTGGGTGGAATCAGCACCACTCAGGGCCAATGGCACCCATCGGGCACCACGGGGCGTCAGGACGAGTGCGGGGAGGACGCACCAGTCGGTTCCCGCCGCGCCGAGCGGCACCATCCACACCCACTGGTGCGGGGAGGACGCACCTGTGGGTGGAATCAGCACCACTCAGGGCCGATGGCACCCATCGGGCACCACGAGACGTCAGGACGAGTGCGGAGAGGACGCACCAGTCGGTTCCCGCCGCGCCGAGCGGCGCCATCCACACCCACTGGTGCGGGGAGGACGCACCTGTGGGTGGAATCAGCACCACTCGGGGCCGATGGCACCCATCGGGCACCACGGGGCGTCAGGACGAGTGCGGGGGACGCATCAGCCGGTTCCCGCCGCGCCGAGCGGCGCCATCCACACCGACTGGCGCCATCCACACCCACTGGTGCGGGGAGGACGCACCAGTGGGTGGAATCAGCACCACTCAGGGCCAATGGCACCCATCGAGCGCCACGGGATGCCAGGAGGAATGCGGGGAGGGCACACCAGTCGGTTCCCGTCGCGCCGAGCGGTGCCATCCATACCCAGCGGTGCCATCCACCCCGAGCGGTGCCATCCACACCCACTGGTGCGGGGAGGACGCACCTGTGGGTGGAATCAGCACCACTCAGGGCTGATGGCACCGCTCAGGGCTGATGGCACCACTCAGGGCCGATGGCACCCATCGAGCGCCACGGGGCGTCAGGACGAGTGCGGGGAGGGCGCGGCCTTGCGGGGGCTGAGCACCTGGTCGACGATCCCGTACTCCTTGGCGGCGGCGGCGGTGAGGATCTTGTCGCGCTCCAGATCTTTGTGGATCATGTCGCGGTCCCGGCCGGTGTGCGAGGCCAGGGTGTCCTCCAGCCAGGCGCGCATGCGGTCGATCTCGTCGGCGACGATCTCGATGTCGCTGGCCTGGCCGTGCACGCCCTCCATGGCGGGCTGATGGATGAGCACGCGGGCGTTGGGCAGGGCCAGACGCTTACCCGGGCTGCCCGCGGCCAGCAGCACGGCGGCAGCGGAGGCGGCCTGGCCCAGGCAGACGGTCTGCACCTGCGGCTTGATGTACTGCATCGTGTCGTAGATGGCGGTCAGCGCCGTGAAGGAGCCGCCGGGGCTGTTGATGTACATGGTGATGAGCCCATCGGGATCCTGGGACTCCAAGACGAGGAGCTGGGCCATGATGTCATCGGCGGAGGCGTCGTCGACCTGGACGCCCATGAAGACGATGCGGTCCTCGAAGAGCTTGGCGTAGGGGTCCTGGCGCTTGAAGCCGTAGGCGGTGCGCTCCTCGAACTGGGGCAGCACGTAGCGGGACTGCGGCATGGCGGCCGCAGCGCCGACCGCGGCAGCGGGGCCCATCTGGCGCGCGATGGCCTCGAAGTAGGGACGAGTGCTCATATCAGTTCTCCCCGTTCTGGTGGCCGATCTCCCGGCTGGAGCGCACGATGTGGTCGACGAAGCCGTACTCGAGGGCCTCGGGGGCGCTGAACCAGTGGTCGCGGTCCGAGTCGGCGATGATCTCCTCGACGGTGTGGCCGGTGTTGGCGGCCGTGATCTCGGCGAGCTCCTGCTTCATCTTGATGATGAGGTCGGCGTTGATGCGGATGTCCGTGGCGGAGCCACCGGCGCCGCCGGAGGGCTGGTGCATGAGCACGCGGGCGTGCGGGGTCAGGTAGCGCTTGCCCTTGGCTCCGGCGCTGAGCAGGAACTGCCCCATGGAGGCGGCCATGCCGGTGGCGACGGTGACGACGTCGGGCTGGACATACTGCATGGTGTCGTAGATGGCCATGCCGGCGGTCACCGAGCCGCCAGGGCTGTTGATGTAGAGGTAGATGTCCCTGTCGGGGTCCTCGGCGGCCAGCAGCAGCATCTGGGCGCAGATGGCGTTGGCGTTGTCATCGCGCACCTCCGATCCCAGCCAGATGATGCGCTCCTTGAGGAGCCTGTTGTAGATGGAGTCGGTCAGGCCCAGCCCCGCGCCCTGGCCCTCATGGGCACTGGGGGCGGCGGCCGCGCCGGGGCGCGTGTGGAACTCGCTCACGTCTGTCCTCTCGTGTCGGTGGGTCAACGCTAACGCGAGGCGGCGAAGCGCCATGCCCGCCCCCGTGGCCTTTTCGCTCACGGCACAGGGTTCGCCGGGCGGCCGTCTCCCTCACCGGAGGGGTAGCGCCATCATGCGCCCACCCGCGCCCTGGAACTGGCCCGCCCCCTCACCGGAGGGGTAGCACGGGCCCGGGGATCAGGTTAGTCTGACCTCATTCTCATTTTTCACGACTGTCGAGGGGATTAATCATGGCGGCGGAGCATCACCCATCCCGGGACGAGGGCATGAGCGCCTCTGCGGTCCACGGCCAGCGCCAAGGACCCGAGGCCTCGCGCATGCAGGGGCACTGGCTGCTCGCCAAGCTCGGCAAGCGGGTGCTGCGCCCCGGCGGCATCGAGCTCACCCGCCGCCTCCTCAAGGCCGTTGACATCCACCCGGGGCAGCGCATCGTCGAGCTGGGGCCGGGCGTGGGCCGCACCGCCGAGATCCTCCTGAGATCCTCCCCCGCCTCCTACAGGGCCGTCGACCCCAACCCAGAGGGCCGCGAGCAGGTGGCCGCCGTCCTCGCGGGGCACCCGCGGGCCGACTACGTCGTCGCCGATGCCGCCGACACGGGGCTCCCCACGGGCGAGGCCGATCTCGTTGTCGGCGAGGCGATGCTGACCATGCAGTCGGAGGAGGGCAAGAGGGCGATCGTCGCCGAGGCCGCCAGGATCCTGGCCCCCGGGGGCCGGTACGCGATCCACGAACTGGCCCTGCGCGCTGATCGCGGGGAGGAGGAGAGGGAGGCCGCCCGCAAGCGCCTGTCCCGGATCATCAAGGTCGGGGCCAGGCCGCTGCCCGAGGAGGAGTGGCGCGCCCTCCTGACAGAGGCCGGGCTGGAGGTCGTGTGGACCGGGACGGCCCCGATGCGCCTGCTCGAGCCCCGCCGCCTCATCGCCGACGAGGGGATCGTCGGGACCCTCCGCTTCTGGCGCGCCGTGCGGCGCACGCCCGGGGCCCTGGACCGCGTCAAGGCGATGCGGGAGACTTTCCGGGCACAGGGCGAGCTGCTGAGCGCCGTCGGCATCGTCGCGCGCAAGCCCGCTTCCGCCTGAGGGCGGACCGGGCCCGCCACGCCGGGCCCACCACGCCGGGCCCGCCACGCCGGGCCCACCACGCCGGGCCCGCCACGCCGGCCCAGCCACGCCGGGCCCGCGCGCCCCATCCACCCGTCCACTCACCCATCCGCCAACCCCCGACCGTGAAAGGAGCACCCACCATGCCCACCACGCCCGTCTCGGAATCCCTGTTCCGCCTGGGCCTCAACGAGGCCCTGCCCGTCTCCGAGGAGGCCACGACGTCGCGAGTCGTGGTCAACAACGACGTCCTGCGCACCGTGATCTTCACCTTCGATGCCGGCCAGTTGCTCACCGAGCATGCCTCCCCCAAGGCGGTGGTCGTCACGCTCCTGGAGGGCGAGATGGACTTCTGCGTCGGCGGGCGGACCGAGCGCCTGGCGGCGGGCGATGTCGTCTACCTGGCCCCGGGCGACCGCCACGCCCTCACGGCCGTCACCGCCTGCCGCATGCAGCTCGTCATGGTCGACGTCGGCGGCCAGTGAGCGCGCTGCGGGCGGGCGCCGGCGGGACCCGTGCGGGCCGGTCTCACGGGGCCGTGCGCTGCGGCGCCCGGCTGCGCCCCGCCCACCACAGGCACCCCGCCGCCAGGGCGGTCCCCCAGCCGAGGGCCCCGGCCGCCCAGGGCAGCCAGGCGGCGCCCTCCCCCATGGCGGCCAGGGCCCGCAGCGGCCACCACGTCGGCACGACGGCGAACCACGGCGCCTGTCCCCCGCCCCCGGCGTGATCGAGGACCGGCAGGACGAGGACGAGCAGGCCGAGCTTGACCGCGGCCACCCCCTGGACCGTGCCCGTGGCGAAGGCGGCCAGGGCAAGGGCGGTGGCGGCCGCCAGCGGGGCGCAGGCCAGGGCCAGGGCGGTGGCGCGCGCCCACCCGGTGCCCGCGCACGATGCCAGCCCCGCGGCGACGGCGGGCACGCTCACGGCGGCCGCCTGCCCGGCCCGCCACCCGAGGTAGCGGTGGAGGGACAGCGGGGTGACGGCGATCATCTGCCAGGTCGCCTCCTCCTTGTCCTGCAGCAGCATGAACCCGACGACGGTGCCGATCATGACGGGCAGCACCACCGTGAGGACGAGGCCCGTCAGCAGCGCCAGCCAGGCCTCACCGTCCAGGCCGTGGGCGTGCAGCATCCCTGCCAGCGGCTCGGCCCCCAGGCGCACCGCCAGGACCATGACGAGCGGCAGCAGGGCCAGCCACCACAGCAGGTCGTCGCGCGCCAGACGGCGCACGTCCATCGGGACCAGCGCCGCCAGCACCCCGACCGTCCCCGGCCGCCGTCCGCCCGGGCGCCGCAGGCGGAGCGGGAGATCCGGGAGGCCCGAGGGATGCCGGCTCCGCGGGCAGAGCCGGTGGGGCGCTCGGCGCGGGCTGCCGCTCGCGATATCGTCCCAGCGCGCCGCGCTCCCAGCGGCGCGCCGCCGGCTCCCCCCGGCGTCGTCGACCACCGCACCGCGCAGCCGCCGGCCCGCCACGGCGCCACCGACCAGGGACCAGATGGCCGCTGCGAGCACCGCGGGAACGGACAGGGCCGCGGGCGCCTGCCCGAAGGCGATGCGCAGGAGGACCACCGGCCCCTGAAGGGGGTGGAGCCAGTAACCCCACCAGCCCTCGGCCACCCCCAGCAGCGGCAGGACCGGCACCGCGAAGCCGATCGTCCACACCCCCGAGGGCAGCAGGAAGGACGCGGCCGACCGGTAGCCGGCCACCGCGACGGCCCCGTAAAGGACCTCGAGCACCGCCAGCAGGGCCACGCCCGCCAGGAAAGCGGGCCAGGCCACCGCCGTCCCCGAGACGAGGACGAGGGCCGCCGACTCGACGACGGCCAGCAGGACGAGGGAGGCGGCGAGGGCGGCGAGGTACTCCCCCACCCGCATCGGGCTCACGGCCCGGCACATGAGGGAGCCCTCGCCCCGTTCGGCCAGGACCTGGACGGCGGCGAAGTAGAAGCAGGTGATCGTCATCTCCCCCAGCAGCAGGACGGGCCACCACCGGGGCGGCAGCGCCGCGAGCCCCCGCAGGAGCAGAGCGCCGACGAGGCCGACCACCACCACGACCAGCCAGTAGCCGCCTGCGGCCTGCAGGCGCAGGTTGAGGCGCACCGTCACGGCCGTGCGGCGCAGTGCCGGCGCACTCATCGCAGGTCCCGTCCCGTCACGTGGCGGAAGACGGCGCCCAGGTCCGCCTCCTGGCTGTGCAGGGACAGGGCCTCGTGCTCGCGCAGGTCGCGGTGGAAGCGCTCGTCGTCGGCCAGGCCGTCCAGGGGGTAGGCCCCGTCGCCCCCGTCCCAGGCGAGGAGGACCCGGCGCGAGCCGTGGCGCCTGCGCAGCACCTCGGGGGCGCCGAGCTCGACGAGGCGGCCGTCGACGACGAAGCCCACCCGGTCGCAGACGCGCTGCGCCAGCACCATGTCGTGGGTCGTCACGACGATGGTGCACCCCCGCTCGCGCTCCTGGGCGATGAGATGCTCGATACGGGCCACGCCCGCCGGGTCCAGGCCCGCCGTCGGCTCATCGAGGAACAGGAGACGGGGACGGGCGAGCAGGGCCCGGGCGACGTTGAGGCGCACGCCCATGCCCTTGCTCATGGCGGAGGCCCGCGTGGCGGCGTCGTCGTCGAGTCCCACGGCCTCCAGCAGCTGGTCGGGGTCGCGGGTCACCCCGGGGTGCAGGCGGGCGGTGTAGACGAGGTTCTCCCGGACGGTGAGCCGGCCGATGGACACCGGGCGCTCGAAGGCGACGCCGACGGCCTCGTACAGCTCCCTGCCCCACAACGAGACCTCCCGCCCCAGGACGCGGGCGGTGCCCGTGTAGCCGCGCAGCAGGCCGATGAGCACCCGCTGCAGGGTGGACTTGCCCGCACCGCTGGGCCCCAGGAGGCCGAGGACCTCGCCGACCTCGACCGTGAGCTCGACGTCCTCCAGGGCGGGGCGCTGCGCCCCGCGGTAGGTGAAGCCGAGCCCCCGGGTCGCCACGGCGGGGGCCGGGGCGCTCACAGCTCCTCCCGGGCGAGGGCGGCGGTGAGCAGCGTGACGGTGTCGGCGGCGACCGCGGCGATCTCGGGCCGGTCGAAGGCGCTGCCGTCCGTCGCCGCCTGCTCGGCCGTGACACCGAAGCGGCGCATGACGTGGTCGGGCAGGCCGGCCATGACGTGGACGAGCACCCAGGCCGCGGTGGCGGGGTCGACGTCGGCGCGCAGCTCGCCGTCGTCCTGACCGCGGCGCACGGCCCGCTCCACCCAGCGGATGAGATCGGTGTCGTCCTGCGTGAGCGCGGCCGGGTCGAGTGGGGAGTCGGGGGCGAAGGCGCGGGCGAGCACGGACCAGCCGAGCGGGTCTCGGGCCTGGAAGCCGTGGCTGCCGCGGACGAGTCCGGTGAGGACCTGCTCGAGGCTCGCCTCGGGCACGGGCGTGTCGACGAGGGCGAGCCGGTCGCGCATGAGCCCGCCCACAAGGTGGGCGTAGGCGTCGCGCTTGTCCTCGAAGTACTGGTAGAAGCTGCCCTTGGAGATGCCCGCTGCGGCCGTCATGCGGTCGACGGAGGCGCGGGTGTAGGAGCACGTGGCGAACTCGTGCTTCATCGCGTTGAGGACCCGGGCGCGCTTGTCCTCGGGGAGGTTGGCGAAGGTGGGCGTGGGCACGAGGGGCCTCCTTGCGACCGTATGACTTGCCAGTCATATGACTGATGAGTCATACGGTAGTCCGCGCGCTCGCCGTACGGCAAGGGACGCACGGTGCTCCGGGGCGCGGGGCGCGCAGCCGAGCGAACTCGTCAGGAACAGCACCAGTTCTCGCGGGGAACAACACCAGTTCTCGCGGGGATGGAGGCGCTGAGCACACGCGTGGGGCCCGACACCGAGACGGTGCCGGGCCCCACGGGGATGATGCGGTGCGTTCAGCTCACTCGGCGCTGGCGGCGCTGGCGGAGGAGGCCGATGACGGGCTGGACGGCGAGGAGCCGGCCGAGCCGTTCTTCTGGGCGGCGTCGGCCGGGGTGGCGACGCGCTCGACCTCGTCGACGATGGCGGCGGCGTCGGCCTCATCGGAGCCGATGAACTCGCTGAGGTCGAGCTCCTTGCCCGCCGAGTCCTTGACGGTCACCTGGCGCAGGGCCAGGGCGAGGGACTTGTTGCGGGCGAGCTCGGAGACGAAGGCCGGGATCTGACCGGCCTGCTGGGCGCCCTGCATGAACTGGCCGGGCTCCATGCCGTACTGCTGGGCGGTCTGGAAGAGGAAGTCCAGGAGTTCGCTCTGGTCGACGCGCACGTCGAGGGTCTCGGCGAGGACGTCGAGGATGATCTGGTCGCGCACGCCGCTGGCGACGTCGTCGCTGATCTCGGCGGCGTGCTCCTCGTCACCCTCCTTGCCCTCGGCGGCCAGGTGCTGGGTGATCTCGTTGTCGATGACGGCCTGGGGGACCTCGAAGTCGACCTTCTCACGAAGCAGGTCGAGGAGGGCGTCGCGGGCGGCGACGGCCTGGTCGGCGGTCTTGCGGTTGGTGGCCTGCTTGGCGAGGTCCTCGCGCAGCTCGGCGATGGTGTCGAACTCGGAGGCCATCTGGGCGAACTCGTCGTCCGCCTCGGGCAGCTCGCGCTGCTTGACGGCGGAGGCGGTGACGGTGACCTCGGCCTCCTCACCGGCGTGCTCGCCGCCAGCGAGCTCGGTGGTGAAGGTGGCGGACTCCTCGGCCTTGAGGCCGCGCAGGGCCGTGTCCAGGCCCTTGAGCATGTTGCCCTTGCCGATCTCGTAGGAGACGCCGGAGACGGAGTCGACCTCCTCGCCGTCGATGACGGCCGTCAGGTCGATGGTGACGAAGTCACCGGTCTTGGCCTTGCGGCCCACAGACTTCAGCGAGCCGAAGCGGGCGCGCAGAGAGTCGAGCTCGGAGTCGATGTCCTCCTCGCCCACCTCGACGGCGTCGACGGTCAACTCGACGCCGTCCAGCTCGGGCAGGTCGAACTCGGGGCGCACGGTGACCTCGGCGGTGAAGACGAGCTGGCCGCCGTTGGCGCCGGTGACGTTGGGCAGCTCGGTGACCTCGACCTCGGGCTGGAGCAGCGGCACGCGGCCGGACTCCGCCATGGCGTCGCGGTAGCGGTTGGGCAGTTCGGCGTTGACGGCCTCCTGGATGACGGAGGCACGGCCGACGCGCTGGTCGATGATGCGGGCGGGGACGTGGCCGCGGCGGAAGCCGGGGATCTGGACCTGCGAGCCGATCTCCTTGTAGGCGGCGTCGAGGCTGGGCTTGAGCTCCTCGTAGGGGACCTCCACGGTCAGCTTGATGCGCGCGGGGTCTAGGTTCTCGACAGTGCTCTTCACGGGGATCTACTCCGAATGCTGGGTTGCAGGTGCGCCGTCGTCCGGCGGACGCCCATGGATGGCGTCAATCCCGGTCATCCTATGGCACTCGCCGGTGAGCGGTGAAAACAGCCGGGAGCCCCCGCCTATGGCGCTGGGCACAACCGGCACCGGGCCCGTCCCGACGGCGGCCCGCCCGCCGGGACGGGCGGGACTCATTCGTGGGTGACGACGGTGGTGCCGATCTCGACGAAGTCATAGAACCAGCGGGCCTCCTCCACGGGAGCGTTGACGCAGCCGTGGCTGACCTGGCCGGAGTCGTAGCCGAAATCGGTGGCCCAGGGGGCGCCGTGGATAGCGAAGTTGCCATCCCAGTAGGCGATCCAGGGGACGGCCTTCTGGCAGTAGGGGAAGTCGGGGGCGCAGCCGAGGTCCTGGGACTCGTTCTTGAGGTAGACGTGGTGGGTGCCCAGTTTGGTGGCCCACTCGCCGGATTCCTCGCCGTGGTTGATGTTGACGGGTCCGTGGACGACGGTGGTGCCGACGTAGGCGGTCATCGTGTCGTCGGTGAGGTTGACGTCGACCCATTTCTCGCCGTCGGCGGCCTGGTAGGCGAAGCGCTCGGGGCCCGATGGGACGGCACGGGTCCGGGCGGAGGGGGCGATGGGCTCGGAGGCGAGAGCCCCGGAGTAATCGTTCCCGGCTCTCAGGGAGGAGACGATGCCGTCGGTGATCTGCTGAGCGTTGGTGGTGCGCGTTCCGGGCCGGCCGGGGCGGGCCAGGCCGAGGTCGTTGCCGGCGGCGTCGACATTGGTGATCTGAGGGACCGGCGCCTTGTCCACCTCGGCGGCGCGGGCGTCCACCCAGGCGCGGACCTTGGCGGGGTCGATCCGGGCCGTCATCCCCTCATCGGTGGCGGTGGTGGTGACCCAGGAGGCCTTCTCCGCGGTGGTCGCCGTCCAGGAGGAGCCGGCGCCGGTGAGGATGACGGCGCCGGAGATGAGCGCGTTGGCCTCGGTGACGGCGGTCTTGGCGTGGAAGGTGGTGGTCGGGGCCTCCTGCGGGGCCGCGGCCACGGTGATGTCTCCGCCGCTCAGCGAGCGGGCGGAGGTGGTCAGGGAGGCGCGGATGGCGGCGCCGTCGACGCCGGTGCCGGATGAGTCGGGGACGACCTCGAAGGCGGTCCCGTCGGCGCTGAGCTGGATCCGCGCGGGCACGGGGGCGGTGCCGGCCAGGGCCTGGGCGGAGGCGAGGAAGCCGGCGAAGGCGTCCTCGTCGAGGGTGACCGCGGGGATGACCTCGCGGGGCCCGATGATCGATCGCAGGGTGGGGCCGAAGGAGCCCGCGCCGGCGACGGCGGCCCTGGCGGTGGCGTCGGCGTCGAGAACGACCCCGGCCTGGGCGAGGGTGGCCGTCTGACTGCTGCCCCCGACGCGGATGGTCACCTGGGCCTCGTTGAAGCGGTTGGAGACGAGGCCGACGATCTCGTCGTGGTCGAGGCCGCTGACGTCCTGCCCCGCGACGGTGGTGCCGGGCAGGGCGACGTCGTCGTGGGCGCGCGCGTAGCCGCCGACCATCGCGGCCCCACTGAGCACGAGCGCGCAGGAGGGGACGATCTGCCACCACCCCGGCCTTCGCCTATTCCTCGCGCCGTGCCGCATGACGAAAGGATAAACGCCTCGCCCGCGCGCACCATATTCACCCTGGTCAGGGGCCACGGCACGGGGCGCGGGGCGGCAGCCAGCCCCCATTGAGCGACACGCTCCGGGCAGGCCAGCCGTCCCTCAGCCCCCGCCCACGCAGGCTGGACGCCTTCGCACCAAGGGCGGCAGCCACGAGATCGACCTCATCCTGGAGGGGCCCGACCAACTCGTGTCACCATCGAGATCAAGGTGCCGGCGCCTCCTCGCGGCGACGCACGCAACATCTCCTGCGGCTCAGGATTCGCTCCTGGGCGACCACCTGTCAGCCCACTCCAACAGTCGTCGATACGCGCACGCCGAGCTCAACCGCAATCGGTGTGTACAGGTCGACGCCCTGCTCGCCGCTGGCCAGAGACAGGATGAGGCAATAGCGGACAGGAACGTCCAATCGATCCTGCCTCCGATTGTTCTTCCACCAGCCTCCGGTTGGATAGACGACAACGTGACCGCAAGCGGCGAGTTCAGCACCTGCTCCGACCCACTCATCCTGATGCAATGAGCCTACACCCCGGGCCCGCTTCCCAAGAAACCATCGACGAGAATCATTGGAGCACCCCTGACCCCCTTCTTCCTCATCCCTGGCCCCTCTGTTCACTCGCGCAATAAATTCATCGACGCTCTCAGTCGACTCCTGGAGATCGAATCGGAGCCCGTGAGAGGAGTAGGTGTACTTACCGTTCCATCCACGACGCGTGCCAGACGGCTCGATGAAGTATGACAGCGTCAACCGAAGTCGGACATCAGTATCGCCGAGACTCTCGAGGACCTCACGCGGCCACGGCAGAGAGTGTAGACGCATCTGGTGCATCTTGAAATCATCAGCAAAAGGCATGATCCGGTCTTGAACCACCATCGTCACTGCACTTTGGGACGAAGAGAGAACTGCCTCCTCGGTTGGGACTCCCCATCCATATCGACGAAGCAGCCGGGCACGCTCACTCTTCTTGCCGCAGATATCAAGACTGCGCCGCATGGCGGGCGTCCACTGGGCCTCATGCACAAGAAGGCCACGAATCGTCTCCGGCCAGTACGACGGATAACGAGCCATAGCCAGAGCCGCAAGTCTCGCCGCCTGAGCGGTTGCGGCACTCGTCGCGTTGGCCGAGGTCAGGGCGACGTCATTTCGATGACCGGTGGAGCGCAGCGAGAGCAGCGAATGGCGAGGCTCGAACATCCCCCGCCCGTCAGAGAGCACGTTCCCTCCCTCCAGGCAGATCTCGGGCTTGATCGGCCAACTCCGGTCCCCGAAGAGCAGGGAGGTCCGACTGTGAGGCGAGAGCTCACCTGCTGGAGCCAGCGGGCGGTACCCGCGATAGGTCGGATCCGAGGGTAGAGAGTCAAGCTCCGTGTACGCTCCGACGGTCAACGCGTTCCACGACTGTCCGGGATCTTCAATCGGCTGGAGATCGGAGTTCGCCAGATGGTCCTGGTCATAGCGGTCAACATTAGCAGCGGAGACGATGATAAGCCGGGCAGCCTCAGGGTCCGGCGCCGAGATGAGGCCAACCTCGTTCCCCCTCACGACGATGTCCGTGCCGACCGCAAGGGCATCGATCGCCGTCGACCACAGGGTCGGCTGCCCAGGCTTCGACTCGGAGGTGGCACTGATCGGCATGCAGAACGCTCGTCGCCGCTGGGAGGATATCTCCGGAAGGGAGACTGCCTCGATCGTGGTATCGGCATAGGTTCGTGGCGGCTCCCCCGCGACCCCAGAACGTCGTTCGGGCAGAATACGCACCGACTCCAGGCGGTGCTGCAACGCGACGCCCCCGAGTCCCTGCAAGAGGTCATCGAGATGGTCACCGTACAGCGCCAATCCCGCCATGGACGTGCCGTGCCCATCAGCATCATTGCCAGGTCCTCCAACAGCCGTATGCTGATCCCGGCTCGCCAGCGACGAGCGGAGCAGCCGGTGTTCCCGGAACACGCCGGTGTCGAGATGACAGACCGCGGGAGCATCTTCACTCGCCGCACTCACCCTGCCCGCGAGGTCAACAACGTACTCCATCCGTTCGTCGACATCGAGGTCTTCGATCGTGTCGATGAAGGAAGGCACGCGCACCTCAGTCAGAGGAAGATCAGTAGCAGTCAGCGGCCCGAGGTCTCGCCACGTCGAATTAACATGGACGACGAGCGAGTCTTTGACGCGGACATGCCGGTCGAGAGTCTCCAGGTTGTACGCCATCAGGACCCGTTCCAGGAGTCCAGGACGTTCCCGGCGCATATCGAGCCATAACTCCCACCACACTTTCCCTTCCTCGGGCGGCTCTCCTTGAGAAGTCCACAGATCCCTCAAGAAAGCACCTTGAACCCGAGAGATATTGGCTACCAACCCACTGTTCTTCGGAGCACTTCTCTTACCGTCCTTCGACCACCTATCCTTCTCAGGATCAAGATACTCCTCAAACAGTTTAAGGAAATGAGATCTAAACTCGTCGGCCACCCAGATGACGGCACGTTCCGGGGAGACCTCGGTCGCCTCATGAACGGACAGCAGGATCCATTTCGGCTTCTTGAGCGTCTTACGGTGCGCAGTTAAGGAGGTCAGACGATCTAACTGGAGGGGGAACTCGGCCGCTTCCCCCTCAAGGGTCAGGTACGTGCCGGTAGCACGAAGAACCTCCTCTACATCATCCACTTTTCGAGACTCGTCCGTGGACGCGAACACCCCCGCGACCTCGTCAAGAATCCGCTGCCCGTGAACGGCGCGATCCACTGCGCGCCTCGCACTCTCTCCGCCTCCGCGCGCCACCCAACTCTTCGGCTCGACGCGATCGCGCACGAGCAGGTGGTCGAGGTTGTCGGCAGCCGGGGACATCGTGGTCCTCAGGCGAGACTGGCCGACCGACGTACGACGAGCGCTGTCTCGAGATCACTGCGGGTCACTCCGTCATCTCCTCGCATAAGTGCCGACTTGGCGGCGGACTCGGCCGCCTTGACAAGGTCTGCATGGCTGAGCCCGTCCGTCAACGGGCTGAGACCACTGAAGCTGACGCCCTTGACCAGGCTGCCCAGCCGTTTGCGCATGACCGACTGCGCCTGCTTGCTCGTGGGCAGGGCGTAGGTCAGTACGGCGTCGAAGCGCCGGAAGAGAGCGCGGTCAAGGATGGTGCGGTGGTTCGTCGCGGCGATGACGATGGACTCCGCACTGGCTCCCTCCAAGAAGACGAGGAAGGAGTTGAGGATGCGCCGGGCCTCTCCGACGTCGTTGCCCGCTCGGTCCCCGCCAAGCGCGTCGAACTCGTCGAAGAGGTAGACTGCGCGACGTGTGGCGATCTCATCGAAGATGACCCTCAGCTTTGAGGCCGTCTCACCCATGAACTTGCTGAGAAGGCTGTCGAGGCGGACCGTGCACATGGGAAGAGACAGTTCGGAGGCAATCACCGAAGCGGTCATCGTCTTCCCCGTTCCGGGCGGCCCCTCAAGAAGCAGCCGGTGCATGGGGACGAAGCCGTGCTCGAGGAGGACGGCTCGTTGCCGCTGCTCCTGAATGACCTGGGCGACCTGTCCGGCCAGGTCCGCGTTGATGACCAGGTCGCGCAGATGCGCTCGAGGGCTGCTCACCTCGACGAGGTCGGCGGCCTCGCCCTGGGGACGCGGCAGAGTCGCCACAGCAGCCAACGGAGCAGGCGAAGCAGCACGACGGGACGACTCGACCGCCTTCTTGAGGTCAGCGGCTAGGCGGTGATGCCCCTGGCGCGCCTCCCGAGCTGCCACTTGGAGGGCGACCGCGTAGAAGGCTTCCTCATCCCCAGCAGCGTGGGAGCGCACCAACGCCGTGATGTGCGAGCCATGACCGGCCACTGGCGCCTCCTCCCGCGCTGGCTCCACAGTTGCGATCACCATCCTATGGCAGGCGCACGACACGACCGACGGGCTCGCCGAAGCGAACACCCGGCCCACTCACGGAACATCGAGACCAGCGTCATGGCCAACACTGCCCACGCGCGCGCGCCGGTGAGCACGGCGCGCGGCCAGGGAGGGCCCCGGAGGCGTTTCCCACTGCCTAGGATCATGTCCGTGACCACGGCCATGCCCGCCCCTCCCCCATCCGGTTCCCCAAGCACCGCCCCTGCCTCCCCCGACGTCGCCCCCGGCTCGGTGGTGCGCGTACGCGATGAGGAGTGGCTGGTCACCCAGGTCTCCCACAACGCCGACGGCCTGCTCGTCACCGTCCAGGGCCTGTCCGAGCTGGTGCAGGACACGACCGCCCAGTTCAGCGCCGGCCTGGATCGCATCACCCCGGTGGACCCGCATCTGACCCGCGTGGTGGCAGACCCATCACCCGGCTACCGCCTGTCACGCCTGTGGTTGGAGGCGACGGTTCGCAAGACCCCGCTACCCGCCGTCTCTACGGACCTGGCGGTGGTCGGCGACGTCCTGGCTGACGCCTTGCCCTACCAGCTCACCGCGGTCCGCCAGGCCCTTAACCCGGCGAACCTGCGCCCCCGGATCCTGCTGGCCGACGCCGTCGGGCTGGGCAAGACCCTGGAGATCGGCATGATCCTGGCCGAGCTCGTGCGCCGCGGCAGGGGCGAGAGGATCCTCATCGTCACGCCGCGCCATGTGCTTGAGCAGATGCAGCATGAGATGTGGTCGCGCTTCGCCCTGCCTTTTGTGCGCCTGGACTCGGTGGGCATCCAGCGGGTGCGGCGCTCGGTGCCGGCCACCCGCAACCCCTTTTCCGTCTACCACCGCGCGATCATCTCGATCGACACGCTGAAGTCTGACCGCTACCTCAACCACCTGCGCCGTCAGCGCTGGGATGCCGTCGTCATCGATGAGTCGCACAACGTCACTAACCGCGGCACGCTCAACAATCGGCTGGCGGACATCCTGGCGCGTCAGACCGATGCCCTCATCCTGGCCTCGGCGACCCCGCACAATGGGGATCCTGCCTCTTTCGCCGAGCTCATCCGGCTGCTGGAGCCGACGGCGGTCCACCCCGACGGCGAGCTTGACGAGGAGGCCGTGCGCCGGCTCGTCATCCGCCGTCACCGTCATTCACCTCAGGTGCGCGACGTCGTGGGCGGCCGGTGGAAGGAGCGGCTCACCCCGGTCAACCGGCTGGTGGAGCCCTCCGGCGCGGAGGAGGCGGTGGCCGCAGAGCTGTCCCGTACCTGGCTGCACCGGCCCGACGGCGCCGCGGCGCCCGGGCTGGTCCCGGGCCACGGCCGGGGAGGCGAGGCCCTCTTCTCGTGGACGCTGGCCAAGGCCTTCCTGTCCTCCCCGGCGGCCCTCATCCAGACGATCGACGAGCGTCTGACGCGGCGCCTCTCCCGCGCGGCCGACCAAGACGCTCTGGCCTCCTCGGAGCAGGCGCAGGCCCTAACCCGGCTGCGCGAGCTGGCCGCAGTGGCGAACACGACGGACTCGGGCAAGTACCGGGCGCTGCTGGAGGAGCTGAAGCGGATCGGCATCGGGCGCCGCTCGCCGCAGCGGGTCGTGGTGTTCGCCGAGCGCATCGCCACCCTGAACTGGCTGGCGGAGCACCTGCGTGAGGACCTGGGCCTGCCGGCGGAGGCGGTGCGCGTCATGCACGGCAGCCTCTCGGACGTGGAGCAGCAGGAAATTGTGGAGGCTTTCCGCCAGTCACACACGCCTGTGCGCATTCTGGTGACAGGTGATGTGGCCTCGGAGGGCGTCAATTTGCACGCCCAGTGCCATGAGCTTATTCACTACGACATTCCGTGGTCGCTCATCCGTATCGAGCAGCGCAATGGCCGTATCGACCGTTACGGCCAGGAGGTGGCTCCCCAGATCACCACCCTGCTGCTCAGCCCTGCGGACCCGGGTTTCTCCGGTGACGTGCGGGTGCTGACCCGTCTGATGGAGAAGGAGGAGCAGGCGCACCGGGCGCTGGGTGACGCCGCTTCTCTCATGGGCTTGTACTCCGGTGAGAAGGAGGAGAAGGCGATTCGTGAGGCGCTGGCGGCGGGCACGGATATCGACCAGGTCGTGCCGGATGTGGACGAGGCGCTTGAGCGCGACCCGATGGCAGCCCTGTTCGCGCGTCTCACGGGGGCGGCGCCGGCGCGCCCCGACGCCACTCCGGAGCGCCCCGACGCCACTCCCGCGCACTCACCCGCTCCTGCCCCTCTGAGCACCACGTCGTCTGAGCCGACTTCTCTGTACGCCTCGCAGGTGGACTACCTGCGCCAGGCGCTGACAGAGCTCTATGAGCGTCCGGAGGAGAAGGCTGACCCGATATCGGGCGCCGGCGGGGTGTCGTGGCGTGAGCACGGCGTGGAGCATGTGGCTGAACTCGTGCCCCCGCCGGGGCTGCGTGCCCGCCTGGAAACCCTGCCGCAGTCCTACCTGCAGGAGCGTCGGGTGCGCGAGCGCCTGCTGCTGGCGACCACGGCCAGCAAGGGTGCGCGGCTGCTGGCCCAGGCTCTGCGCGATGAGTCGGATTCCTCCTGGCCTGAGGCCCACTACCTGGGGCCACTGCACCCGGTGCTGGAGTGGGCCGGTGACCGGGTGCTGGCGCGTCTGGGACGCTCGTCGGTCTTCGCCATCCACGGCGAGGTGGATGCCCCCACGGTTCTGCTGCTGGGGACGCTGTCGAACCGGGCGGGCCGGACGGTGTCGATGGTGAGCGCGAGCGTGGCTTTCCCCGTCCTGGACGTGGAGGCGGCCCGGGCGGATGTGGCGGCAGGGTGCGCGCTCACGCCTGTCCCCTTGACCACAGTGCACGCCTCACCGGCAGCCATGTTCGCAGCGGTCGGGGTGGGCCCGGGGCAGATGAATCCGGGCGCGCCCGCGGACCTGGACCTGCTCGGCGCGCTCATCGCCCCGGCGGTGGATGCAGCCGACAAGCAGATGCAGACGGTGGTTACTGTGGCCACGGCGGAAGCAAAGAGGCGGGTGGACGCCTGGGCGGCGCGAGTGGACTCGTGGGATGACGACGCCGGCCGGCTCCTGCAGAACCGTCAGCTGCGCTCCCAGCGCCGCACGGTGAACCAGGAGCGCGAGTTGATCGCGCAGCACTCCCCCGCCCACACGCTTATCCGGCCACTGCTCGTCGTCGTACCACGGCATGCCACTGAGGAAGGAGGCCGCTGATGGCGGTGTCGGACGCGCTCGTTGTGGGCGAGGACTTTATCAGTGAGCACTACTTCACCACTGACGCCACCAAGGGGTCTTTCCTGGCGCGGGTGCTGGAGCGTCGCAAGGAGTGGGAGGACCTGGAGAGGGCGGTCGGCGCTGCGGCGCCCGTACCGACGCCCCGCACGCGCCTGCGCTCCGCCCGCTCGCGGCTGGAGGAGCTGTTGGCGGCGCTGATGGTGGCCGACGACGGCGGGCCGTCGGACGGCGGCGTCGCGGGCGGGCAGGAGGCCCTGACCGCCGGGGCCCTTGAGGCCTCGGCCGAGCTGGACGGCCTGCTGCGCGAGGTCCTGGGGTTTGCCTCGGCGGAGTACCGGCTGACCGAGCGCGGCCCCGTGACGCTGGTGCGCCCCTTCGGTGACGAGGGCCCGGCTCCCGTGGCTCTGCTGCGGGCACGCCCTGTCTCCGCGGTGGAGGACCTGCTGGTCAAGGACGGCCAGACCTTGGCTGAGCCGTGGCAGCCGGTGGACCTGGCCGACCCGGCCGCAGCTGCGGTGGAGGGGGCTGAGCCGGTGGAGTCGGTGTCCCGGGCGCTGTCCACGCTCATGACGGACGAGCACGGCCCGGCTTTCGCCCTGGTCCTGGCGGGGCGGTGGGCGCTCATCGCGGAGAAGGAGCGCTGGCCGGAGGGCCGGTGGCTGGCGGTGGACGTCCAGCTGGTCGTCGAGCGCCACGACCTCAGGCGCGGCGGTGAGGTGGAGCGGGCCCTGGCCTGCCTGGAGGCTGCCTCCCTCGTGCCCGGCCCGGAGGGTGAGACGTGGTGGGCGATGACGCTGGCTCAGTCGGCGGCGCACACGGTGGGGGTCTCGCAGGACCTGCGCGAGGGGGTGCGCTCCTCGATCGAGGTCATCGCGAATGAGGTGGTGCGTCGTCGTGCGGCGCAGGGTCTGGCCCCGCTCCCCCAGTCGGCGGCGCAGCCGCTGGCGCTGCAGTCGCTGCGGTTCATCTACCGGATCATCTTCCTGCTGTATGCGGAGGCGAGCCCGGAGCTGGGCGTGCTGCCGGTGGGGGCCGCGGAGTACGACGCCGGCTACGGCCTGGAGCGCCTGCGTGAACTGTGCCTGCGCGAGCTGCATGAGGAGTCCTCCCAGTCGGGCACGCACATCTATGAGTCCCTGGGCCTGCTGTTCACCCTGGTGGATCAGGGGCATGACGCCCGGGCGGCGGGCGTTGAGGCCGGGGAGCCGGTGGACGGCCTGGTGTTCCAGCCGATGCGCGCGGACTTGTTCCGCCCTGAGGCGACGGCGCTCATCGACGAGGTGGGGCTGGGCAACGCGGCGATGCTGCGGGTGCTGCGCAGCCTGCTGCTGACGAAGGAGGGCGGCAAGGCGGGTCGCGGCTTCATCTCCTACGTGGAGCTGGGCATCAACCAGCTGGGCGCGGTCTATGAGGGCCTCATGAGCTACACGGGTTCCTTCGCCAGGCAGCGCCTGTGGGAGGTGGCCCCGGGCGGGGACGCCTCGAAGGGCTCGTGGGTGGTGCCGCGTGACGTCATGGAGGGCCTGGATGAGCACGACTTCGTGACGGTGGCCGATGAGGTCACCGGGGAGCGCCGGAACGTGACGTATGAGGCGGGCGAGTTCGTCTTTAGGCTCTCGGGCCGGGACCGGCAGCGCTCGGCCTCCTTCTACACCCCGGAGGTGCTCACCCGCTTCACGGTGCAGCAGGCGCTGGCCGAGTTGCTGGACCGTGATGGGCGCACGACGACGGCTGAGGAGGTGCTGGAGCTGACGGTGTGTGAGCCGGCGCTGGGTTCGGGGGCCTTCGCGATCGAGGCGGTGCGTCAGTTGGCGGAGCAGTACCTGGCGCGCCGAGAGCGTGAGCTGGGCCGGCGGGTGGATCCGCAGGAGCGTCCCCGCGAGTTGGCGAAAGTCAAGGCGTACCTGGCGCTGCACCAGGTGTATGGGGTGGACCTCAATGCGACGGCGGTGGAGCTGGCGGAGGTCTCCCTGTGGCTGGACACGATGGTGGAGGGCCTGGCGGCGCCGTGGTTCGGTCTGCGCCTGCGCCGCGGCAACTCGCTCGTGGGCGCCAAGCGGGCCTTGTACTCGCTCTCCCAACTGAAGAAGGGCGCGTGGCTGAGGAGCGCGCCGGTGGCTGAGCCGCTCAGTCGGGTGGCCAAGGCGCTGGATGGCGACGACGGCGCCCGCCGCCTGGGTGGGGCCGTGGACGTGTCGGATCGCATCCACCACTTCCTCCTGCCGGCCAGGGGCTGGGGCAGCGCGGTGGAGGTGCCCACGCAGGTGCGGGACCTCGTGGACGCTGAGCGTCTGAAGGCTCTCAAGACCTGGCGCAAGGAGGTGACGAAGGCGCCGACGGCGGTGCAGGTGCGGCGGCTGACGGCGCTGGCGCGGCGCGTAGAGGTGCTGTGGGAGCTGAGCCTGCGGCGCCTGCGGGTGGCCCAGGCGGAGGCTTCCCGGCGCATCGACCTGTGGGGGCAGCAGTCGGCTCCTTCCGCCAGTTCGGGCGTGAGCCGTGAGCAGATTGAGGCCTACCTGGCTGATGAGGACTCGGCGTACCGGCGCCTGCGCCTGGTGATGGATGCGTGGTGTGCCCTGTGGTACTGGCCGCTGACGACGAACGTGGCTCCGCCGACGCTGGAGCAGTGGCTCGATGCCCTGGAGGGGATTGTCGGAAAGGCCCTCAAGGAAGTCAAGGGCACTGATGGGACGTTGGCTGAGGCCTCCACCTGGGCTCAGTTGGAGGATGTGGAGGCCGTCGAGCTGGGCTTTGCCGGCGCCCGCCCGGTCACAGCCATTTTCGCTGACCCGGAGAACCGCTGGCTGGAGGTGGTGCGCAAGACAGCTGCCGAACAGGGCTTCTTCCACTGGGAACTCGACTTCGCCCCCGTTTTCGCCCGTGGTGGCTTCGACCTCCAGGTGGGCAACCCGCCGTGGGTGCGGCCGCGCACAGACGTCAATGCCCTGCTGGCGGAAGCCGACCCGTGGTGGACCTTGACCAGCAAGCCCTCGGTTGCTGCCAAGAACGCGCGTCTGCCTGCGACGCTGGCGCGCGACGGTGTGCGGGACCTGGTGATCGACGGTACGACGGAAGTCATCGTCCAGTCCGAGCTGCTGAGCGATGCGAGCATCTATCCGCTGCTGAGCGGTCAGCCCGATCTCTATCGGGCCTTCATGTGCCAGGTGTGGGAGCACCAGAGTGAGCGGGGCATCTCCAGTCTCATCCACATGGAGACGCACTTCGCGGACGCCAAGACTTCCGAGCTCCGTGCCGCTACCTACCGGCACCTGCGCCGGCACTGGCAGTTCATCAACGAGCTGTCACTGTTCGACATTCAGCACCAAAAGTCATACGGCGTCCATATCTATGGGACTGAGCGTATGCCCTCATTCGCCCATGCGACATCGCTTTACCAGCCGGAGACCGTCCTGCGGTCGCTTGCCCACGACGGCAGTGGCGAAGAACCAGGCTTCAAGGATCCCCATACGGGCACGTGGGACCTGCGCCCCCATGCGTCCCGTATCCAACGGGTAGACGAGTCGGTCTTGCGGACCTGGCAGGCCGTGACCGAGGCCGAGGACTGGCGCTCCACCCCTATGGTCTCGACCGTCAACTCGGCGGCAGCACGCACGCTGGCCAACCTCGCATCGCATCCGCGGATCAGCAGGCTCGGGCTGGAGTTCTCCGCAGGTTGGCATGAGACAGCCGATTTTTCGAAGGGTCTCTTCATCAAAACCTGGGGCGAAGCAGCGTGGGAGGACGCCATCCTCCAGGGGCCACACCTCTATGTCTCCACTCCACTGTACAAGGCCGCGAACGAGACCATGCGTCACCAGCAAGACTGGACTGCGACAGAGTTTGAGGCTCTTCCTGCGGGCGCCCGGCCGGTGACCCAGTACAAGCCGGCAGGCGACCGCGCCACGTACGAGCGCCTCTATACCCACTGGGGCGAGTCCTCCGCCCGCAACCATTACCGCATCGCGTGGCGCCGCATGGCCGCCAACACCGGCGAGCGCACCCTCATCCCGGCGATCATCCCTCCCGGAGTTGCGCATGTGGACGCCGTATTCTCCACAGCAGCACCGGCCACTGGGCTGTCAACCACCGCTCTTGTGTCAGCCCTAGCGTCAACTCTTCTCGCCGACTTTCAGATTCGTTCACGTGCACGCAACGACATCCGCGGCAACGATTTCAATCTCCTGCCCACCCTTCCACCTGACAACCCGTTGAGTCACAAGGTCATTCTCCGCACACTCCGTCTCAACTGCGTGACTGATGCATACGCGGACCTGTGGGCGCAGTGCTGGGAGGACTCTTTCCTCGATGACGCGCCAATTTTGAAGCGCCACGATGAGCGTCCGGTGGGCCCGGTGTGGACGCGGGACGTGCCGTTGCGTCGGGCGGAGGATCGTCGGAATGCTCAGGCAGAGATCGATGTGATGGTGGCGATGACGCTGGGGGTGCCGGTGGAGGATCTGTGCACGATCTATCGGACGCAGTTCGCGGTGCTGTACGACTATGACCATGGCCGTGGCCAGGGCGCGTACGTCTATGATGCGAACGGCCGGCAGGTGCCGACTGTGGTGCGCCAGGCCTGGGCGAAGCGCGGCCGCCCGGACTCGGATGACGCCATGCCAGTATCGGAGCGCACCCACCCCCACCCCGGCTCGGGCGTAAAATATGTGTACTCCCTCCCCTTCCGCACCCGCGACCGCGAATCCGACTTCCACCGCATCCACAACATCCTTACTCAACAAATGTAGAAATACAACCACAAAAGCAGCGTCCTGCCATTCGACCAACGATAGACTCAGTCAGGTGACTTATGTATCTCAAACGCATAACAATCGAGGGTTACCGCGCGGCGGCAAACACGCCAATTGTTTGCGAACTGAGCGGACGCTTCTCTCTGATTCTCGGCGCCAATGGCGCCGGGAAGACAACGATCAACGAGGCGATAGCTCTAGCCCATCCACGCCACTTTCCTCGACTCGCACCTATCGACGCAACAGCCTTGGGCGTCGCGCCGCGGTCAGTCCGCGTAGACTACGAATTCGAGGAAGACCCTTCCCGAGAAGGCGCATTTGGAAAGTATCGAAAGCGGCGTGGTCTCGCAGCACCGCGATGGGCCCGTCCACTCGAACGCTCGCTTGGCCAGGTCCGTGCAGGGCGTCCCAACGAACCGACCGATGAGTACGAAAGTATTCGATTGGTACACCTGCCAGCACTTCGGAACCCGATCGACGATCTCTCACGACGTGACGCCCGCATCCTCCTCGAATTGCTCCGCGCCGACGAACGTAGACACCCCAAAACCGACGGACTTCAATCTTTGAGAGCCAAAGCTGAAGGCATGCTTGACTCACTCACAAATCATCCGCTCGTGGCGAACGTCGAAGACCGCATCGCTGAGAACCTCAGAATCATCAGTGGAGGCGTCCAAGAGCATCACGCATTCGTAGGCACACAGACAGTCGATGACACCTATCTGGCCCGAGTGTTCGAAATGCTTGTAGCGCTCATACCAGAACGCGCGACAGCCCGCCGCCTCCAGGTGTCTAGCCTCGGGTATGTGAACCTGCTCCACATTGCCGTTACCCTCGCCGGAATCCCAGATGCAGGAAGCACTCTACCGTCTGATGATCATCCGAGCGAGAACGGCGATACAGACGCAGAAATAGAGAGCAAAGATGAACGCGCCGAGGCTGCGAGACAGAGGCTCGCACAGACGGCAATGGCCGCAGATTCCGATGCAGACTCCTTCTATCCAGAACTCTTCCATGCAACGGTCTTGATCGAGGAACCGGAGGCGCATCTTCACCCACAACTTCAGTACGGACTCATCCGCTATCTGCGCACCTTGGTTAAAGAACGCCCAGACATTCAGATCATTGTGACGACACACTCAGCGGAGCTCGCCTCAGCCTGTAACGCCGAAGAACTGACAATCGTGCGGAAGGATCCCAATAACTGCACGCTCTCACGTCGACTCGTAGATCTTCCATTGAGCAGGGGCCTTAAAACCGAATTGTTTCAGCAGACTCGGCTTCACCTCGACGCAACTCGCTCATCCGCGTTGTTTGCCGACAGAGTTCTCATTGTCGAGGGCGTCACTGAGGCGAACATTCTCAGGCTGCTTGGCCGTGCGTGGGCCGGCGGTGATCCTCAACAAACCGGCTTCATTGACTCTCTTGCTATTCTTCCTCTCGGCCACAAGATCGGACAATAGCCAATTCGCCTGCTCGCGACGCCTACTTACGAACTTGTCACTCGCGTTGCAGCCCTAGCAGACACGGACTTGCGTGGCACTCCACTCCCCAGCCCACCACCTCCTGCATGGCACTCACATCTCAACGCCGAGACCGCACGCTTCTTCTGGTCTCAGCCAACCCTTGAGCCCTCACTTGTCAGCGGTAACGAATCCCTCGTCGAGGCTGCATTTAAAAAATGTGGACTCAACCCACCTATTCCAGTAAGCACCGAGACCGTCGATGAATTTTTCACCAGCCAACCGAAACACAAGGGCAAGTTTGCCCTTGCCATTGCGCGACTGATCGACCAAAACCTGAGCACTGTCGTCATCCCAAGCCACATCAACGAAATGTTCACTTGGCTGTACGACAGCACGGAGCCCACCCTATCCCCTTCAGGCAACATATTCTGAGCATACCAATGGTTCAGCTCACGAACGCTCAGGCACTTGCCGCAGCCGCGACCGATCGACTCGTTAACGTTATTTCAGCACCAGGCAGCGGAAAGACCACTATCGCGGCAGAAAGATACGGCTACTTGCGGTATCAGCCGGGCGATCTCCGCGGTGTAGTCGGCCTCACATTCAACCGTGCCGCTGCGGCTGAGTTACGTCACCGTATCGAGCTCCGGTGGGGCAGCAAGTGCATCACTACTCCCCATCATGTCGTCACCTTCGATCAGCTTCACGTTGACCTCCTCACATTTCTTCTTAGAGAAGAAAGAATCACCTGGCCCAACAAGACCACAAAGCTTGATGTCTGCGACGACTACCGCGCATATACGGGATTTCGATTCCTGACGGATGGAGATTGCAAGCGCTTCGCCTGCCTTGACAACAACAATTGCGTCGTTTCGAGGCGTCGGAAGGTAACGAAACCAGAAGCTGGGATCAGCAAGTTCGCTGACCATCAAACGATTCTTGATGCCGGGACGGTCAGCCACGAGGACGTTCGCTCGATTCTCCATTCAGCCATGCAGGTCGACGAATTGAAGGAAGTCACAGTCAATTGGCTTTCCGAAAACTATCGGGCTTTGGTAGTCGACGAGGTATACGACGGAAACACCCTCGATCTCCACATCGTCTACCTCGCCGCTGAGGGCGGCCTATCGATCACCCTTGTTGGTGACCCCTGGCAAGCGCTATATAGGTGGCGAGGCGCAGAGCCCGAAGCCGTAAAGAGACTATTACATAACACTTCCGACCCATTTATTGAGTATGAGCAACCAGAGTCTTTCAGGTATACTGGCGACCAGATGCCTCAACTGGCAGCAACTCTACGTGCCAGAATCGGCATCACTTTACCAGACATCGACAGCAGCGAGGTCGACGTCGCACTTGCCCGAAACTGGACACAACTATGGACTGCCGGAAACAACGTTCTTCCACTTGCTTTCCGAACGGTGAATAATGCGACTGACGCGGCAATGAACCTCTTTCTCGACGTTGCCACACGCACCCGTCTAGGCACAACATCATACGGACGCGAGGCGGCTATCACAAAACTAGGACTAGACCGCGAGAATTTTCAGAAGGAGCAAGATGAGTTATTCGCACCCCTGGTCGCGAGCCTGATTGCCGCTAAGGACGAAGCCGAAGTCCTCGAAGATTTACTCGAGGCAGTCAAGAGTTTGGGAGTCCGCAAGCCAAGGCGCCCCGACAAACGGAAGGAGTCCGACTTTCGTATGCAACTTTCGAGACTGGCAGAGAGACTTCGGCTGCCTTCACTCATCCCTGGCCTCACGGTTTTCCAAGCTAAAGGGCGGGAGTGGGAGCGCGTTGGAGTCGTACTGTCTCAAGACCAAGTTGATGCGCTCAAATCAGGCCTTGATGAGCATGAGGAAGAGGACTGCATCACTTACGTTGCCATCACTCGCGCCAGACGGTTCTGCGGCTTGCTGAGCGGAACGACAGATCTTAGCACCCTGGATATCTGATCTCTTCCTAGCATTATCATTCTGAACCTCGTCGAGCGGGTCTTCGAACGCCCTTACCACCACTCACCTGTGCGCAAAGCGTTCGTTGACCGCTTGGTGGCTCATACCGGCTCTTCACGATCCAGGGTGTAGCAGGGGGCGGAACCCGCCGGCTTGTAGCAGTGAGCGGGCGATGTAGTTGGTGAGGTTGCGAAAACCGAGCGCGGCGGGGCGTAGGTGCTCCAGGCAGCCGTTGACAGCTTCGGTGGGGCCGTTGGAGGTGCGGGGGTGGTCGAAGTAGGCCAGCACGTGGGAGGCGCGTCTGTGCAGCGTGCGCCCCAGGGCGGTGACCTCGCTCAACTCGGGTGGCACGCCGTGCGAGATGCTGGTGATCAGCTTGAGCATGAGTCTCTTTGCCCTGGGCCCTGTCACGATGGCGGTAGGCGGCGATCATCCTATGGTAGATCCACCAGGTGATCTCCAGCGCGGTGTGCTCGTCGTTGGCGAGCAGTTCCTCCAGGCGGGTGCGCTGGTTGTCGGTGAGCAGGTCCTCGCCGGTGTGCAGGGTGCGGCGCGTCTTGTACAGGGGGTCACCAGCACGTCCCCGCCGCCCGTGCAGCTGCTGCTGGATACGCCGGCGGCAGGAGTCGAGCGCGTCACCGGCCAGGTGCACCACGTGGAAGGGGTCCAGCACCGCCTTGGCGTCGGCCAGATCCTCGCTGGCAGCGGTCTTGAACCCGGTGAAGCCGTTCATGGCGACCACCTCGATGCCCTGCCTCCAGGCCTGGGGACGTGAGGCTAGCCAGGCCTTGAACACCTGCGTGGAGCGCCCGGGGACCATGTCAAGCAGACGGGCCGGACCCGTGCCCTGGCGCAGTGGGGTCAGGTCGATGACCACCGTGACGTACGTGTCCTCGGACCTGGTGTGACGCCATACAAGAGGGGACGCCTCCCGCTTGAGAGCGCAGCGCGCGGGCGAATCGTCGACCCCGATGACCCTGACGCCGTCGAACCGGCCCGGCCTGTCGATCAGCACGCGCCTGCCCTCGGCCAGGACCGCCTCGTTGGCCGTGCTCCACGACACACCAAGGCCCTGGGCCACCCGGGCCATGGACAGGTGCTGCACCACGATCCCGCTCAGGGCCCACCTCAGGTGAGCCCGGGAGATCTTCGAGCGCGGCTGGGCCGCCGCCTGCGTGCTCTGGCGCCACACGTGGCCGCAACCGGCGCAACGGTACCTGCGCACCCGCACCGCCAGCGTGGTGGGACGCCATACCAGAGGCGCGCCAGAGACCGGGTCACCGCCTCACGCGCCCCCCCCTTGCACCCGCAGCGCCGGCACTAGTCGTCGGGCTCAAGAACCCGCCAGGCCAGCACCGCACGCTCGGCCTCAATGCGCTGGCCGGTGACCTCAAGACCCAGGTCGTCCAGGCCAGCGAAGGCAGTCAGGTTAGGCGCGGTGAAGGTAGCGTTGGGCACGTCGAGGTCTTCCGGATCGGTTGTGTCAGAGTTCCCATCATCGGAAGACCCCGCCCCCTACCCCACCACCGACACGCCGCACCCAGCTCACACCACCACTACACCCCCGATTGAGAAGAGCCGTCAAAGCCGTCCTTGGCCGGTTTTCGGGGAACCAGGTATAATGCACCCAGTGCCGAAGGAGAGGAGCATCCCGTGGTCACTGAGGCTGCAACGATCGCGACGACTGAGGCCGAGCGGGACCTGCGCGTGGCCGAGGCAATCCACAGCGTTGAGATGGAGGGCCTGACAGTGACGGAATCCGGCCGCCAGGACGCCCGCGAGTACATCGCCGGTCGCATCGATTCTGACGAGCTGGTGGCCCGCGCCCGCGCCCGCTATGGCCTTGACTGAGTTCATCGATCCGCGCCTCGCTCCCAAGACGGGCCTGCTGCGGAACAAGGTTGGAGAACGAACAAAGATCGCACTCGATGAGGCAGAGGGTGGCCTTTCGTTTGCCCGCTTGATACAACTCATCGATCACCCGGCGAATCCGACCAATTTTGGCAAACAGGATTTGAGTTGTGGGGTAGTTCTGGCCGGTCATGGAATCGAGGACCACCGATGAGTGGAAGGAGGCGTAGAACATCTCCGTCTAATGCCGCGCCTCCTGCCCGCACCGCCTCAAGGACACACCCCACCTACCCCGGGGGATTCTGCCTTCGCACCCGAGCCTGCTCATCCAGGTAGGCGATGAGAAGCGGTAGTTGAGATGAGCGATCCATCGGCCACACTCCGTCATTCCGCGCACCATCAAGGAAGACAGACTCCCGCCGGCACGCCTCATCCGTCTGCTCAATCAACCACGCCGGGATCATCCTGCCCTTCGCATAGTCTTCCCACTGCTTGCTGACGAGACTGAGGGCTTCCCCACTGCTCGTCGGTCGAGACGGCTTTGTGAGGTGCTGAAGAATCCAGCCCTCGATCGACACCGCCTGGAGGGCGCTCCGATGAGCGGGGCTATCCTTCCGCCACTTCTCAAGCAACTCGCGATGCACCTCGTTCTTATCGACGTCGCACACCACCCAGATCACCCCCTGGCAACGTCCCTCACGTTCCGCCCGCCGCGCCTTGTCCAACAGACCCTTGAGAGAGGTGCGAGAAGCCGCCGATCCCGAGCGATGCCACTGCGGGGCGAACACGCCAGGGTACCTGTGATCCAGAAGCGCTTGCAGGTAGGCCTTCTCCGTCGCGCCCTCGACGATGAGGTCGATGACCTCACGAGGCTGCCGCACGCCCGTTCGACGCGAGCCTCGCCCTACGTCCTTCCATGACGTCTTGCGCTTCTTGGCCACGACCGCCCCTCAGCCCCGGGGGACGCCGCCGATGCGGCCGGACATATAGAAACCCAGGAGATCAGCGTCCTTGCGAACCCCCACGTCGGCATAGTCCGACACCCGCGTCAGCTCGGACTGACCATCGACCTTGTCAGCGAGCCAGATCTCGTCACGGCGCAGCAGGTCGGCGCGCATGAGCTGGATCTCGTGCGTCGTGAAGATGAGCTGGCGACGTCCGCCCGGACCCAGCCCATCAAGGAAGGAGGCGATGAGCTCCTCCGTGAGCCGGGGGTGCATGGAGTTCTCCAGCTCGTCCACGACGAATACGCTGCGCTCATCCACCGCCCGCAGTTGGAAGAGGATCGGCAGGAGGTTCATGAAGCGCCGAGTCCCATCGGACTCCTCACGCAGAGGCAGGCTGAAGGACCGCCGGTCTTGTGCGCCCGGTCCCGTCTCGACCTCGTGGTGCGCGACCAGCCGTCGCACCACCGGCTCCCCGTCGTCATCGAGGGTCAAGAGGGCATGGTCGCCATCGCTCGTCGCGAGCATGACGGTGCCACCCGCCTCCCGCAGCAGCTCAACAAACTCATTCACCACATCACCGGGTATCGACAGGGCTCCAACGCGCATGTCCTCGAAGTCCAGCCTTGAGATGCCCGTGTCCGCCCGCGTCAGACCAGCGTTCATCGCGTCGGCGAAGACGGCGTCGACGTCCAACCGGCTCGGCAGGTGCACGTACTCAGCCCCCGGGTGGATGACCGCGAGATTCCGGGCGAACCATCCGTAGGCGAGAGCCACGGCGCTCTCGGTGTCCGCGCCCAGCACACCAGTATCCCCGCCCAGCACGCCGAGGAAGGTCTCGTTGTCCGCGATCACCGTCTTGTGCGCGTTCGCCCTCACGTCCTCGTCGAGGTCCCCGTACAGCTCGACCCCGTTCTCGTCACGCTCGAAGATCACCTCCTCGGTTCGCGTACGCACCTCAACGAGGGACTCACGATGGATACGACGCCGGTCGGCAACGACCTCGTACAGGAACACGCGGTCCTCACCCACACCATCCGGCCGAGGTGCGCCGGTGACGAACTCGATGGTGAACGACGTCGGCTCGCCCGCACCCTTGAGCAGGTGGGGCGTCAGCCGCAGCATCGCCCCGACGGGCCGTGCCTGAAGGATGAGACCCCGTAACGCCTCCAACGCGTCGACAAGCGTGGACTTGCCCGAGGCGTTTGCCCCGTAGACCGCCGCCACAGGCAGGATCCGGGAGCGACCGACCTTCGCCAGGCGCTCACCATGGCGGCGCTCACGCGTAGCCACCATCGTGAACTCAACAGGCTCGTAGTAGGACTTCCAGTTCTGGACCCGCAAGTACCGCAGCATCACAACCTCGATCCGGATGACGCAGGTTTACTGCAACAAATGTACCCCATGGGGGTCATCGACGCCAGAACCTCGACACCTCACGCACGCCCGCATGTACGGCCACACCCCCTCGACTTCGGGCCCATCAAGAGGAAGCGTTGACCGGGAGCACATGACAGCCAGGTGGACTGGGCCTCCAGCACAGACACCCTCGCTCGGCAGCCAGGCCTACGGCTTCGCGTCACTGCGCTAGCCTCGTCTCAGGCCCACGAGCCCATCACCAGCCACCGTCTTTCTCTGCCCTTGACCACAGCACCATGCCCCTCCTGCTCCCCAGCCTCCAGGCCGAGCGCATCCGCACCGCCGTCGTCGACTACCTCTCAACGACCTTCGCGCTGACGGATGCCGAGCCCCGGCGCGCCCTCACCGGCTTCCTCCACGACGAGGACGACGGCGTCTTCGTCGGCCCCTTCGTCCGCCTCCGCCTGCCCTACGTCCCGGCGAGCGCCCGCTCCGAGGCCCTTGACTGGGACCCAGGCCTCACGCCCTACCGCCATCAGGAACAGGCCTACCAGCGCCTCACCACCAAGAACGGCCACCGCCCCCAGCCCACCCTCATCACCACGGGCACCGGCTCCGGCAAGACCGAGGCCTTCCTCCACCCCGTGCTCGACCACGTGCTGCGCGCCCGCGCCGAAGGCGTCACCGGCCTCAAGGCCCTCATCCTCTACCCCATGAACGCCCTGGCCTCCGACCAGGCCGGTCGCCTCGCCCGTCTCCTCACCTCCGATGCCTCGCTCACCGGCATCCGCGCCGCCCTCTACACCGGTGACGCCTCTGCCGCCCCGACCGCGCGCGTCACCCCCTCCTCCCTCATCACCGACCGTCACGTCATCCGCGACGACCCGCCGGACATCCTCCTGACCAACTACAAGATGCTCGACCACCTCCTCTTGCGCCCAGAGGACAGGGCCCTGTGGAGCGCGTCCGCCTCCTCCCTCACCTACCTCGTCCTCGACGAGTTCCACACCTACGACGGCGCCCAAGGTACCGACGTCGCCATGCTCCTGCGACGCCTCGGCCTCACCCTGCGCGCCCACCTGGCCGACGACGACCCCCGCCAGGCCGACTACGACCGCTCCCCGCTGGGCCCCCTCTGCCCCGTGGCCACCTCCGCCACCCTCGGCGACAACGGGGACCCCACCCGCATGCTCGCCTTCGCCCGCGACGTCTTCGGCGCCGATCTGCCCACCGAGGCCGTGATCACCGAGACCCGCACCAGCCTCGACGCCTGGGCGGAACCCCACAAGAAGGCCACCACCGCCCTCGGCCTGAAAGCCCGCCGCCTCACCGCGCTGCCCCCCGCCGACCTCACTCGCCTGGCCGGCCTCGCCCGCAGGCCCGTCACCCACCCCGAGCGACTCCTCGCCGACATTGCCCCCATCCTCTACCGGCCGCAGGAGAGCCAGCCCGCCGACCGCATCGCAGGCCTCACCACCACCGATCTCGCCCACGCCATCCAGGCTCACCCCGACGTCATCGATCTGATCAGCCGCGCCAAGCGCGCCACGCCCCTGGCCGAGATCGCCGCCTCCGCCCTCTCCCCCGCCCAGCTCACCGACCCCGCCATCGGCCGTCAAGCCCTGGCAGTGCTCCTCGCCGCTCTGTCCGCAATCCGGGCGGGGCTGAACGGCGCCCCTGACCGCGGCGCCGTAGGCGTCGAGATCACCCTGTGGATCCGTGAAGTCACTCGCGTGGACCGTCTCCTCGATACCCGCCCCGCGTTCCGCTGGTCCGATTCCGCCGACCAGTCATCCCAGGAGGTCCCCGCCCGCCCCGCCCTGTACTGCCGCTCCTGCGGCCGCTCCGGATGGGGCATCAGCCTCGCCCCCACGGGTCAGGGGGAGAAGGTCGACCAGAGCGAGGTGCGCCGCGACCGGCTCCTCGGCGACACCCGCTTCCGCGCACTGCTCGCCGCCCCCGGGGAGGAGGCCGACTACCGTCGCCGGGTCGAGGCCGGGGAGCCGGATCCGGCCCGACACCATCCCGGGCTTCGCTGGTACTCCGTCGCCGACCGCGAGTTGCTCACCCGCATCCCCGAGGAGGGATCCTTGGAGGCCCGCGAGGGCCGCTACCTGCCCGTCCTCGTCCTCACCGGCGACGAGCGCTCCATCGCCGACGACACCACCCACGACGTCTGCCCCTCCTGCGGGACCGCGGACTCCATCCGCTTCCTCGGCTCCGCCGTCGCCACCCTCCTATCCGTCAGCCTCACCACCCTCTTCGGCGACGACGCCCTCGACGACGCCGACAAGCGCGCTCTCATCTTCACCGACTCCGTCCAGGACGCCGCCCACCGGGCCGGCTTCGTCGACCAGCGCTCCCACACCATGAGCCTGCGCTCCGCACTGCGCGGCGCCCTCAACACCGAGACGACCCTGACCGACTGGGCCGACGCCACCCTCGACGCCGCGGCGGCAGACGCCTTCGACCGTTACCGCCTGGTCCCCGCCGCTCTCGCCGAGCACCCGCGGTTCAAGCCCTACTGGGACCCCAGCTCCCGCCCCGGCGAACGCCGAACCGCCGCGAAGTACGTGCGCCGTCGCCTCCTGTTCGACATCGCCCTGGAGGTGGGCCTCCAATCCACGTACGGCCGCACCCTGGAGGCCACCGGATCCCTGACCGTCCACGTGGACGCCGGTCGGCCCACGGACCTGGTCCGGATCGCCCGAGCAGCCCTGGACGGCGGCCGGGGCCAATACCACGACACCCTGCCCGGCCTGGGGGCCCTCACCGAGGCCGACCTGCTCGCCTGGGTCCGCGGCACGCTGGAGCGCATGCGTCGCGACGGCGCCATCGACCACGAGTGGCTGAAGACCTACAAGAAGGAGGACGGCGGGCGCCTGTGGATCTGGTACAAGCGCGATCGCGGCCAGGGGCAGCCCGCTTTCCCCACCGGACGCTCCGCGCCCTCTTTCCCGCAGGTCGGTGGGCGCATCGACACCCGTCACTCGGCCTTCGTTCAGGTCACCAACGCACAGTCGTGGTACGCCAGCTGGGCTCGCACCTGCCTAAGCGTCACTAGCTCCCACGCGGCGCGCCTCGCCGCCGCCCTGCTCGCCCGCCTGGCCGAGGCCGGCATCCTGTCAACCACCCGCACCACTTCCGGCGGCACCGTCTACGGCATCCCCGCCGACCGGATCGTCCTCACCCCACTGCCGGACGGCTGTGAGGAGGAGCTCCTCCTCGTGTGCGACACCTGCCGCAGTCAACTGCCCGCCGCGCGCGCCACCGTCGGGCAGCTCACCGGCGCGCCTTGCCTGGTCGCCCGCTGCCCCGGGCGCCTGGCCGCCACCCAGCACCCCGCCGACAGCTTCTACCGCAGCATGTACACGGCCACACACGTGCGGCGGGTGGACGCCCACGAGCACACCTCCCTGCTTGGCGCCAACAAGCGGGCCGCAGTCGAGCAAGGGTTCAAGCGCCCCATCCAGCAGCCCGGAGACCCCAACGTCCTCGTGGCCACCCCCACCCTGGAGATGGGCATCGACATCGGGGATCTGTCCACCGTCATGCTCGGCTCCCTGCCGGACACGGTCGCCTCCTACGTGCAGCGGGTCGGTCGCGCTGGCCGCCGCAGCGGCTCCGCCCTCGCACTGGCCTACGTTCGCGGGCTCCCCAACCAGATCCGCCTCCTGGAGGACCCCGCCCACCTGCTCGACGGCGCTGTCGCCCCGCCATCGACCTATCTGGGCGCCGAGGAGATACTGCGCCGCCAGTTCCTGGCCTACGTCATCGACACTCTCACCCGTGAGGGCCACCCCGCGGTTCCCGGCGGGCGCAGGCAGCGGGCCACCGCATCCGTCGCCCTGGCCACGCGCGGGCACGACACGCTCATCGGCGCCCTGAGCGAACGGATCAGCCGCGACGGGCAGCTACTCGCCGCCGCCTTCACCAGCACCTTCGCCGACCGCACACCCGCGCTGGACCGGCTCACGGACTGGGTGAGCGCCGACGACGGGGCCGGCCCTCGCCTCATGCTTGAACGGGCCGCCCGGGAGCACCAGGCCGAGATTGAGCAGCTCAACCACCAGGATGAGCAGATCAAGACAGCCCTGCCCGAGCTTATCGCCGCCACCGAAGGTCCCAACGCCACCGAGGAGGACCAGCGTGCCCGGCGCGCCGCCACCGGCGCTCGCAAGGCAATCGTCTCCCGGCTCCACGACCTGAGCGACGAGCACTGGGTCTCAGCCCTTGAGCGGCACGGCGTCCTGCCCAACTACGCCCTCATCGACGATGCCGTCCGGTTGTCAGCCCGCGTTTCCTGGCGCGACCCGGAGACTGAGGAGTTCAAGACCGAGCCCTACGACCTCGACCGCGCCTCCACCCACGCCCTGCGCGAGCTGGCCCCCGGCGCTACCTTCTACACCCACGGCATGGAGATGCGCATCGACGGGGTGGACTCCTCAGGCCTGGCTGCGCAGGCGCGCTGGTGGCTGGCCTGCGCCTCCTGCGGCTACGTCCAGGACGACGGCCCCTCCGACGCTCCGCCCTCCGCCCCGAGCCAGTGCCCGCGCTGCGGGGACACCCGCATCGCCGACGTCGGGCGGGCCCGACGCATCCTGCGCCTGACCCGTGTCTTCGCCGACGTCGCCCGGGACGACGCCCGGATCGGCGACGCTCGCGACGAGCGGGCCTCCTTGAGCTTCGAGGTCCTGCCCCTGGCCGATCTCGACCCCACGCGCGCTGAGAGGCAGTGGAGTGTCGAGGCCACCGGGCTCGGGCTCAGCCGGTACAGGAACCTGCCCCTGCGATGGCTCAACACCGGACGGGCCCTGCCGGGACAGTGCGTCGACCAGGTCAGCAGTTCACCGGTGCGCGCTCGCGGCTTCCGTCTGTGCGAGGCCTGCGGCAAGCTCGACACCAGCACCGGGACCTCTTCTCCAAGAGAGCACCGCGCCTGGTGCGAGCACCGCGGCGACCCGCGCGAGCACGTCATCCAGATCGATCTCATGCGCGACCTCGTCACTGAGGCGATCGCGCTCGTCCTTCCCCAGGAGTTCGCCTCCGATCCGATCGGGGTGGCCTCCCTGGCCAGCGCCCTCAAGCTCGGGCTGGAGATCACCACCGGCGGTGCGCCCGACCACCTGGGCGTGATCACTGTCCCCTATCCCGTGCCCCATAGCTCCCCCGGCGAGACCCGCCTGGCCCTGCTCGTGCACGACCTCGTGCCCGGAGGCACTGGCTACCTCACCGATTTCGAGGATCCCACCGTCATCTGGAGCCTGCTGACGCGCACCGCCCAGCGCCTGGAGACCTGCCCCTGCGCGGCTGAGGGCAAGGACCTGTGCCACCGCTGCCTGCAGCCCTACCCGATGAGCGACACCCTCGGGAAGATCTCCCGCGCCTCCGCCCTGCGCGCCCTGCGCCTCATCCTCGGCCTGGACGCGGGCGAGCCCGCCGCGGACCTCGAGCCGGCCGAGCCCCGGTGGACGGTGACCGACGAGCAAGTGCGCGCCGGGCACGGCGAGAGCCCCCTGGAGGCGCGCTTCCGCACCGAGCTCAAGAAGCTGCTCTCGGCCCGGATGAGCGTGCGCGTCATCGGCGATGCCTCAGGGGCGCCGGCCCTCGAGCTCGACGGCGGTCGGTGGCGGCTGCGGCCCCAACTCAACGTGGGGCGTACTCGTCCCGACTTCACCGCCCTGCACGTGAGCGGGCGCTCCCCCATCGCCGTCTACACCGACGGGCTCAGCTACCACGCCAGCCGCCAGCACAACCGCCTCGCCGACGACGCGAGCAAGCGCGCCGCACTGCGCGCCCACGGCTACCGGGTCGTCGCCCTCGCCGCAGCCGACCTCGACGGCCCGTGGAACCCGCAGTGGCTCGGTGATGAGGCCACCGCCGCGCTCAAGAACGGCAGCCTGGTCGCGGCTCGCGCCGCCGCCGTCACCGACGAGGCGATCGAGGTCTGGCGCGGCGGACCCATGGCACTGCTCACCGCCATGCTGCACGAGGACGCCACCGGAGTCGGCGCACAGTCAGCGGCCCTATCCGCTCTCGCTGTCTCGATCGGGGGGCCGCTCGTCCTCGGTGCCGCCGGGCACGTCACCTTCTTCGGTGGCTCCGCCCTCAGCTACGCGCCGGGCGCGCGCCCGGAAGCGGACCCCACCTGGGAAGCGGTCCATGCGCTCTTGCCCACCCAGGACCTGCCCGCCCCGCTGTCCCCCGCGACGTCGGTCTCCGGTGCCGTCTTCCACGGCCCGCACGTGGCCCTTGCCATCCAGCTCAGCGGCACAAGCACTACCGGCATGGCCCTGGTCATTGACGACTCCGAGCAGGCGCTGGCCACACCCGAGCACCGCGACGCCTGGCTGACATGGCTGAGGCTCGGCAACGTCTTGGCCCTAGCGGACGTGCCCGTGGAGATCACGACGACGAGCCTGGCCCTGGAGCAGATGCGCACGCGGGCCGCCTCCCAGGCCAGCCCCAGCACGCGGGCGATGGCCGACCTGGGCTGGGACGGCGTCGACCGGGAGCTCGCCGCGCCCCAGGTCCTGGCCCTCCTGCCCCACCTGGCCGAGGCCGGGGTGCGCTTCGCACGGGAGGGTGAGGAGGAGGCCAACGGTGTCATGACCGAGCTGTCGTGGCCGGAGCAGCGCGTCGCCGTCGTACTCGACTCAGATGACGCAGCGGTCGCTGCACTCCAAGAAGCCGGTTGGCGTGTCACAGCCGTGGGGGATGATGCTGCCGTCACCGCCGACGAGATCCGCTCGCTTCTGGAAGGACGCTGATATGCCCGCCATCGTCTGGCCCAGCAACAAGGCCAAGGACGCCACTCACAAGGATCCTTCCCTGCGCTCGAAGATCGGTCCCTTCATCACCAAGCTCTCCGCTGGGACCACGAGCCTTGGTCTCCATGTCGAGCCCATCAGGGAGTCGGCGGACCGCAGGGTGCGCACCGCCCGAGTCACCGACTTCTACCGGGCCGTGCTCTTCGAGCTCGATGGCGGCGGCGAGCCCGTCTACGTCATCCACGGGATCTGGCCGCATGACGAGGCCATCGCCATCGCCAGGACAGTGACGGTCGGCATCAACCCGTACAACGGCACCGCTCAGATCACCGACCTGCGTGACGCCGCGGGCCAGGACGATCATGCTGTTGATCAAGCGCGCCACAATGCCCGCCGCCGCTTGGAGGCCGCCCGGCAGGAGGCTGAGGAGATCGCCCGCGAGGCCGCGCGCCTCGAGGCCGGCAATGCTGAGGCGCGCCGCCGCATGGAGGCCGATTCCGCGCCTTCCGCGCCCTCCATCCCCACCCGGCCTGGGGCTGCCAGTGGGGCGCCGGCATCTGGGGCCGAGGCGGCGATGCCCGGCGTCATCGTGGCAACGCGTGATGATCGTCCGGTGTGGCCGGATGGTCTGACGGTGGAGTCCCTGCGCGACGAGCTGGGCATCGACGTTCGCCTCGCCGCCGCGGCGCTCGCCGCCAGCCGAGAGTCCGAGCTGCTCGACCTGGCGGCCACCGCCTCCCCCTCCTGGCAGGGCGAGGCGCTGCTGGCGCTGGCCACGGGGACGAGCATCGAGGGAGTGCGTGAGGACTTCGAGCTCCTCCACCCGCGGGACGTCACCGCTGAACCCTCTGACGCCGAGGTCATCGCGGGCCTGCTTCGCAGGGCTTCTCGCGCTGATTTCACGTGGCTGGAGACCGATGAGGACCTGCGCCGCGCCATCGAGGGCCTCACCTTCGCGCAATGGCAGCTCTTCCTCCACCCCCGGCAGCGCCACCTGGTGGAGCGGCATTCCAACGGCCCGATGCGGATCTCCGGTGGGGCCGGGACGGGCAAGACCGTTGTCACCGTGCACCGAACGGCCGCCCTGGCCGGGCGAATGGCCGGAATGAAGCGGGTATTGGCTCACTCCCACGCTCCTGGGAGCGGCCGTGGTGGCCAACGAGCGGACGCCACGCGCATCCTCCTGACCACTTTCACGCGCAACCTCGCTGACGACCTGCGCCGCCAGCTCGCCGAGCTGGAGCCGGGGCTGACCCTCACCCAGAAGGTCGGTGAGCCCGGCGTGCTCGTCTCCGGCCTGGACAAGGTGGCCCGGGCCATCCTCCAGCGGGCCGGGGAGGGCATCGCGCCGATCGCCGAGCTCGTTCTGGGCCGGCACCGCGCCCGAGTCCTCGCATACGCCAGGAACGACATATGGGACGACGTTCTCGCATCGATGGGTGAGGGATTGCCCGCCGGCCTCCAGTCAGCGGAATTCCTCGCCTCCGAGTACGAGCTCGTCGTGCTGCCGCAGCACGTGACGACCCTCCAGCAGTACCTGCGCGTGCGCCGTCCGGGTAGGGGCGTGGCACTCGATCGTCGCAAGCGAGCCGCGGTGTGGGCGGCCATGGAGCGCTACCGGGACCGCAGCGCGGAACTGGACGTCACCTCCTTCGCCGAGCAGCTCGCCCTGGCCGCCGCTTGGCTCGACGGCGAGGCGGCGCAGGGCGGGGCGCGGCCCTTCGATCATGTGCTCGTCGATGAGGCGCAGGACCTCAGCCCGGCGCACCTGCTGCTCCTGCGCGCGCTCGTCGAGCCCGGGCCGAATGACCTCTTCCTGGCCGAGGACTCCCACCAGCGGATCTACGGCAAGAAGATCACGCTAAGCCACTACGGGATCAATATCCGGGGCAGGTCCCGGCGACTGACCCGCAATTACCGCACGACCCGCCAGAACCTGCGCGCCGCCTTCGAAATCCTTGACGCCGGGTCGTATGAGGACATGGAGGGGCGCGCCGAGGAGCACCGGTACGTCTCACCACGATCCGGGCCAGAACCGGTCCTGCTGCGCGCGCAGTCCCGAGCCGAAGAGCTCGACCACGCCGCCCAGCTGCTGCGCGGTTGGCTCACGGAGCAAGGCGAGCAGCGCGAGGCGGGTGCTCAGAGCATCGCGATCCTCGTTCGCGACCGCTATCAGCGCGACGCGGTTGCTACGGGCCTGGCTGAGCGGGGCGTCGATGTGCGCCCGGTGGACAGGGAGGCGATAGGCCGGGGGCGCCCGGTGGTGATGACCATGCACCGCGCCAAGGGCCTGGAGTTCCGCAAGGTCCTGCTCTTCGACGTCTCAGAGGCCTCGATCCCCCGCGCGCTGCGCGACCAGCAGTACTCGAAAGCCGACCACGACGACGCCCTCCTGCGTGAGCGCTCCCTGCTGTACGTGGCCGCCACCCGCGCCCGCGACCAGCTCGCCATCTCCTGGAGCGGGCAGGCCAGCCCGCTGCTGGAGGGGATCGCTGGTCAAGTGTGACGCGCCCGTCCCCACGTCACACCTCAAAGGTATTTCGTATACACTACGTGTGTGGGTGAGCATCTCCTTCACGGCAGGATCGTGAGCGACGAGCAGATTCAGGCCTGGGCTGACGAGGCCGAGGACGGCTACGACCTGTCACAGTTGCCCAGGGCGCGTCGCGGCCGCCCGCCGGTAGGTGAGGGGCCTGGTGTCGTTGTTCCGGTTCGACTCGACGAGGCCACCCTCGCGGCGCTGATGGCCAGAGGCAAGGCCGAGGGCCTGGCCACGCGCTCGGACGCAGTCCGAGCAGCCGTGCGCGAGTGGGCGCACAGTGCCTGACCTGCATCCTTCGGCCCGCAAGCACTACCGCCGCGATCATCTCGATGACAACGCCGTTCGCTATGCGGCCTCCCACGTACTGAGTTCGCGCCCGCTTGACAACGAGGATGACCCGCGTCGTTGGCTCATGATCGCCGTCGATCCGGCCGGTCGCCTCTTGGAACTCGTATCCCTTGTCTTTGACGACGGTTACGAGTTGATCATTCACTCCATGAAGGCGCGCCCCCACTATCTCAACGAGCTGTAGTCAGCGTCTCCGGCTCCGGCCTCTTCACCGCCGCCCTCCTTGAGCCAGAAAGAGACCAGACCGCTCCCAACCGGGGCGGGCTGAACCGTTGCACGGGGCGCTACTGCCTCAAGTGCTCACAGCCAAGCGGATCGCCCCCGCCACCCCAGTTCGGCGGCGTCCTGATCAGGTCCTGGGCACCCGTGGGTCGGGCAGGAAACGGGTCGTCAGCGGGATGTCTCCTCCCTGGCCGAGCAGGCGCGCCGGGGCGCCCGCGAGAGCGTGGTCGAGGAAGTCGACCACCAGCGTCTCAACGGTGTCCACCTGCGCGCGTCCCGTCCCGGCCTCGCCGCCGAGAATCGGGGAGATGAGCGGGAACACGGTGTGGCTCAAGTGCGTCGTGCCCTCGACGGAGGCCACCCACACCGGGCCGCTCGCGCTCGACATCGTGCCCCGGTAGCGGTTGAGAGAGTCGCTGGCTATGCCCGTCTCCTGCTCGGTCTCCAGGTCCTGCTCGAGGTCGGTGAGGTGGTCCGCCGCGATGACGTTGAGGAACGGGGCGGGCACGCCCGTCGTCGACACCTTCCCCAGGTACGGGCCGTCGAGGCTGACGGCGGCGTCCAGGCGGGGCTCCTGGGTGAGCGCCTGCGTCACCGTGTCGCCCCCGAGGGAGAAGCCCACCGCCCCCACGGTCTCCAGGTCCATGACGCCCTGGAGGACGCTGCCGGGGCGCGTCTCAAGCGCAGCCAGGTGGTCCAGGACCGTTGACAGGTCCTCCACGCGGGTGTCGATCCAGTCGTTGAGCCTCTTTCTGACCGTGGCGTCGCTCCCTGGTCCCAGGAGCACAGGGTCGACCGTGGCCTCCGCGCCGCCCGCCAGGGTCACGGACCCCGAGGTGTAGGGGTGGTCGACGGCGACGACGACGTAGCCACGACTGGCCAGGTCCTCCATGAGCGCCACGTTCTCGAAGCGGCTGGAGGCCAGCCCGGGTGAGTACAGGACGACCGGGAACCCGTCCCCGTCGTGGGCTGCGGCCTCGGCGTCGCGCACCGCGTGGGTCGCGATCCGCTGGAGGTGGTCGAGCGGCGCGCCCAGCACGTCGGCCGCCGGCCTGAGGGAGGGCACCGCGGCCGCAACCGAGCCCGCGACGGACTGGGCGATCTCGTCACCGAGGACCTCGGTGGCGGCGCCGCGAGCGGCCGCGGGTTCGGCGGGGTACCAGACGGAGGCGACCACTTCACGCACGTCGTCGTCGGCGCTGGTGGCCCACTCCTGACGCCGCATATCGGTCAGGTGCAGGTCGGTGCGTCCGACGGCGTAGGGGCCCTCGGGGGCGGGAAGCTCGAAGACGGGCAGGAGGGTGGCGCTGAGGGCCGATGTGGCCAGCGCGACGAGCCCGAGCAGCACGGTGATGACGCGGCCCAGCGCTCGCAGCCGCGGGTGCCGGCGCGCCTCGGACAGGGTCGGGATCCTGCCCGCCCTGCGGGCGCGCAGCCCGAGCAGTAGGAGAAGGCCGGCGCACACCGTGTAGGCCGGGATCATGACGGTGCGGTAGCCGTCGACGAGGAGGTGGAGGACGAGGGGCGCCAGCAGTGCGATGGCCATCGCCGTCTCGGGGGCGGGCCACCGGCTCCCCTCCGGCCACCACCGTCCTCGGCGGGGCCGTCGGATGGCGGCCAGGACCAGGACGAGTCCGGTGATGGCGACGACCGCTACCTCCAGCGCCTGCACGTATTGCTCCTCCCGGTCCCGTCAGGCGTCCGCCGACGGCAATACGACACGAGCCGGCCGTGGCTGGCACAGGAGCGGGTCGTGCTCGCGCTCGTCATCGGGCAGGTTCATCGCGGTTCGCAGCAGGGAGAGCGTCCGGTCGACGGCGCTGGCGCGATCCGTGCCCTCCTCTACCCCCTTGAACTCGACGGGGGTAACACCTTCGCGCGTGACGATCTCCACGCGCCGCCTGGAGTCCTTGAGTTTGGAGTCGACGACGTAACGCAGGTCCTCCAAGGGCTTAAGGGCGTCGGACTGTGGAGCCAGCAGGTCGCGAAGCGTGACATGCCCCCAGCGTTGGCTCGTCACGACGAGGTGCTTCGCACCCTGGTCGGCCTCCACCAGGGCGAGGAGTTCCTCGTCGGCCGGGAGCAGCCACCGCAGTGCCTCACACAGGCTCTTCGCGTTGGCGCCTCCGTCCTGGATCTCTGGGATCAGTTCCCCGGGAGCGGCGAGGCGCGCATCGTCGAAGGAGTCGATGGCCTTGTCGATCGTGCCGACGGCGTCACGAAGCGTCGGGGCACTGTCCGTCTCTAGGAAGGGCAGCCTCTGGGCGACCTTTTTCGCGGTTCCCCCGACGCGCTTCTTCGCCTCACCTACACGACCCGGGTTCTCCTCCTCGATCAGGAGGAGGTGGGCCCGCGAGCGCAGGGAGGAGACGGCCGCGGTCACCTCACCATGACGCTGGTCCACAGCGGAATTGATCTCCTCGGCTCTGGAGAGGAGTAACTTCTCCTTCTCCGCTCCTGCCTTAGCAAGGGAACCGATACTCAGAATGCCGATGATATCGCACGCCCGCCACACCGCGATGAGCGCACGAACGTCGGAGGCGATCCGACCTGACGTTTTACGTAGGTCCGCACCGCTTCGCACACTCTTCTCCACGTGCTCACAAGCATTGTCGAGGTACCGCTCGTACATTTTGCCAAGGTCGCCGCGACCGACGAACGTTTCAATCCTGCTCCGCGTCTCGGCGTGCTCAAACCCGGATTTGCAGATCTCTTCGAAGATCGGGCGCGCATCCCGGAGAAGCGCCTTGAGATCTGAGCGGTCCCGCCTCTCCAACTTGGCCAGAATCGCGTCGACCTTGCTCTCGATCCGGTCCGCCGTCGAGGCGAGGGCGGAGGCCTGGGCGCTGATCGCGGCGAGCACCAGGGCCGGCCCCAGGCCCGCCAGGACCGTCGCCGCCTGCGCGCTGGTGGCGGGCAGCCACCGGACGGACTGGGTGAATCGTCCGCCCTTGCCCACCAGCGTCCCGAGGTTCCACCCGTCGGCGACGACGGGATGAGCGGCCCTCAGCGCCTGGAGCGTCTCGGGGGCCAGCCTCACGAGCCCGCGAGCGCTCAGCGTTGCCTGCGCCCCCTGCGCCACGAGGTTCGCCCCGGCGAGGGCACCGGCGACCTTATCCGACAGGTCAGGAGCGGCCGTGATATCGACGTCGAGTACCTCGGCGCCAAGAGCCTTCAGGTCGATCCCGCCGTAGGCGACCATCAGCCCGGGCAGGACCTCGACGAGGGCCCCTGAGGCCTCCACCCCGGGCGCCTGGGTGGCGTCATCCTCGGCGCGACCGCTGTCGGTCGTTGTCTCGTTCGCATCCATGTGATCCCTCGGCTCGCGTCCCGGTGTTCCCCGAGTCCCCATTCTCGCACCCGTTGGCGCCCCTCACGCGTGCCGCCACCACCGGGCGGGTGGGCGCCGTCGTCGCCCTCGGTCACGGCGCCGCCCAGGGCACCGCGCACGACTCCAAGCCCTCCCTCCGAGGTCCTCGCCTCCTACCAGGTCGATTGCGCGGGCCAGTACCGCGGCATCGTGAAGCGCTTCTTCGAGGTCGGCGCGGGAAGGAGAGCTTCAGCTGGGCGTCCTGACCGCTCCATCCCCGCCCTCTGACAGCGCCGTTGACAACTGGGAGAAGTAGTTGTGCTGCGCCCACGCGGCCCGATCCCCAATGACGTACAGCCGGCGCTTCGCGCGACTCGCCGCGACGTTGACAAGGTTGACCGTCTGCGCCGCCCACGCTTTGGCCCCCGGCCGATGAGGATCACCTCCCAGGACGAGGAAGACGACGTCGGCCTCCCTGCCCTGCGCGGTGTGGATCGTGCCGCCGCGAAGCCCCGGATACTCGTGCGTGAGCCCCTCCAGCTCATGGGCCATCTCCCGGAACGGGGAAACCGCGATGCTCGTCTATACCAACGAATCCCGCACGTGGCGGTTGAGGCACTGAAGCGCTCCCGTATCTTCCCGCGTGGCGAGGTCGGCAGTCCAGCCCCAACCATCTCCGATCTTAGGACACCGGCTCCGACGCCGCCGCCTCGCCCCTTCGAGTCAGGATTCATGTCGTAACCCACCCCTAGGGTAGGGGCATGCGACAGATGATCGGCCGCCTGATCCGGCGAGCGCCTCAAGCCCCAGAAACGTCCCCAAGAGCCTTCCGACTCTCAGAAGCCATGCCTTCCGCCGGGAACTCCAAGCGCACCACAGGAGGCAATACCCCAATTCTCAGCACCGAGCTTTTCGAGCCCCTTAGCGCACGAAGGGCCCTCACATATACCCTCAGAGCATTATTCATCTGCGCAGGGATGTTAGGCTTTACCCTCTTCCCATCCATCATCCATTCCACAATGCCAACGCGATCAGCAGAAGGACTGACGATCATCCCCTGGAAATCAGCACTGGATGGCATGACCTCACTTTCATCACCTGATTTCCGTAAGGCGGTCTGGGGATTCGAAGGGATTGTAGCGACCTTCACAATCCCATTTGCCATCGCGTCACGACACCCCCGGAAGCGGCCCGACAACACGGCCATTCATTACGCATGGCTCAAAGAGGTGATGAACGAAGCGCGCAAGGATTCCATCATTCTTGCCACCCTCACAATTCTATGCTCCACCGCCAGCGCCCTTTCGGCCCTGTACTGGGCGAGCGTGGTTCTCGATGGTAAAATTGACCACTCGAACGAGACGGTCCTCGCGGCAGCACTGACCATCCTCACTGCGGCAATTTCACTCCTCCCAAGGATCATCCCCGCGTCCTCGAGCGGAACTATGAGCAGTTACGCCCGCACCCTAGCCAACTTCTCTCATCTCTCCCTGTGGCTCCACCACAATGCCTCCTATGGCTTTACCCCCACGTCAAGCAAGCACTCTCACCCACCTTCACGGAAGCCCGTCATCATGCGGAACATCTTAGCCGGGCCCACGATACTCGGCACGTCAACACTCATTATTGTCAACGGCAACCCAAAGCCCACGGCGATCCTAACAATTTTTGCAATCATGATTGGAGCCTTCAACGTATTGGCCACGCGAACCATCATTAACGAGATCCCCAATATCATCATGAGGCGCACCGGAACGATCTTCACGATCTGGCTATTTTTCACAATCCTCATCACCGTCACATTAGAGATTATTTTGACTTCCGCACTGGTGGTGCTCGACAACATTGAACACCCTCCCACGTGGGTCGATCTGGCGGTCCTGCTCGCAGGATGGGCGCCATGTCTTCACTGGCAGACTTCCCTCGTCTTTCACAGCCTTGGGCGCGCACCTCGAAACAGAATGCTGCTTGCTCAAAAATGGACAGGCCGGAGCGCTCTGAACGATCTCACCCTCGTCGCCGTTCATCGCAGCGGCACGAGAATCGTCCAGGACCTTTTGAGATACGAGACGATGCCGCCGACGCTCGACATCGGCTCTCGCGACCTGGCCGCAATCGCCGCCCTCATCGTGCCCGAGGGGGCTGTCGTTCGCGAACCGGCTTCGCCAGCAGGTTCTCATCCCCCAAGGAGGCCATGGCGAAAGAGAGAGTTACCGCCTCAGCACCAACTCCGTAATTCCTGGCTCATCGATCCGAGCGCACTCATCGCAGATGGGAAGAAGGTAAAAGGAGAGGATATGAGACAGTTCCTCATGACGAAGGCGGTCGACTTCATGAACGATGACGCACCCTCGGGCACGCGCTCTCGCCAGAAATCGTGTGCTCAGGCCGCCCCTCCGCGAGAGCCGGACGGTTCAGTTATCTCCTGAGCCCAGTGACGGTTCCGCCGGTCTACCGAGATCGGCATAACCGACATCACCCGCAGGACCGCGCCCCGATTGGCCAGCCAGGCCCATGGCTCAGCCGATGACCTGGACGACCTCGTCGTAATCGCGGCGGCGCTTGGGGCGGATCTCCTCGGCCCGGTACCCGAAGCCCGCCATCACCGACACCCCCCACTCGGCGGGATCGATCAGGCCCCGGGCCGCAAGCAGGTCGGTGACTGCGGACACGGCGAAGCCCTCGACGGGCACGGAGTCGATGTCGAGGGCGGCGGCGGCCGACAGCATGTTGGCCAGCGCGATGTAGGTCTGCCGCTGGGCCCAGTGATCGACGTCCTCGGGCGAGGACAGGCCGAGCAACTGCTCCTGGAAGCCCTTGAACATCTGAGACAGATCGGCGTCGGGATCGAAGTCGACGCCGAGGACGTCGGTGACGATATGCGCGGCGTGGGGGCTGTCGTGGACCACGCCCCTCTTGAACAGGATGATGACGAGCTCGGCCCCGCCGCGCAGGACGGCGCCGGCGCCCACGGCCAGGGGCGCGAGCTCGGCGCGCAGTTCCTCGTCGCGCACCACCAGGAACTTCCACGGCTCGTACCCGAAGGACGAGGGGGCTAGGCGCCCGGCCTCCAGGATCGCGCGCAGGTCCTCCGGCGAGACGCGGCGGTCAGGGTCGAAGGCCCTAGTGGCGTAGCGGCGGTGGGCGGTGGCGATAACGGACTGGCGCTCGGTCTCGGTGGCCATGACAGGGCTCCTGAGGAAGGTGGGGCAGGACGATTTGTCCGCCTCAACTTAGCACCGGCCGCACGGGGCGAGGACCTGTTCGGCCATTCACCCGCCAGCCGAGCCCCCTCGGCGATGCGCGAGGACGTGGGCCTGCGCGAGGCGGCGGCCCTGCGCGGGGACGCGGCTTCCCGCCGATCCCGGAGAGCATCCCGAGCGGGGGGCCGCGCCCCCGCACGAGGACGTGGGCCGCGCCCCTGCACGAGGATGCGGCTTCCCGCCGATCCCGGAGAGCATCCTGAGCGGGGGGCCGCGGCCCTGCGCGAGGACGCAGCCCTGCGTTGGGACGCTCCCCCGCACGAGGACGTGGGCCGCGCCCCTGCACGAGGACGCTCCCCCGCGCGAGGACGCGGCCCACCACCGATCCGGGGCCCAGACGGCCCGACGGATCAATCCCCGCTCAGGCCTCGATGACCTTCGAGTTGTCGCCGTGGGCCACGCTGATCTTGCGGGGCTTGGCATTCTCGGCCATGGGGATCGTCAGGCGGAGCACGCCGTCGGAGTACTCGGCCTCGATGCGATCGAGGGCCACTCGGCTGCCCAGCGTGAGCTGACGGGCGAAGGTCCCCGTCGGGCGCTCACGAGTCAGCCAGGAGCGCTCCCCCTCGCCCGCGGTGGCCTTGCGCTCCGCACGCACGGTGAGAGTGCGGTCATCGACGTCGACGTCCACGCTGGCGGGGTCGACTCCGGGCAGGTCGATCTCCGCGTAGAACGTGTCGCCCTCGCGGAACAGGTCCATCGGCATGCCGACGGCGGCGGGGCTGCGGGTGAGGTCCGTGAAGAGCCGGTCCATGTCCTGGAAGGGGTTGAGGGTGCGAGCCATGATGTTCCTCCTGCGGTAGCTCACGGTTGTTGTCGGATGGTTCGTACGGCGCTGGGCCGGGGGCGCTGAAGGCCTCCGAGTAGGTCCTTGACCGCTCACACCCGTGCCAACAGGACCGCTCAGGCAGGTATTCCCAGAAGTTGAGTCCAATTCGCTCAAGAATGCGCGACGGGGTCGGAGGCCCCCGGGACGTGCTCCGGGAAGGCCGTCGACGCCCGTGGCGGGGCCAGCCACGAACCCAGCGCCAACGACCGGGCGACGAGGAGGCGCCCCGGCGATGCTCCCCGCCCGGCGTCGGGATCATCGGGGACGTCCAGAGCAGCGCTGGGGCATCCAGAGCAGCACTGGACCGCCCAAAGCAGCGCTCCCCGCAGTACTCTCAACGACCCACCGATGCCCACGACAGCCCACCGATGCTCTCAACAGCCCAGCCAGCACCCACGACGGCCGAACGACACCCAAGCACACCGGCGCCCACAGCAGCACCGGGACGCCCAAAGCAGCACCGGGACGCCCAAAGCAGCGCTCCCCGCAGTACTCCCGACGTCCCACCGATGCCCACGACAGCCCACCGATGCCCACGACAGCCGAACGACGCCCAGAACGGTCAACGGCGCCCACGACGACCCAGCCAGCACCCACAACAGCCCAGCGAGGCCCACGACGACCCAGCCAGCACCCAAACACACAGGCACCCACAGCAGCACTGGACCGCCCAAAGCAGCGCCGGGACGCCCAAAGCAACGTTGGGACGCCCAAAGCAACGTTGGGACATCCAGAGCAGCACCGGGACGTCCAAAGCAGCGCTCCCCGCAGTGCTCTCAGCGTCCCACCGATGCCACAGACAGCCCACCGATGCCGCAGACGTCCCACCGACGCCCACGACGGCCCAGCCAGCCGTGCCGGGCCCCGGCGAGCGCCCATCCGGCGCCATCATGACGCCCCCGGTCAGACCACCACGACGCGCCCTGGGACGAACTCGAGGCGAACCGCCGCTGATACGAGAGAAACCCGCGATACCAGCGAAAAACACGCGTCGAAGCAACAGAGGGCGCCCCGCGCGAGAACGACTGCGCCCCGTGAGCCGACACCTGCACCCCATGAGCCACAACACCTGCGCCCCGCGCGAGAACGGCGCGGGGCGGCATGCGAGTCGGGCTGGCGGGATTTGAACCCGCGATCTCCTGCTCCCAAAGCAGGCGCGCTACCAAGCTGCGCTACAGCCCGAGGATGCGGCAGCGGGGCGGCCCTCCGTGGAGGGCGCCCCGCTGGCCTCATCGAGCGGGTGACGGGAATCGAACCCGCGCAATCTGCTTGGAAGGCAGAGGCTCTACCATTGAGCTACACCCGCAGAAGGCGGACGGCGCCACCGTCCGCTGCCGCGTCAGTGCTCGAGAAGACCGGTCTTGTAGGCCTTCACCAGACGACGGGGCACGCTGATCTCACGGCCGTTCACCTTGATGGTGTCGAGCTGGGGGAGCTCGGCCTTCCACTGCGAGCGGCGGTTGCGGGTGTTGCTGCGGGACATCTTCCGCTTCGGCACTGCCATGGGCCCGCTCCTCTCAAACTCCTTGGGATCTTCCGATCCCGGCAAACAGGACCAGGGGACACCATAGCCAGTCAGCACGAGCCGCTTCCAGTTGACGACGGCGCCCAGAGCTGTGACATCGGTCCCGTCAGCCCTCCGCGGCCGCGGGCCCGCCAACGAGGGGACCCCGGTGACGCCGGTGGGGCGCGTCAGCCCTCCGCGGCCGCACCGCCACCATTGCCCCGAGACCGCCGCTGACCCGCGACCGCTCCCCCGCGGCCGCACCGCCGCCATTGCCCCGCGACCGCCGCTGACCCACGACCGCTGCCCCGCCGCCGCACCGCCACTGTCCCGCCACTGTCCCGCCACCACTGCCCAGGCCCCTTCCAGGGCGCCCCAGCACCAGTCCAGCACCAGCCCGCCACCAGCCCGGCGATCGCCGGGGCGCTCATGCGACCATACCGCCATGCCCGTCGAGCGCCCCAAGCCCGCCAAACCCGCCCCCGCCGGCGGCCCCATTCCCGCCAGCGGCCCCAAGCCCGCCCCCGCCGGCGGCCACGCGCCCTATCGACTGACGCACGGGCCCCGTCGACTGACGCACGCGCCCTATCGACTGACGCTCGCGCCGGGCGAGCAGCCTGAAACGGACCTGGAGGTCAAGCGATCCCACTTCCTGGCGCGCGCCGAGCGGGCCGATGACGAGGACGCCGCCCGCTCCTTCATCGCCCGCATCCGCTCCCGCTACCCCGACGCCCGCCACCATTGCTCCGCCTTCATCGTCCCCCAGCCGGGCGCCTCCCCCGCCTCCCCCGCCTCCCTTGCCTCCCCCGGCTCCCCCGCGATCGAGCGCTCCAGCGACGACGGCGAGCCCTCGGGCACAGCCGGCCAGCCGATCCTGGAGGTCCTGCGGGGCAGCGGGCTGACCGGGGCGGCCGTCGTCGTCACCCGCTACTTCGGGGGGACCCTGCTGGGCACCGGCGGGCTCGTGCGCGCCTACTCCGAGGCCACCTCCCAGGCCCTCGCCGCGGCCGCGCGCGTGAGCATCAGCGAGCGGGCGCTGTGGGAGGTGCGGGTGCCGGTGGCGCGGGCCGGCCGCCTGGAGGCCGAGTTGCGCGCCGCGGGGTCGGCCGACGGCGCGCTGGCCGTGGAGGGCACGTCCTGGGGGGCCAGCGACGCCGTCATCCTCCTGTCCACGCCGGTCGGCGCCCCCTCCCCCGACGAACTCATCGCCTCGCTCACCGCGGGCAGCGCCAGGCCGGCCCCGGCCGGCACGAGACTGGTCGAATCACCTCTGTGATCACCCGCCTGAGCTGCGCCCGGGGCTTCCCCCTCTCCGCTGACGGCGGATCGGGCCCGCTCACTATCCGAGCCGCTTGACGCCCCCCACCGGGGCGGCATTAGGGTCTATCCCACAGCGCCCGTTGTTATGTCGCATTCACGGCGCCATTCGCGAGAGGAGGACCCCCATGATGCCCGTGCCGGCCACGTGCCTCATGCGCGAGATGTCCGCCTCCTGCAGCCTGTGTCGATAGAGCGCCAGGCTCCTCAAGACGTGCGCGCGTCGCTGCGCGCATGCCCGGCGCTCCGGGACCGCAGGCCCCTCGACCATTCCTGCACCATCGCGGCCGCGAACCGCCCCATCATTCCTCACCATCCTCCGCCTCCCGGACGCCCCCGAGCGCGTCAGCGCGATGGGCCCGGAGCACCATTCACACCTCAAGGAGAACCCATGTCCCACGCATCCTCCATCGCCGAGAACGTCACCGACCTCGTCGGCTCCACCCCGCTGGTCCGCATCAACCGCGTCATCTCCGGCCCCGCCACGGTCCTGGCCAAGGTCGAGGCTTTCGAGCCCGCCAGCAGCGTCAAGGACCGCATCGCCCTGTCGATCGTGCGCGCGGCCGAGGCCTCCGGACAGCTCAAGCCCGGCGGGACCATCATCGAGGCCACGAGCGGCAACACCGGCGTCGGCCTGTCCATGGTCGGGGCCGCCCTGGGCTACAAGGTCATCATCACGATGCCGGAGACCTTCTCCAAGGAGCGCCGGGCCCTCATGCGCGCCTTTGGCGCCGAGCTGGTCCTGACCACCGAGGGCGGGGTGGCCGGGGCCGCCAAGCGCGCCGCCGAGATCCAGGCCGCCACCCCGAACTCGATCCTGGCGTCCCAGTTCACCAACCCGGCCAACCCCAAGGTCCACCGTGAGACCACCGCTCGCGAGATCATCGAGGCCACCGGCGGAAAGATCGACGTCTTCGTCGCGGGCATCGGCACCGGCGGCACGCTCACCGGCGTGGGCACGGTGCTGCGCAAGGAGCTGCCGGAGGTCAAGATCTTCGGCATCGAGCCCGCCGAGTCCCCCTTCCTCCAGGAGGGCGACTGGAACCCGCACAAGATCCAGGGCCTGGGCGCGAACATCGTCCCGGAGGTCCTCGACCAGGGGATCTGGGACGAGCTCCTGCACGTCTCCTCCGACGACGCCCTGGCCTACGCCCGCCGCGCCGCGCGCGAGGAGGGCCTGCTCGTGGGCATCTCCTCCGGCGCCGCCCTGGCGGGTGCCGACCTGCTCTCCCAGCGCCCGGAGCTGGAGGGCAAGACGATCGTCACCGTCCTTCCTGACACCGGCGAGCGTTACCTCTCCACGCCGCTGTACGCCGAGTACCTCAACTGAGCCGCCCGTCGCCCCACAACGCCTGAGGGCGCACCCCAGGCCGACGGCGGTGGTCCCGGGAACAGGATCATCGCCGTCGGCGTTGGGGCATGGGGCGACGGCGCGAGCCGCCCCCCGCGCCCGATCGGGGCGCCCCACCGACCGAGGAGAGTCATGTCCCACAGCCACCGCTCCCTACTGGCGCAGGCCAAGGAGGACCTCGCCACCGCGCGGCGCAGGGACCCGGCCGCCCGGACGAGCGCCGAGGTCGCCCTCCTCTACCCCGGTGTTCACGCCGTGTGGGCCTACCGGGCCGCGCACCGGCTGTGGAACGGCGGGCACCGCTTCGCCGCCCGCGCCCTGTCCCAGGCCGCCCGCAATCTCACCGGCATCGAGATCCACCCCGCCGCCAAGATCGGCGAGCGCTTCTTCATCGACCACGGCATGGGGGTGGTCATCGGCGAGACCGCGGAGGTGGGCGACGACGTCCTCATGTACCACGGGGTCACGCTCGGCGGGGTCTCCATGAACCCCGGCAAGCGCCACCCCACGATCGGCAACAACGTGCAGATCGGGGCCGGGGCGAAGGTGCTGGGGCCGGTCACCGTGGAGGACGGCGCGAAGATCGGCGCCAACGCGGTGCTCATCAAGAACGTCCCCCAGGGGCATGTCGCGGTCGGCGTGCCCAGCCGCGTGCGCGACCCCAAGGTCGATCCCGAGCTCATGACCGATCCCACCATCTACATCTGACCGGCGCCCGCCCCGCGCGCCGGGGCCGCGAGGCCGTCCGGCCGGGCCCGCCCCGCGCGCCG